>JAVBSY010000053.1:0-11868 GCA_031556475.1 Azoarcus sp.
GCTGAAGGCGACACAGCCGGCTTCGACCAGTTCGGCCATTTCGGACAGACGTTCGCCTTTCAATCCCACAGTGAGTGCCCCGACCGGGTAGACGTGGGCGCGGTTGAGTTTTTTTGCCCGGTAGCAAAGCATTTCCACCAGACCGGGCTCATCCAGCGTCGGATCGGTATCGGGTGGAATGGCGAGGCTGGTGATGCCGCCAGCCATCGCCGCGTCCATTTCCGATTCGAGCGTGGCGCGGTATTCATAGCCGGGTTCGCGCAGCCTTGCGGCAAGGTCGATGAGGCCGGGGCATACGACGAGTCCCTGGGCGTCAATGCGCTTGTCGGCATGGAAGCCATCCGGGGCGTTGCCGATGGCGGCGATCTTGCCGTCGGCAAGGTAGAGGTCGGCCGCACGGTCGAGGTGTTTGGCCGGGTCGATGAGGCGGCCGTTGCTGATCAGGATTTTCATGCGCGTGTGATCCTTGGGCGTGTAGCCCTCAATGCCCGCCCAACATGCTCATCACCGCCATGCGCACGGCGATGCCGAAGGTGACTTGCGGCAGGATCACCGCCTGCGCGCCGTCGGCCACGGCGGAGTCGATTTCCACGCCGCGGTTCATCGGTCCGGGGTGCATGACGATGGCGTCGGGTTTGGCGAGCGCCAGTTTTTCCGCCGTCAGTCCCCAGATTTTGTAGTACTCCTGCGGCGTGGGCAGTAGCGCGCCGTTCATGCGCTCGTTTTGCAGCCGCAGCATCATCACCGCGTCGACGCCTCGCAAGCCTTCGCGGATGTCGTGGAAGACGCGCACGCCGAGCTTTTCCACGTCGGTCGGCAGCAGGGTTTTGGGGCCGATGACGCGCACTTCGGGTACGCCCAGCGTGGTGAGTGCGGCGATTTGCGAGCGTGCCACGCGCGAGTGCAGCACATCGCCGACGATGGCGACGGTGAGGCCAGTGAAATCGCGCTTGAAGTGGCGGATGGTGTACATGTCCAGCAAGCCCTGGGTGGGGTGGGCATGGCGACCGTCGCCGGCATTGATGACGTGGATGTGATCGCGGTTGGTGGCATGCAGGTGCTGGGCGATGAGGAAAGGTGCGCCGCTGGCCGCGTGACGGACGACGAACATGTCGGCCTGCATCGCGCACAGGTTGTCGACGGTGTCGAGCAGGCTTTCGCCCTTGGCTGCCGAACTGGTGTTGATGTTGAGATTGACGACGTCGGCCGACAGCCTTTTGGCCGCGATCTCGAAGGTGGTGCGGGTGCGTGTGGAGTTCTCGAAAAACAGGTTGAACACGCTTTTGCCGCGCAACAGTGGCAGTTTTTTTATTTCACGTTCGGCCACTTCGGTGAAAGGCGCGGCGGTGTCGAGAATCGCGGTGATGATTTCACGCGGCAACCCGTCCAGGGTGAGCAGATGTTGCAGCTCGCCGTGTTGGTTCAGTTGAGGATTACGCATCGATCAGCCTCAGGTTCAGCGTGCCGTCGTCCGCCCGTTCCAATTGCAGGCTTTGCGACGCGGGTAGCGGTTCGGGCAGGGTCAGGGCGCAGTAGCGGGCGGCAATGGGAAGCTGGCGGTCGCCACGGTCGATCAGTACGGCCAGGTCGATGCAGGCGGGGCGGCCGAAATCGAACAGTTCGTTGATGGCGGCACGCGTGGTGCGGCCGGTATAGAGCACGTCGTCAACGAGGACGATGGGTGCCTCCTCCACCGAAAACGGGATATCGGTGCGTTGCGGTTGTGGGTGCAGTCCTTTGGCGCCGTAATCGTCGCGATAGAAGGAAACGTCGATCATGCCCAGCGGTTGAGTCAGGCCGAGCAGGGTGTGCAGCCGTTCGGCAAGCCAGACGCCACCTGTGTGGATACCGACGAGGGCGGTATCGGGAGACAGGTGTGGTCGCATCTGGTCGGCGAGTTGCCGGCACAGCGTTTCGGCATCGGGTAGCGATTCAGTGAGGGAGGACATGGCAGGTCGAGTCCAGAAAGTGCTGCAGGATCAGTTGGGCGGCGTTGGCGTCGAGCTGGGTGCGGCGCTGGCGCCAGTCGCGCACGCCGGCTTCGCGTAGCGCCGCGTCGGCGGCGGCGGACGAAAGGTGTTCGTCCATTGTCGTCACGGGAAGATTGAAACGGCCGTGTAATTGGTTGGCGAAACGGCGACAGCGTGCGGCGAATGGGTGTTCGCCGCCGTCCAGATAGCTCGGCAGGCCGACGATGAGCGCAACCGGCCGCCATTCGTCGATGAGGCGTGCAATGGCGGCGAAACGGGCCGCGTTGGCTTCCTCGTGCAACGTGGTAAGCGCGCTGGCGTGCCCGGTTTCCAGTTCGCCGACGGCGACACCGGTGCGGGCGAGACCGAAATCGAAACCCAGCAGCGTGCCGCGAGGCGGCAGCGACAACGTAGGGGGTGAGGCGGGCGCCGGCGCGGCGGCCGCGTCAGGCATGCCCGACGACCTCGCTGAGTTTGGCGAAATCGACGCCAAGCTTTTGCATGGCGGCGACGAGGCGTTCTTCCGGTGGCAGATCGAAGACGATGGCCATATCGGCCTCTACCGTCAGCCAGGCATTATCGGCGAGTTCCTGTTCGAGCTGGCCGGCGGCCCAACCGGCATAACCCAGGGTGACGAGCACTTCGTGCGGTTCCTCGCCGCTACCGATGGCTTGAAGGACGTCACGACTGCTGGTCAGGCCGACATCGGCGTTGACGCGCAGCGTCGAATGCCATTCACCGCAGGGGCGATGCAGTACGAAGCCACGATCGGTCTGCACCGGGCCACCGAAATATACGGGCTGTGCGGCAAGGCGGTCGGTTTCCAACGGGAGTTCGATGCGCTCGAACAAGGCGGCGAGCGTCATGTCGATCGGTCGATTGACGATGATGCCGAGAGCGCCTTGATCGTTGTGTTCGGCGATGTACGTGAGGGTGCGCGAGAAATGAGGATCAGCCATGCTGGGCATGGCGATCAGGAAATGATTCGTCAGATTGGCCGTAGGCGTATCCATGCCCGATATTCTACGCCCTCGTCGACTTGGATGCGCGCTTGCCGCCACGCCCGCCAGTGACCGTTGCGGGCGTGGATGTCAGGTCGGCCGTTTTCAGGCCGTGATGAAGCGGCCGGTGTAACGTGCCAGCAATTCAAGCAGCTCTTCTTCCTGGTACGGTTTGCCAAGATAATGGTTGGCGCCGATTTCGGCTGCGTAACGGCGGTGTTTTTCGGCCAGCCGGGAGGTGATCATGATCACCGGCACATCACGGGTGCGGCTGTCGGCACGGACGTTGCGCACGAAGTCGAAACCGTCCATGCGTGGCATCTCGATGTCGGACAGGATGACGTCGGGGATGGTTTCGATGAGCTTTTCCAGCCCGTCGACGCCGTCCTTGGCGGTCAGCACGCGATAGCCCTCGCGTTCGAGCAGGCGGCCGGTGATTTTGCGCACGGTGAGCGAATCGTCCACGATCAGCACGGTGGGCGGTTCCTTGACGGTGTCCACCGCCTTGATGCCGGCATGATCTTCCGCCGCTTCGTCGTTTTCCTCGCCCAGGCCGCGGCTGGCCAGCGCCACCGGGTTCAGGATGAGCACAATTTCGCCGTCGCCGAGCACGGTGGCGCCAGACATGCCGACGATGCGGTTCAACTGCGGGCCGGCGTTCTTGACGACGATTTCCTGGTTGCCGCGCAAACCGTCCACATGCAGCGCCAGCGTTTGTGCGCCCGCGCGCAGCAGCAGTATCCAGTTGTAGCGCTGTATTTCCGGCCGGCTTTCGCGGTCGCCAAGCAGGCGCGGCAGATAGCGGTAGGTGTAGCGTTCGTTCAGCCAGTCGATGCCGCGATTTTCACGCAGATGTTCGAGTGCGTCCGGTTTGAGCTCCAGCACCTGCGCCACCATGCTCGACGGAATCGCGTAGGTGTGTCCGCCCGCCCGCACCAGCAAGGCCTGGGTGACGGCCAGAGTGAGCGGCAGATAGATGCGGAAGACGGTACCGTTGCCCGGTTTGCTGCTGACGTCGATGCGCCCGCCGAGCGAGGCGGTTTCCGTTTTCACCACGTCCATGCCGACACCGCGGCCGGATACGGTGGAAACCGTACCGGCCGTGGTAAAGCCGGGCACGAAGATGAGGTTGGTCAGACGGCGTTCGTCGGCTGTCTCGTTGGCGCCCAGCAGGCCATTCGCCCGCGCCCGTTCGGTGATGCGGGTAAAGTCGAGTCCACGGCCGTCGTCGGTAAGCTCGATGGCGATTTCGTTGCCTTCCTGGGCGACGCTGAGGGTGAGCTGGCCGATTTCCGGTTTGCCCGCGGCGCGGCGTGCTTCGGGCTCTTCGATACCGTGCGCGAGCGCATTGCGCAGCAAATGCTCGAGCGGCGCCACCATGTGTTCGAGCACGCTGCGGTCGACTTCGATGCGACCCCCGCGCAAATCCAGGTTGGCGCGTTTGCTCAGGTCCTTGGCGCCCTGGCGGACGATACGGTAGAGGCGGTCGGCCAGGCTGTCGAACGGCACCATGCGAACCCGCATCAGCGCTTGCTGCAGCTCACGCGACAGGCGCGCCTGGCTGTGCAGGGCGATATCGGCGCCATCGAGGTTCTTGAGCAGGTTCTGCTGAACGGTGGTGACGTCGTTGACGCTCTCGGCCATCATCCGGGTGAGTTCCTGCAGCCGGGTGTAGCGGTCCATCTCCAGCGGGTCGAACTGGCTGTGTGCCGATTCGGCGTGGGCGATGCGAGATTGCATCTGCACTTCGGCCTGGATTTCCACTTCACGCAATTGGTTGCGCAGCCGGATGACGTTTTCCGTAAGGTCGAGCAGCGAACGCCGCAAGGTGCGCAACTCGCCCTCGATACGAGTACGGGCGATGCCGATTTCGCCGGCTTCGTTTACGAAGCGGTCGATCATGTCGGCGCGCACGCGCAATGTGGCGGAGGCGGCTGCTTCCGTGTCGGCGGCGATGCTTTCTTCCTGAATGGCCGTGACAACAGGTGTGACCACACTCGGTACCAGCATGCCGCCGGTGGCGAGGTTGTCGATCAACTGCTCGGTGATGTCGAGGCCGGTAGCGATGTCGTCGATGATGGCCGCTGCCGGGCGGTTGCTTTTGAGCGCGGTTTCGAGACGCGATTCGAGCTGGTGCAGATGCTCGCCCAGCGTCATGGCGCCAGCCATGCGCGCGCTGCCTTTGAGTGTATGCAACTGTCGTGCGATGGCCTGGCGGTGCCCGTCGTCGTCGGGGTCGCCCTGCCATGCGCGCAGGGTGGCGTGAAGCTGGCTGAGGAGTTCGGCGCTTTCCTCGAGGAAGATCGGCAGCAGTTGCGTGTCGATATCGTCGTGTACCGGTGCCGCCGGTTCGGGGGTGATGTCGACGGCTGCTTCCGGTTGGACCGCTGCCGAGACCGGTTCCGGCTGAATCTTGGGAGCCGGCGCGGTTGTGTGCAGGACGCTTTGTTCGAGCTGTGTGACCAGCTCGGGTACATCGAGCGGCATGCGCTGCTGCCCCGCTTCGGAGAGCATCGCGTCGAGCGTGTCCGTCGCCGTGGCGAACAAGGGAAGGTCGGCGCCCGGTGGGCGGGATTGATCCTGCAGGCGGCGCAAGGCGTGTTCCAGCGCGCGTGCCAGGATTTGCATCGGCATCACATGCGCTGTGCTGGAAATGCCAGCCAGCGTGTGTGCAGCGCGTAGCGCTTCCTCCGACGACAGCAAGACCGGGTTGGTACCCAGGCGGGCAAATTCGCGGTGCAGCGTGCCGAGGTGTTGCTGTGCTTCGGTGAGGAAAAGATCGAAAAGCGGCCGGGGCAGTTCGACGTCGCCGACGTGAATCACGTCGTTGTCGTTCCAGCCTGGAGCAAGCGCGGCTGTGGTGGCAGGGGGCGCTTCAGTGGGTTCCGCTTCAGGCGCTTCCGGTGCTTCGATGCTTTCGAGTTGAATTTCTTCGGCGATGTCTGCCTCGGAGATCGCTGTTTCGGAAACGCTTATCTCCGGGGCACTGATTTCTGGGGCAACGGCATCGGGTGCTGCCGTTTCACCCGGGAGGCTTTCTTCTTCAAGAGAAGTTATTTCGATGCTGCCGGACTCGAGTGGGTTGAACTCGATGTCGGATTCATCCAGGGTGAACTCGTCGAGGACGAGCGGCTCGTCGTCGGCAAGTCCCATGTCCGTCGCTGGCGGGGCCAGCGAAACCGGTGGAATGAGGTCGACGTCGGGTTCACCTGCATCGAGCTCGAAATCGAGTTCTCCGGCAGCGAACAAACCGACCGATTCGGTGGGACTGCCAACTTGTCCTTGCGGCGATTCGTCGGTAGCGACGAGCTCGCTCAACGGAGCCAGCATCTCTTCCAGGTCGAGCGACAGTTCCTGTGCCGGGGCTTCCGCGTCGGCGTCATGGGGGGTAAAGCCGAGCTGCGTTTTCTCCGGGTGGAAACCTTCCTCTTTTTGCACCGGGGCGCCGGATTCCGCGATCAAACCCTCATCTTCCGGCGACAGCGCCAGATCCGACAGATTGAGTATGGTCTGGGTTGCCGCCGCCGGCTCTGCGGCGGTGGGTGCATCCGTGGCGGCCGGTAGCGGTTCCGGTGCTTCCGCAGCGCGCAGGCGCTCGGCTTCCGCCGTGAGTTCGGACGCGTCGCGGCTGTGCGGGCCGCCGGATTCGAGCTGCGCGACCCACTCGCCGAAAAATTGCTGCGCACCGCTGACAAGGTGGTGCAGGTCCGGTGTGAGCGGCCATTCGAGCTGGAGCCAGCGATTGAGCGTTTGTTCCAGGCTCCAGGCGGCTTCGCCGAAATCGCGCAACCCGACCATGCGGCCGCTGCCTTTGAGTGTGTGGAAGCCGCGACGGACGGCAACGAGATGTTCCTTTTCCGTCGGGTCGGTATGGGACAGCTCAAACTGCTCGCCGATCGTGGCGAGAACCTCGTGTGCCTCTTCGATGAAGATGCACAACAGTTCGGCATCGATCTCTTCGTCGCTGGCCTCGATCAGTTTGAGCGTGGCTTCGGCGGGTTTTGGCACTTCCAGCGCGGGTTCGGGCTCGGCTTCGAATACGTCGCGGAGCGTGGTCGTGGAAGTGCCGGCGGGCTTGGTGCGGAGCGTGGTCGTGGTGGTGCCGGCCGGCTTGCCGCGGAGTGTCGTCGTGGTGATTCCGGCGGGCTTGGCTGTCGGCGCAGGCTCCTGACCCACGGGGAACGCCTCGATGGTGAGTTCATCCTCGTCGTCGGTCTCGACGAGTTCGTCCTCTTCCACTTCTTCGGATACATCCGGTTCAAGGAGGCGCTTCAAGCTGGTACGACTGTGTTGCAGCGATTCGACGTAAAAGCCGAGTGCGGAAATGTGGTGTGCGAGCGTTTGGAACTCGGCCGGATCCGTTTCGGTTTGCTCGTTGGCGAAACGGGCGATGGTTTCGCTGGCCTCGCGAACCAGGGCAATGGCTTCGGTTTCGCCCAATAAGGTCAGTGCGCCTTCGATCTGTTGCATCGGGCCAGACAACTGGGCAAGCGGCGCACGTTTGTTCTGGTTGCGGAAATAATCGTCGAGCGTTTGTTCGACATGGGCGAGGCTGGAGAGAATTTCCTTCGAGAGCTGACCAACAGCTTCTTTTTCCTGCGCGCGGCGGCTGGAATCGATATTGGATGCAGGCAAGGCCGCAGGCAGGGATTTGCCTTGGGTCAGTGCGTCCAGGCGAGCCAGGGTGTCATCCACTTGAGCGCTGACGCTTGTTTCCAGGGCGCGGCGATCAAGGGTGGTTTCGGCCAACAGCAGGGCGGTGGCGACTTCGAGGCCTATGGTTTCCGAAGAGAGCAAAGGGTCTTTCTGTAGCCACAGGCCAAAGTTGCGGATGCCTTTGGTGAGCCGGTCGATTACAGGTCTGCCAAGGCGTCCGATCGGTTCGGCAAGTTCGCTCATCAACGTGCTGAAGCGCGGCAGCGCGGCAGCGGTGCCGCTGCTGAACTCGTTCCAGGCTTCCTTGGCTGCCGTCAATTGCGTCCGTATCGTTTGCAGCAGGGGTGCAAGGGGAATGTCGCTGAGCCGGCTGTCGGCCTGGGGCAGCAGAGTGTCGAGCTGCCATGTGGCACGTACCGCTTTTTGCTGTTCCGTGCGTGCCGGGGTGACGGCGACGCAATAGAGCAATTCGCGCATGAGGCGGTCTGGTATGGCGGGATTGCCGGCCATGAGCCGCCGCATCTGGGCGTCCAGCTGAGTGCACAGGCGCCGGGTGGTTGCATCGGCTTTCAGCGTGCTGTCTGCCAGCGCATCGAAAAAAGCGAGGGATGCCCACCACAGGCTGCGCGCTGGCGCGCTTTTTTGCAGCGCCTCGATATCGGCAATGGCCGAGCGCATGGCTTTCAGGCCTTTGGCCGAGCGTGCGTCGCGCAGCCATTCGAGGAGACCGCGTTCGTAACGGGCGCGCAGCCGGCGCAAGGAGTCCGGGTTGAGGTCTTCGCTCGCACCCGCCGCGGTACGGCGCCGGGGTGGCCGCAATGCGAGATCGGGAAAAAACAGTTCCGCGGGCGAAGGTGGCGCATCGCCGCGGGCGACGACAAGTTCCGTATAGAGCGGTGCCAGGCGCAGCGACTGGTCGGCGACACCATGAGCGATATCGTCGAGATAGTTGCCGATGCTGGCGAGGGCGCGGTGCGCCAGCGTCAGGCCGGCGGTGTCGACGGGAGTGGTGCGTGCTAGCTTGCCGAGCACTTGATCGAGTGCGGAGGCGAACTGGGTGAGGCCGTCCAGGCCGACGATGGACAATGCGCCTCGCACCTGGTGCAGGTGGGTCTGGGCGAATTGAATGCGGGCGGCTGCGTCTTCGGCCCGTGCCGCTTGGTCGAGCGCTTCGGTTGCGCGGTCGAGCGCAAGATCGATCTCGCTCTTGACCCAGGTCAGGGGTCCGAGATCGGCTTCGATGGCGTGCGTCATGAGCGTGCTCTCTTGCTACGGCGGCTGTTCAAACCTTGAAGCCGGAAACCGAACCCTTGAGTTCGATGGCGAGGTCGGCAAGCTGGCCGATGGAGACCGCGGTTTGCTTGGTGCCTTCGGTTGTTTGCTCGGTAATGGCGAGAATGTCCTTCATCGCATCGGCCACGCGCGAGGCGGTGGCCGCCTGTTGCTGTGTATCGGAGGAGATCTGTTCGATCAGGCGCGCGGCTTCGATCGATACCTGTCCGATCTCGGTCAGCGCCTGGCCGGCGGCGTCGGACAGCAACGCGCCTTCGACCACGTCGCGGGTAGCGTTTTCCATCGCGCCGACGGCGTCCTGGGTGTCGGTTTGAATGGTCTTGACGATGGCGGAGATCTGTTTCGTCGCTTCCGCCGAGCGTTCCGCCAGACGCTGCACTTCTTCGGCAACGACGGTGAAGCCGCGGCCGGCGTCGCCGGCGGAGGCCGCCTGGATGGCGGCATTCAGCGCGAGGACGTTGGTCTGCTCGGTAATGTCGGAAATCAGTTCGACGATTTCGCCGATCTCCTGCGAGGATTCGCCCAGGCGCTTGATCCGCTTCGACGTTTCCTGGATCTGCTCGCGGATGTTGTTCATGCCCTTGATCGTGTTTTCCACCGCATCGGCACCTTTGCGCACCGATTCGAGCGAGCGGCGGGCGGCATGGGCGGATTGAAGCGCGCGTTCGGAAGAGTCGGTCATCGAGCGCGCCATGTTTTGCGCGGTGCGCCCAGCCTCTTCGATCTCGCGCGACTGCCGCTCGGTAGCGCCGAGCAGTTCGGAAGATGTTTTCTGTGCGGATTGCGTTGCAGCGGTTACGCGAGTGGCAGCATCGTTGATGCGCCGTACCAGCACCGAGAGTTCTTCGATCGTGTAGTTCACCGAGTCCGCGATCGCGCCGGTGATGTCCTCGGTGACGGTGGTACGGATGGTGAGGTCGCCGTCGGCCAGATCACCCATTTCGTTCATCAGGCGCAGGATCGCCTGCTGCGTCATATTGCGCTCGGCTTCGGCCGATTGACGCTGATCTTCCGCTTCGGCACGGCGCAGGGCGAAGTGGTCGTTGTAGACCTTGGCCATGCGAAAGAGCAGGAAGAGAGCCAGTGCGGAACACGCCGCGATCGCCACGAGCAAAGGATCGAAACCGCGCGCGGAGCGGTTGATCGCTTCGGCCAGATCGCTTGTGCGCGCCAGCAAGGGCACGGAATCGTTGAATATGCGGCCACCCGCCTGCTTGGCTTGAACAAGCAACTGGATGTTGCTGATGATGTTCGATACCGCCTCCAGTGTACTCGTGGTGCCGGCTTCAAGCTGACTCAGGCGGTTGCGGGTTTCCGTGTCGGTGCTCGTTTTCGCGAGTGTGGCCAGTTGATCGTGAAAAGTATTTGTGTCCTTGCTGAGCGTGAAGGCGATTTCGGGGTCGATCGCGCTGGATGCCAGCAATGCGTTGGCGTTCTTGGCGATGCGTTGGGTCAGCATGACCATGTTGTTGGTCATGGCGACATCGCGAGGATCGTTACCGGGCTGGAACTTGAGTGCGGCAACGTGTTCGGTGAGGCTGAGCAAGGCGGCATTGGATGCGTTGATCGTAGCGACCGAATCGTTCATGGCAAGCAGATTCTTTTCCTGTGCGAGCAGGTGCTTGGCATCTTGTTCGATCTTGCTCCAGGCGTCGCTGACCGCTTGCAGTTGCAGGCGGCTGCTGTCGGGCACGGCCGATACGGAGAGGCCGTTGATTTCTCCGCCGATGTCGAGTGCGGAAAGCAGGCTCGAAAAACGCGTGGTGCCAGTACGCAATTCCTCGAAGGAAGGCGTATGTCCCTGCAGCGCAAGCTGTGCCGCTTTCGCGATACGTTGAGACAGGGTCTGCATTTCGCCTGCCGCGGCCACGTAAGTGGTGACGGTGGCGGACTGTCGGTTTTGATAGACGATCAAGCCTGCGAGCGCGACGACCAGGATGATGAAGAAGACGAGGGTCGGGCGGATCTGCTCGCCGACAGAACGGTGAGCCGTCTGTCGTGCCTGCATGATCTGTGGTACGGCAGAGGGGGTCTCCATGATGGTGGTATTGGAGGCCGTATCGTCCGCAGCCGGTTTTTTCTTGCCGAAGGGCTGGAATGCCATGTTGCGTGCTCCGCCGCTAGTTAAGGTTGAATGAATGTGTGTGTGCGTGTGTCTGGTTGAAAGTGCCCGCATCGTGTGCCGTTATTCTGGCGTCATGCGTCAGCCTGCTCCTGCATCGAGAAAGCCGGGATAGGCGAGCAGGCGTGGCACGTCCAACTGCAGCCACAAACGATCTTGTGTGTCACGCAGGCGCCGTCCTACCCAGGGGCGCTCCTCTGCGTTCATTGGGGTGGCATCGGGCTCGAAGTCTTCGTGACTGCGCAGTCCCCAGGCGCGGGAAATGAGCAAGGCGCAATGCACGCCGTGACGGGCGCCGATCAACACGAGGCGGGCTTGTCCTGCCGGGATGATGGGGGTGCCGCGGTGAAAGCTGGAAAAATCCACAACGCCGTAAAGCGTGCCGCGTACATTGGCCATGCCGCGATACCAGGGGCGTGTGAGAGGAACCGGTGAAAGCGGCGGCGGTGGCAGGATTTCGCCGGAATCGGTGAGGTCGAGCAACCAGTTTTCATCGCCGGCCTGGACGCCGAGGAGGCCTCTGCGTTCGCTGGTCTTCGCTTCGGCGAGGCGCCGCACCAAACCTTCTTGGAATTCGCGCAGACTGATCCGTTTGGACATGGGGTGTAATCAGCCTATCGCCTTGATGCGGGCGAGCAGCTCGTCGTGCACGATCGGCTTCACCAGATAGTCGTAGGCGCCTTGACGGATACCCCAGATTTTGTCGGTTTCAAGCCCTTTGCTCGTGCACATGATGATCGGTATCGCATGCGTGGCGCTGTTGCGCGAAATCGTGCGCGTGGCTTGGTAACCATTCATGCCCGGCATGACCACGTCCATCAGGATC
>JAVBSY010000008.1:0-157079 GCA_031556475.1 Azoarcus sp.
GTACCACAGCCAGGGGCGAAGGCGGGCTTCGTAGCGGTGCAGGCGGCCTTCGGGGCCCAGATGGGTGAAGCGGGCGCATTGGCCGTTGAGGTAGCGCACGCCGGCGGCGGTCTGGATTTCGACGCTGAGCGATTGGCCCAGGAGGGCGTCGGGGTCGATGTCGCGTTTTTCGCTCTTGAGGGTGAGGCTGAGGTCGAAGAGCCGGGAGAGTTCTTCGCGGCCGGTCAGACTGTCAAAGCGTAGGGCGTCCCCCAGGGGCGTCAGGGCGTTGAGCGTGCGGTTCATGACAAGACCTCTTCGGATTCGAATTGGTAAGTGAAGTCGCTATCGGCGGCGGTCAGGAGAATGCCGCGCAACGGACGACCGGCGGCCAGGCGCGAGAGAAACTCGCGGCTGATGTGCGGCAGCACGGTGTGCGTGAGGATGGAGTCGATCATGCGCGCGCCGGAATCGAGTTCGGTGCAGCGGCGGATGACGAGTTCGATGGCGGCAGGCTCGTAGTCGAAGCCGATACCGTGTTGTTCGACGATACGCTGGCGAATGCGGTCGAGCTGGAGCTTGACGATGAGCGCGAGCGAATCGTTGGCGAGCGGGTAATAGGGAATGACGACGAGGCGGCCGAGGAAAGCAGGAGGGAAGACTTCGAGCAAGGGCTTGCGCAGGGCGTCGGAGAGCGTTTCGGGCGTCGGAATTTGTTCGACGTCACGAGCGAGCGCCATGACGCGGTCGGTGCCGACGTTGGACGTGAGCAGGATGATGGTGTTGCGGAAGTCGATGTGACGGCCTTCGCCGTCTTCCATCCAGCCCTTGTCGAAGACCTGGAAGAAGATTTCGTGCACGTCGGGGTGGGCTTTTTCGATTTCGTCGAGGAGCACGACCGAGTGCGGCTTGCGCCGAACGGCTTCGGTAAGCACGCCGCCCTCGCCATAGCCGACGTAGCCGGGAGGGGCACCTTTCAGCGTGGAGACGGTGTGTGCCTCCTGGAACTCGCTCATGTTCAGGGTGATGAGGTTATGCTCGCCGCCGTACAGCGTGTCGGCCAGCGCCAGGGCGGTTTCGGTTTTTCCGACGCCGGAGGGGCCTACGAGCAGGAAGACGCCGACCGGTTTGTCCGGATTGTCGAGCTTGGCGCGGGAGGTCTGAACGCGGCTGGCAATGCGTTCGAGAGCATGGCGCTGGCTGACGATGCGCCGGTCGAGGGTGTCGACGAGATTGAGCACGGCTTCGATTTCGTTGCGCACCATGCGCCCGACCGGGATACCGGTCCAGTCGGCGACGACGGAGGCGACGGCGGCGGCGTCTACCGCGGGATGGACCAATGGGTCTTCGCCTTGCAGCTCGATCAATTCAAGGTGCAGGCGCGAATGTTCGGCGAGCTGTTCCTCGGAGGGTTCCGCAGCAGTGGCATCACTGGGTGGAACATCGTCGGATGGAGCCTCACCGGGGGAGGGCGTGGCTTCGTTGGAGGTCGGAGGCGAGGTGCCTTCTTCGGGGGGAGCGGCGGTTTCGGCGGCATGCTCCTGGCGCAGAACGGAGCGTAGCTCGAACAAACGGTTGGCCAGATCGCGTTCGCGCTGCCAGCGTGTTTCGAGTTCCTGCAACTGGGCTTCGAACTGCTCGAGTTGCGCGCGGCAGGCGGTTTCGCGCTCGGCGACGTCGAGGCCGATGGCGCTTTCCCTTTCGATGATGGCCAGTTCCGTGCGCAGTATCTCGATGCGCCGCTGGCAGTCTTCCACCGCGGCAGGGGGCGCATGCTGGCTGATGGCGACGCGGGCGCAGGCGGTATCGAGCAGGCTTACGGCTTTGTCGGGAAGCTGGCGCGCCGGGATGTAGCGATACGAGAGGCGGACCGCTGCGGCGATGGCTTCGTCGAGCAGATGGACGCCGTGGTGCTTTTCCAGCGTGTCGGCGATGCCGCGCACCATGGCGATGGCACGGGTTTCGTCAGGCTCGCCGATCTGGATGAGCTGGAAGCGGCGGGTGAGCGCGGGGTCTTTTTCGATGTGCCGCTTGTATTCGCTCCAGGTGGTGGCGCCGATGGTTCTCAGCGTGCCGCGGGCGAGCGCGGGTTTGAGCAGGTTGGCGGCATCGCCGGTACCGGCCGCGCCGCCGGCGCCAATGAGGGTGTGCGCTTCGTCGATGAAGATAATGATCGGACGCGGGCTGGCCTGTACTTCGTCGATGACCTGACGCAGACGTTGTTCGAATTCACCCTTGATGCCGGCACCGGCCTGGAGCAGACCGATGTCGAGCATGAGCAGGGAGACGTCCTTGAGTTGCGGCGGAACGTCGCCTTGAGCCAGACGCAGGGCGAAGCCTTCGACGACGGCGGTCTTGCCGACGCCGGCTTCGCCGGCAAGCAACGGGTTGTTTTGGCGCCGCCGCATGAGGATGTCGATGATCTGCCGGATTTCCTCGTCACGCCCGGTGACGGGATCGATCTCGCCGGCGCGTGCGCGCGCGGTGAGGTCGATGGCATAACGCTGCAATGCGTTTTGCGCTTTGCTGGCATCCAGTTCGCCCGGCACGCCGGCTTCGGCACCAGCGTTGGTGAGCCGTGTGCCGTCGTTGGCCGCAAGCCCATCTTCGGGTGAGCCGCGCACGATGGAGGGAAGTTCGCGCGCCAGCGTGTCGGCATCGAGTTTGGCCAGGGATGCGGCGGCGGTGGCAAGTACGCTGCGCAGGCTGGGGGTCTTGAGCATGCCGACCAGCAGGGTGCCGCCCCGGATGCGATCGTCCCCGTACAGCAGCGTGGAATAAACCCAGCCGCGTTCCACGGCGGATTCGACGTGCTGCGACAAATCGGTGAGCGAGGTTGCGCCCGCCGGCAGGGCGTCGAGCGCTTTGGTGAGTTCGGTCGCAAGCCGGCCTTGGTCGATGTTGTAGTGGCGCAGGATGCGATGCAGGTCGCTGTCGTTGAGCTGGATCAGTTGATGAAGCCAGTGAACCAGTTCGACGTAAGGATTGCCGCGTAGTTTGCAGAAGACGGTCGCGCCTTCGATGGCTTTGTAGAGGATAGGATCGAGTTTGCCAAACAGGGCGGTACGGCTGATGTCGCTCATCGAGTCTTCCTCAACGGGTGGATTGCGGCTTGGTTTGGGGATCGGGTTGCGGCGCAGGCGCTTCTTCCTGCCGCGTGGAAACGGTAAAGGCGAGGCCGGCCTTGTCGCGCGCGTCGGCTACCGGCGTCTGATCGATACGTTGCAGTTGCCAGGCACCCCCTGCGCCTTCGTGTGTGAGCGAATAGGCCAGCGGCTTTCCTTCATCGATGACGCGTTTGAGCCCCTGTGTTTCGAGGGCATAGATCAATACTTCGTAGGCGCTAGGTTCGGTATTGGAGGCCCAGCGGGTGGGAACGAGGCGGGCGTAGTTCATTACCGGAGAGCCTGGCAGGCGGCCCAGGACACGTTCTCCGAGATTGGCGTCGGAGATCAAGGCGTAGTGGTATGGCGCGGCGCGGCGGCTGACATTGAGTACTTCGAGGAAGGTGTAGCGTTGCCAATCACCGACGGTGAACAGCCGTGATCCAGGGCCCGACAGGACCAGATAGCGATTTCGGCCTACCGACATTTCCAGCAGCTTCGTGTTTTCCGGCTGCAGAACCGGAAGCTCTCCCCAGAAGGATTTGACGGCGGAAAAGCGTTTTCCCGCATATTCGACCGAGGCGTCCTCGTCGCTGAGTACGGTGTACGACGGAGCATCCTTGGTCTGTACGAAGTAATAGCGTGAAGGCTGCTTTGGATCCTTGGCTTCAAGCCTTTCTTCCAGGATCGATACCGCCGGGCTTTCGCCGTGCCAGATTTTGTCGATGGCGAAAGCCAGGAGCGGATCAGGCCCGGCATGTCCGGCGAGCGGAGAAAGCGCAAGCAGCGCGGCGACAGGGTAGTGCAGGAAAAAGCGGGAAAGGCGGTGCATGGCAGAAGTCCGTGTGCTGTTTCTATATTTGGTGTGTGCTGGTGCGATGGCTCATGCTTGGCTCAGGGAGCCTTGGTGTCATTGTGTTTTTCGTCGAGTAGATGCCCGTAGCTGTTCGACAGGATGTATGGGATGAGTGATATGGCGAGCGGCCAAAAACTGGATTTCCAATAGGCGATCCCCCAGCATGCCCAAGCGAACAGGACGGAAAGCTCGTGTACCGAGCTCGAACGAGGAACATACCATTTCATCGTGCGTGTCTTACCGCGCTTCCTCCCATCGGACATGAACGAGGTAGGGGGTGATGCGCGCGGTTCCAACGGGAGTGTTGAGCAAAATCGGGTGTGTGGCCGCTTTTTTGATCTGACCACTGATCGGACGGCCAGCCCGCGCAATATGTGTGTTTGGGCCGAACAGGCCATGCAGGCCCCAGGTATTGGCCTGCAGGACGCCGCTTTGGGCAACGCCCTGCGTGCCGGCATCTGAAGCGAAATGGACCAGGTTCTTCGGCAATGCGGTAAAGCCGTAACCCGCCACGGTGAGCGTGGTTGCGGTAGCGGGCGCGATGTCGGGCGTCCACAAAACGGAGATTGCCCCGGAGGGGGGGACGAACGACCCTTGCGGTGTGTTGGATTTCGCTGCGATATCCACCCAAAGCCGGGCCGCCTCCTTGCCTTCCTGAACCGAGGCACGGTATAGGGCGCCGAGCTGGGAAAGGAAACCATCGATCACGCTCTTGTCGGTAATGTCGACAGGCTTGGCGCAATCCTTGGTGTAGCAGGAAAGTGCAGGGTTGAGCCCCGCGATGGTTGTGCGTGGCGTGCCAACCGGCAGAGGATGGATTCCGGTCGTTCCCGGCTGCGGCGAAGCGATGACGCAGCGCGTACCGTCCTGCACGGGAACGGATCCGCTGCGTCTGCCAAGAGTGCCGGGGGGAAGAAGGTTGTTCCAACTCATGGTCTGGCTTCCTTGGTGTGGTGGGTTGAACGGTGGGCTGAGTCGAGACGAGTGGACTGGCGCTCCGGGTCGAGGAGCAGATCGTCCGCATCGACGCCGGGCTGACGCTTGCCGATCCAGGTGCTCCAACCCAATCGGGTGTCGCGCGCCAGCGTGGCTTTGGGAACTTCATCCGCACGCAGGACGAGGCGGACATCCCAGACGAATTCGAGGCCGATGTAGTCGCGCACCCAATCGCGCAGGGGCAGGTGGTCGGCGCCGGGGGGAAGCAACTGCTCGTAGGCGCTACGGCTCATGGGGCCCATGCGCAGGCGGAAGCTGTGCTGCCGATCCCAGACCGCCTGGCCGGCAACGCTGTCGACACCCAGCCGCGCGCCGGTGCGGGGGCCGAGGCGGGTGCGTTGTTCCGGGGGCAAAGGGAGCCAGCGGCCGACGAATTCTTCCATGGCGACCGGTACTTGGAAAAAATTGCTCAGGATTGCGCACAGGCTTTCGGCGCTGCGGGCCTGCCGGGCAAGATGGCCGGCATGGTTCAGGCGCGCGTAATCGGGTACCGAGTCGCGGTCGCGCAGGGAGGCGAAACCGTGTGAGATGGTGCTCGAAGCGTGGCGCGTGAAGGCATCGTCGTTCGGACGATCGAGGCTGACGGTGGATTGGGCATCGGCCCAGGCGCGATAGAACAGCAGGGTGAGCCGATGGTGAAACAGATCGGCGAAATCCACCAGGGTGCTGTCGTCGTGGTGGATTTTTCGCTCTCTCGCGTATTCGGTGAGCGCGAGTGGCAGCGCACCGTTGGGGCCGAACAGGCCGAAGCTGAAGATGCGCAGTTTCGGCGGCAGGCCGGCTTGTGCCCTGTCGACACCGGCAATGGTGGCGGGCGCGAAAATGGTGGAGGGCTCTTGCCCGACCCGCAATGGTTCATGACCAGGCCGATAGGCCTGGCCGAAGCGTGGGTGCTCGACGTGCAGGGATTCGATTCTGCGCAGCAGGGCAAACAGGTCGTAGCCGTATGGGCGTGCGGACAGGGACGCCCATAGGGCGGCGTTGTCGGTATTGTCGGTTGCGTCGCGGGCGTTCATGCGATCGGCCTTTGGCCGAAGCGCGGTTGCCAGGTACCGAGCTGGCCACGTTGGGCGCTGTGGAAACGCAATTCGGTAAACGAGTTGATACTCACGTGGCGAGCGAAGAAGCGCTCGAGAACCGCACCGAAAAGATAGGGGCTGGTTCCGGCGAAAGGCGCTTCGTCCACGGTGATGTCAATGGCGACACCGCGACCGAACGTGAGTGGCCCCGCACCGGGCAATCGCCGTGTAATGGAGGAAAGACCGGCGCGGAGCAAACCATGGCCATGGCGCGCTACCGCGGGGTCGCCGAGCGCCGCGTACAGCGAGAGCAGTTCGCGCAGCGCTTCCGCGCCTTGTTCGGGCGCAGTGTCGGTCAAGGTCTGGTAACCAAGGCCAAGGTGGCTGATGAGCCGCCAGGTCAGCTCTCCTTCCGGCACTGCGGGAACAGGGTGGGTGGGGCCGTGCAGGATACGGATATTCCGAACGGGGAGGGATTCCACCGGCGTCAGGTCGTGTTCATTGCCGACCGACATCAACAACGGCAGGTCGCGGTTGGTAACAGTGATGTCGGCGCCGAGTTGGCGCAGGTCATGCTTGTATGGCGCTTCGTGCTGGTCGACCAGGGACAGGAAGACTTCGGAACCGATATAGGTACTCCTCGGGCCGGAACCGACACCGATTTCCGAAATACGCCGCGGTTCGCGACGCATGGAAAAGTACGCGCCGTGACCGCTGCGGTCGCCGGCGAAAGAGGTATAGAAGGGGCGGAATTGTGCTTCGACCGTATTGTCCCTACCGTAGCCTTCGGCTGCTTCGACGCTGAATACTTCGTAGTTCAGCGGCAGGGCGCGGTCGGGAACGACGTGGAATTCGTAACGGCTGTCACCGATCGGGATGCGGTCGGAGCGCATCGAAATCAGATTGACGGCAGGAGTGCAAAACAGGGCGAAATGGCCGGCGTCGACAATTTTTTCCAGGTCGTTGGCGCTTTTGTCGAACAACAGGATGATTTCGAAGCTTTCAGTCTCGGGACGCATGCCCAGCGCTTGAGACAGGCCTTCGATGCCGATGAAGTGGTAGCGGGCAGGAAAGGCAAAGTATTCGTGAAGCAGGCGATAGGCTTGAAAGCCGCGGCTGGCGTACGGAAGCATGGCTTCATCGTCGCCAAAGCCCTCCCCGCGCAATTGTGTCGCCGGCAGCATGCTCCAGTCCGCCCCCTTGTTGCCGGTGGGACGAACGGCAAGTCCCAGGGTGTGGCCGCACAGCAGTTCGTAGAGGCGCGAGGCGTAATGATGGTCGCCGCAGAGATGCAAGGACACACGGTCGAGTGGGGGGGCTGCCTTGTTTGGCGGTGCGGTGAAAGCGAATCGCAGGGAAAGCGCCGCCTTGACCGGCCGGTCGAGATGGAGCCGGTGTAGGGGAAGATTGGCGGGGAAACTTTCCAACTTGGCTTCGCGTAGTTGCATCGGCCGTAGATCGACGTCATGTGCCGTGCGGAATTCGCAGTGCGCTTGATCGATCCCGGGTATCGCCGTTCTGAGCCGTGTACCGCGTGGCAACCGGTGCCCGTTGCTCTGGCTACCGGTCGTCTCGCCCGGTGTGCACTGCACGATGCACATCGATGGTGTCGGGGCGAGGTAGTTGGGGTAAATGGTTTCCAGCAGGCGTTGCGAGAGACGGGGGAATTCGGCATCCATTTTCAGATGGATGCGCGCCGCCAGAAAACAAAAGCCTTCCAGCAAACGTTCGACGTAGGGATCGGCGATCTCGATGCCGCGCATGCCGAGCCGGCCTGCGACCTTGGGATAGCGGGCGGCGAATTCCGCGCCCAGCTCCCGCATGTAGCCGAGTTCCTTGTTGTAGTAAGAGAGCAGTCTCGGATCCATCGTCAGGCCACTGCCTCTTCAAACAGAATGTCGCCGTTTTCGAAATCGACCCGGGAGCGCAACAAAAGCTCTACCGGATAGGGTTCGCACCAAAGTTGGCCTTTGATTTCGAGCGCGAGCTGGTTTCTTGCCGCGTCATCGTTTTTCGGCACCAGAATACGCACGCTCAGGGTGTCGGGAAGAATGCGTGGTTCGAAGGTGGTAATGGCGGTGCGGACCGCGTGTTCGACTTCGGCCCAGTCACCGTTGGCCATCTGCCTTCCGGAAAACGCCGCAACGCCGAAATTGAGCACCGAACGGCGCGCGTGGGGTGCAGGGGAATAATCAGTGGTCGATTCGTCGTTGACCGTATTCAGCAGCCACGACAAATCGCGCAATACATTGGCTCGATACGCCTTTTCACTGCCGTGGAACTCGTGCGCGGGTTCGTTTCGTTGCCGGGGAGCATGATCGGTAAGGCGATCCAACAAGGTCGGCAGCAAGCGTTTTGCGCGTATTTCGTCCATGTTTCTTTCTTAGGGAGCGCGGAATTTCTCCGAACGACGATGGCGAGATACAAAAATCCGCACTATCGGGCGATAACTAACGGTGCCGGACCTCCATCGGAGGGTCCGGCACCGTTTTTTGCGGGTCGATTAAACCTGGTTTTGCTTGACGTCCCACGTTCCGGTAACCGATGCACCCATCGAGCCATCGGCGTTTTGTTCCTTGACCTCAGCCTTGATCTTGGCATAGGACAAGCCGACTTCCTCGATCACGCGGGGGCTGTTGGTCGCGCCCATCGGACGGACGTGCGTAATAAGGACATCGGTGAGCGTCACTTTCATGTACTCTTGCTGACCGCCACCAACCTTGCAGCAGCTCAGTTCCACGCTTGGCACGTGCTTGCCGCTGGCGCAGTACTGCATCAGATTGGGGGTGGACTTGTCGACGTAGTGGGTGAACACCAGTTCACTGAAGTTGGCCTTGCCAACGCCACCGCCGCCGCCGATGTGGCTGGAGGAGGATTGGCTGACGGCATAACCCCAGCTGAGAACGTCGACTTGGCCGGAGTGCTTGGAATCTTTCGATTCTCCGGGGATGCCTTCGAGCTTGATGAAGAAGTCCTGCAAGGAATCCTTCGGCGCTGTGTCGACGGAAACCTGCGGTGGAGACATGATGTTGCCTAAGCCGAGAGAAGCCATATCATTTCCTCTTATAAGTTGGAGACAAAAGCACCGAGCGGAACGGTGAAGCGTTCCGCCGGTTTAGACGGGGAACGGTTTTCAACAACCGTTCCCCAAATTTTTCAAGTCGTGGCACTGTTTTCCTTGACGGAAGGAAGCTTCGAAACCAGACGCAACGACACGGTCAATCCTTCCAACTGGTAGTGTGGGCGCAGGAAGAATTTCGACGTGTAATAACCCGGATTGCCCTCGACTTCCTCGACCTGGACTTCCGCCGCGGCAAGCGGCTTGCGTGCCTTGGTTTCCTGGGATGAGTTGGTCGGGTCGCCATCCACGTAATTCATGATCCAGTCATTTAACCATATTTGCATATCATCGCGCTCGCGGAATGAGCCGATTTTATCCCGAACAATGCATTTCAGGTAATGAGCGAAGCGGCAGCAGGCAAATAGGTAGGGCAGGCGTGCTGCAAGATTGGCGTTGGCAGTAGCGTCCGGATCGTAGTATTCGATCGGTTTCTGCAGGGATTGCGCACCGATGAACGCAGCAACGTCGGAGTTCTTGCGGTGCAGGATCGGCATGAAGCCGTTTTTCGCCAATTCCGCTTCGCGCCTGTCCGAAATGGCTATTTCGGTCGGGCATTTCATGTCAACGCCGCCGTCGTCGGACGGGAAGGTATGCGCCGGCAAATCTTCCACGATACCGCCCGATTCGACGCCCCGGATCGAGGTGCACCAGCCGTAGTACTTGAATGAACGGTTGATGTTAACCGCCATCGCATAGGCCGAATTCGCCCAGCAGTACTGGTTGTGATCGGAGCCGTCGGTGTCTTCCTCGAAGTCGAACTCGTCCACCGGGTTGGTCCGCGCGCCATAAGGCAGGCGCGCCAGGACACGCGGCATGGCCAGACCGATGTAGCGCGAGTCCTCGGATTCGCGCAGGCTGCGCCACGCGGCATATTCGGTGTTTTCGAATATCTTGGTCAGATCGCGCGGGTTGGCCAGTTCCTGCCACGAATCCATTTGCATGACCGCCGGGGCTGCGCCGGCAATGAACGGGCAGTGCGCCGCCGCCGCGATCTTGGCCATTTCTCCCAACAATTCGACGTCTGGGGGGGAATGATCGAAGAAATAGTCGCCGACGAGGCAGCCATAGGGCGATCCGCCGAACTGATCGTATTCGAGTTCGTAAACTTTCTTGAAAATCGGGCTCTGGTCCCAACCAATGCCCTTATGCCGCCTCAATGTCCGGTGCAATTCGGTTTTCGAGATCGGCAGTACGCGAACCTTGAGCATCTCGTCGGTTTCGGTGTTATTGACGAGGTAGTGCAAGCCTCTCCATGCGCTTTCCAGTTTCTGGAAATCGGCGTGGTGGATGATCGCGTTGATCTGCTCGGAAAGCTTGCGATCGATTTCGGCGATGATGGCTTCGATAGCCTTGTAGGCATCGGCACTGACCGTCGCGGAACTGGTAAGCGCTTGCTCGGCAAGAGTGCGCACCGCGCTTTCCACCGCGTCTTTCGCTTCATCCGTTTTTGGTTTGAATTCCCGTTGCAACAGGGAAGAAAATTCATCTACCTGAGCTTCGGCTGCAGCTGTGCCGGGTACGGCTTGGATTTGCTCCATTTTCTCCATTTCGTTTCTTCCTCTCGCCCGTCGTATCAGGCTTCTTCAGTTTCATCCGTGGCGGTGGAGGGGCGCGGGCTTGCCGCAAGCGTCTTGAGCAGGGCGGGATCCTTGAGCACCTTTGCGATTAATTCTTCCGCACCGGTCTTGCCATCCATGTAGGTGAGAAGGTTGTTGAGCTGGGTACGGGCGTTCAACAGTTCGGCCAATGCCCCGACCTTCTTCGCGATCGCATCGGGGGAAAAGTCGTTCATGCTGTCGAAGGTGATATCGACCGCCAGATTGCCTTCGCCGGTAAGGGTGTTATTCACGGCGAAAGCGACCCTGGGGCTGATTGCCTGCATGCGTTCGTCGAAGTTGTCGATGTCGACTTCGAGAAACTTGCGCTCTGAAACAGGCGGCAAGGCTTCTTTGGGTTTACCGGCGAGGTCCGCCATGACGCCCATGACAAAGGGCAGTTGGACCTTCTTCTCCGAGCCGTAAAGTTCCACGTCGTATTCGATCTGAACGCGCGGGGCCCGGTTGCGGGCGATGAATTTCTGGCCGCTCTTTTTTTTATCGAGCGGGGTGTACCTGCGACGGCTCATCTTCAAGTTCTCCTTTGGATCATGGTGAATCGATCAGTACAAGGTTCAGGGTTGCGGAATCAGTCGCGTTTGCCCGAGCCCGCTATCAGCGTGGCTTGTGGAAGCCCATCGGGCGCAAGTTCGCGCAGAATCGAAAGAAAATCCTGCCCGATCAACTGACGCGCACGCCGGATGAGCAGCGGTGCCGGGTTGGCCGGCTCCGTTTGCTCCAGATAGGCGCAGGCGGCATCGAGCATCCTGATTACGTCAGCTCTCGATTTGGCTTCGTGCGGCAGCGGGGTAGCGGGCAATGAAGCCTCAACGGGAGCTGCCGTGGTGTTTTTGTCCATGGCTGCGGGTTGGGCGTGGCTCGCCGGGAATTGTTGCGGCAACGCCAGATCGATCAGGCCGAACAGCGGCTGAAAGTCCGGCGAAGCTTCCGGGCCGAGGCGTTCCTGGCATAGTTGGTCGAGTTCGTCGGCGGCATCCCTGAGCTGCTGCAGTTCGCGCAAGACTGCGTTGCCGGTATTGGATTCCTCGGCGATGAGCTGTATCAGTTGCTCGCGCCGCAATGGCTTGTTGGCATCGCTTTCACGCCCCGAGTGGATGCGTTCGATCGTGCCGAGACTGATTGCCCCAAGTTGGCGTGTAGGAATTTCGGCCGTGCGCAGATCGCTGAGCAAGCCGTCATGGGCAGTGAGCGTAGCAAGCGCATTGCCGCGCGGCACAGGGTCATGCTCCCCATCGAAGGCCAATGCGGGATGCGCTTCGTCCCAATAGCAGTGGGCCATTTCCAGGTTCAACCGGATCCCTTCCAACGCGCCGGCAATGCCGCGCGTCCGCGCCAGACTTCGTGTCAGGATGGCGGTCAGGCGAAAATCCTTGCTGCGCTTGAGGAGTTTTTGCGCGTCGGCCATGGCCTTGGGCCAATCGGGCGCCTCCGCCGGGATGATGGTGTCGCCGTATTGCCGTTCGGGTTGCCCCGACAGGCTTCGTTCCAGTGCGAGGTAATCGGGGTCGTAGTCCAACTCCATGCCGCATGGATTGGCGTCATCGACCGGCGCAAGTATTTCCTGATGCTCCATGCTGGTTCGGCCTGCCAAAGGATTTATTCGTGTGCCGGCTGGCTGTTGGTGAGCCGGATCCTATCCGCTTTGGCGCTTTCAAAGGCGGAACCCCATAGGGGGTGGGCGTGCTCGGCCGGCTCGAGATTGAAACCGCCATCCAGTTGCAATGCACGATCAAAGGCTTGCCGGCAAAGCATTTTCCGTTCGGTAACGCAATAGGTGAAAGCGAGGTATTTCAGCGCGGCAATTTTGGTGGCATCCTGGGCCACCCAGATGTCGTGGGACAGAAGCGTCGACTCCGCCGCCGGATAATCGCCTCCCTGGTAGGAGGAAATACCCTTGAGCAAGGCTGCGCGGCCCTTGTCGTTGATCTCGATTTGGGCTAACTGCTCTGGAGAGGGCTTGGTTTCTTTGGTTGTCACGCACGCGGAAACGATTGCCGCGATCAGCAGGAAACTCGAGGTAGCACGAATTTTTTTGAATGCAGACATAGCCTTGTATCTTTCATGAACTGCCCGTGACCGCGTCAATTTTCCTTGACGGGGACGGGGGGCGTGAAATGGTGTTCAACGGTCGTTTTCTGGTCGGCGATGATGACGACGCTTTTATCCACCGGGGGAAAGCCTGGATTGCGGAGTTCGATGGAATATTCGCCTTGTTCGAGGCGAATCTCGCGCAGCGGAGGATTGACCCCCCGCTTTTTGCCGTTGATCCAAATTTCGCTCCAAGGCCAGGAGGAAATCGAGAGCAAGCCCGTTTTTTCGCTTGCTTGCGCGGGTTTCTGGGGTTTTTCAGGCTTGTTGACGGCGACCTGAGAGCCTGGGTTTATTGCTGGTTCAGACAAGGCAACCGGCTTTGGTGGCGGAGCAGCGGGCGGTGCCACCAGAGCGGTAACGGATTCGGGTGGAGGGGCAGGCGGCGTGTCGGTATGAACAGGCGCCGGTTCAGACGTCGGTTGAGTGGCGTCCGGTGTAGCAAGCCCGATGGACGAGCCCGTCGCTGCAACCGTGATGATGGGGGCGGGCGTGGGAGAACTTGATTCGACGGGATCAGGCGCTTGCTGTTGCTCCGATTGATTGGCATCGGGCTGTGTCGCTATGGGCAAAGGCTCCGGTTCTACTTGCGAGGTAGTTGTCACGGTCGGGGAGGAGGGTGTAATGCTTTCCGCCACCATCCACCAATACCAGCCCGCTACGAGAGCAGCCACCACCAGCGAAGCCATCATGGGCACGAACGACTTGCGAGGCTTCTTGTTATCCGCTCGTTGTACCGGGGAGGGGGCGGCTTTCGCCGTCTTCTGCAATGGGACGGAAGAGGGGGCTCCAATCCGGGCGTGCTCACGGAGGCGGCCGGAAAGCAGATCGTTCATTTCCGGAAAAGCGTTCGCGGCAGCATCGCCGCCGCTATCCGTCTTGATGGCGAACGGGTCCGGCGGGTCGTATGAGGGTGCTCCCGTGCCTGATGCCTCGGTGCTTGTCTCCGTGTTGGCGTCATCCGGCTGCGCCAATTCCAGCAGAGCTGTGGAGTCGGTCTGATGCGCCTTGAGCTGCGCGACCATGTCGGCCAGCTTTTGCGGAGACAGCACAATCGTCGCCGAATCCGCATCGGATAGCGTGGTACTGCTCGCCGAATCGGTGTCGTGCGAAGGAGAGAGTGGCACCGGCTTGTAGTCGTCGGGAGTGATGCCAAGAAGCGTTCTGAGTTCGCCGATGGACTGAGGGCGGTCTGTTGCCTGGAGGGCCAGTGCGCGGTCTATGGCACCGAGGAAAGAAGGTGAAAAACCGCTTCTGGCTGTTTCAGCCAGCGACGGAAGCGTGTCCTTCAGCATCCTCGATACAGAGGCGGTGGGGGCTGTGCCCGTCACGGCAAAGTAGAGTACGGCACCGATCGCATAGATGTCGGTCCACGGACCCTGCTGTATCTGCGGATCGTCTACATATTGTTCGATTGGCGCATAGCCCGGCTTGATGACGACGGTAAGTGCGTGCTGTAGCTTGCCGAGAATGCGCCGGGCCGAGCCGAGGTCGAGAAGGACAGGATTGCCGTCGTCCTGGATAAGGATGTTGTCCGGCGCGATATCGCGATGAAAAACGCCCTGCCGATGGAGCATTTCAAGGGCATCGAGAATCGGCGAAAAAACACTCCGCAGCCACTTTTCGTCATAGCGGCTGCCGTGTGTTCCAAGCACGGCACGCAATGTCTTGCCGGAGTAATAAGGCATCGACATGTAGGCGGTACCGTTTTCTTCCCAGAAGCTGAGCACCTTCACCAGGGCTGGGTGGGAAAACTCGGCAAGCAGCCGCCCCTCGTTGATGAAACCGCGCAGCCCGGCCTCGAATGTGTCCCGATGGCGTTCCGAACGTACCTTGACCTCGAAGGAAGCCTCGCGGCTGGAAAATGCAGTGGGCGCGAATTCCTTGATCGCGATGGTGCGGTTCAGTTGAACGTCGCGCGCCAGATAGACAATGCTGAATCCACCTTCCCCCAGGACGTCGACGATCTCGTACTCACGCAGGCGTGCTCCTTTAGGCAGTGCACAGGTTCCATGCGGCTTATAAGCCGCTGGAAAGTCTGCTTCGTTGCGAAAGTGGCTTGACGCTTGCATGCGAAAGGCGGCGGATATACTGTAATTTCGTATGCTATACGTTGAGCATCTCGGTATGCAAGCGTTGGGCATCTCCGTATGCAAGCAGCTTTGTCCGCCGATGGCGTCAGGCAATGTCGGCGACCCACCATGATGCTCCTCGGCTATGCATGAACCATGATATCCTCGCGGCCGGCAGGCTTGGTTCTCATATAAGTTATTGGCATTTCTATTGGCAAATACCCTACATTCCGCAAGCTTTCCGAACCAACGAAAGCAATCATAGGCAGTGTCGTCGATGGTGGAGTACGAGCTTGAACTGACGGTCGTGTCATATAACGGAGAGCCCCCCGTTCCACCGCTGAGCAAGCGTCTGGAAGCGGAAGGGCTGACGCTGGGACGCGATCCGGATAATGACTTTGTGCTAGAGGACGCGGAGCGTTTGGTTTCGCGCCGGCAAGCCAGGTTGATGCGCACATCGGCGACCGAAGTTGCGGTCGACAATGTAAGCAGTTGTAACGCCATGCTCATCAATGAGCGTGAGTTGTTGCCGGGGCAGCGCTGCGTCATCGGAATTCCAGGAAGGGTCCTGGTAGGTCGCTACCTCCTCTCGCTGTCCGTGGGCAAAAAGTTGCCGCCAGCGGGGCGCCCCAGCGTATCCGAGTGGTCGCCGGAGCCGTTGCGGCCGGTGCCACTTCCCGAAATGCCGGATATTTTTGCTGTCGGTGCTCCCCCAGCGCCGAAAGCGCCACTTGCGGGAGAAACGCTCCCCGAGGATTTCTACACCGCTTTTGGCGGATCTGCTTCCCTGCTCGATAGCTTGCCGCAAAGCAGCGCCGAACCCATTCCCGAACCAATGCGTGACCTGCACCCCATCCAGACACTGGGCGACAAAACAGGATCGACGATCGATCCGTTGGCGCTGTTTTCGAGCCCCCTGGCGGAAGAGGATTTGCTCGGGTCGGCGCGGAATCTGGATCACGCGCTCGAAATTCATTCACCTTTCATCATTCCCGCAGCCACCCGCGCCACACAGGAAAACGCGAAGGAGAGCAGCACGGAAGGGATGGCAAGTGTAGCGAAGGATCGCGATGCGCTGATGGGCAGTGGCATTCTGGAAGGGATTTCTCTGGAGGGGGCCAAACCGGGCGGCACGGAGATTTTTAGCGAGCCGATCACTTACAGCGAACCGGCTCCGAGCGAGCCAGTACAAAATCCTCCTCCTCCCCCTCCCGCGAGCACTTTTCCCGCAGATGCCGCGCCCAAGCGCATGCCGACCCCGGCGCCCGTTCTCGTCCATGATGAGTACGCTCAACTGCGGCATGCCTTCGCCAAAGGCTGCGGCTTGCCCGAATCGTCTTTGCCAGCCCTGTCCCCAGAATTCATGGAGTCGCTTGGGGCGCTCTTGATGTCGATGACGACAGGAGCCGTACGCTTGATCCAGGCTCGTTCGGCAACGAAGCATGAGCTACGCGCCAATGTCACGATGATCGTCCCCGCAGGCAACAATCCGCTGAAATTCGCCCCGGACGGACAGGCTGCGATCATGCAACTGCTGTCTCATCGCCTTCCTGGTTTCATGGCCCCCCTGGACGCGATCGACGATGCGTTCAACGATCTGGCTGCACACCATGCCGGCTTGGTCGCGGGGGCGAGGGCGGCGGTTTACGATGTGCTCGGACGATTCAAGCCTGCCGTGTTGGAACAGCGTCTGAATCACGCCAAGCCGGCGTTCTTCTTCGGCCAGTCCGCGCGCAAGGCCAAACTCTGGGAACTGTACGAAGAGAAGTACACAAGCATCGCTGGAGAAGCGCAGGAGGAGTTCGAGCTGTCTTTTCAGCGCGCCTTTGCTCAAGCCTATGAACAGGAAATCGAAAAGTTCTCGGGCGGAGTGCATTCATGAGCATGCACGTTGCTGCGGATGGCGTGCATGTGGAGTATGCAACCCTGTCGCGCCAAGGTAGCCGCAAGTGGAATGAAGATGCTTGTGGATGTTGGACCTCGGGGCGGGGCGCCTGTTTCATTGTTTCCGATGGCGCGGGCGGGCATGGTGGGGGCGACGTTGCTTCCGAAACCGCGGTAAAGACGCTTCTGAGCGCGTTTTCGGCCAAACCGGCCTTGGATCGAACGCATATCGAGAGTTTGCTGCATAAAACCGATGAAGCAATCAAATATGCGCAAAGCCTGTCCGACGCCCTGCACCAGATGAGTGCAACTGTCGCGGCGCTGTTCTTCAATGCCGATGCCAAGCTGGCGCAATGGATCAGCCTGGGCGATACACGGCTCTATCACTTCAGACGTCGAAACTGCCGGCAACTGACCAAAGATCATAGTGTGGTACAGAACTACGTGGATGCCGGCGTCATCAGCGAGGATCGCATGCGAGGTCATCCCGAGAGAAACTTGCTGTTCGCGGCACTCGGCATGAGCGAGGGGGTGCAGCCTGCCGCATTGGAGGAACCATTTTCCGTGGAGGATGGCGATGCGTTTTTACTATGCACCGATGGTTTCTGGGAGTCCGTGATCGAAGATGCAATGATAAGCACGAAACTTCAGGCTGCTTCCGCCGAGGAATGGTTGGTTCGCATGGAACAGATCATCGTCGGGCATGCTGCCCCTCAGCAGGACAACTACAGCGCGCTTGCCGTTTGGGTCGGCAGCCCGAATCAGGTTACTTTGCCGTGGCTGGAACTGGAGCAGACCACGCAGCAATGGTGAGCGTTGCGACAGCGCTCGAACGAAACCCCATTTTTTATTGATAGCCAATATGTCTGCAATTCGATTTCTGAGTATGGCGCGATCATTCCTGGCGATCACAAGCCTGGTGGTACTGAGTTCATGTGGTTTCCTGCCGAAAAAATCCGACAACCCGGACACGGTGGTCCAGCTCGTCATAACGGCGTCGCCGTCGATCAATCCGGATATCAACGGGCGTCCTTCCCCCGTTGTCGTCCGGGTATATCAATTGAAAGCGCAGACAGCGTTTTCCGTTGCGGACTACTTCACCCTTACCGAACGCGAACAGGAAGCGCTCGGCGGCGATCTCCTGTTTCGCGAATCCTTCGTCATTCGCCCGGGAGAAACGCGCAGATGGGAGCGCACTTACAGTGCAATGGGGGGAAGGGGGCTGGGCATCGTCGTCGGTTATCGGGATATCGAGCACAGCACGTGGCGCGCGTTCGTCGAGGTTCCGGACGAGGGCAGCCCCTTGTGGAATAGCCTGTTGAGCCTGGTTCGTTGGGGAGACCCAACGATCGAGTACTCGGCGAATCTCAATGAGCGGAACGTGACCTTGATGCCCCCACCATCGAGGTAAGCCCGTCTGCCAGGATGTTTGTCTCCCCGCGGGCAACCAGGCCATGCGGTAAATACATGAATCTGTCGGGAAATGTAGGAATCGTTTGATGGATGCTTATAAAAAGGTGGCGTGGACGGAAGGCATGTTCCTTCGTCCGCAACACTTTCAGCAGCAAGAGCGGTATTTTGAATTTCTTTCCCATAGAAGAAGTTGGGCAGGGGAGCCTTTCTTTTGGGGGTTCCGGACGCTGAAAATCGATATGACCGCTTTATCGGTCGGAAAGCTTTCGATCGTCGAAGCAGATGGTGTTTTTCCCGATGGCTCGCCATTCAGCTTTCCTTTGCAAAGCTCGGCGCCGGAACCCCTCGACTTTTCCGAGGGCGCGGTCGGGCAGATGGTTTATCTGGCTCTGCCGCTGAAACGCCCTGGAACCGAGGAAACGATATTCACCGAACGGCCGACATCGCTGGCGCGTTACGTCGTGCGTGACGCATTGGTGCACGACACCAATGCGATTGCCGGCGAGAGCGCTGACGTACAGTTGGCGGAGCCGCGTGTTCGCTTGATGATGGAGGATGAGCGCTCCGACGCCTGGCTTTGTGTCGGTGTCGCGCATGTCGTCGAATGCCGGGCAGACCGGCAACTCGTCCTCGATCCGGGCTATATCCCACCCGTTGTCGCATGTGAGTCGAACTCCAACCTGATCTCCATGTTGAACGAACTTTACGGGTTGGTTCATCAAAGGGCCGATGCCCTGGTCACGCGCTTGAGCGCGCCAGGCAGGGGAGGGGTTTCGGAAGTCGGCGAATTCCTGCTGCTGCAGCTTCTCAATGGCGTACAACCGAACCTGGAGCACATGCTGGGGTCGCCGAACGTACACCCCGAAAAGCTTTTCCGCCTGTTGATACGGGCCGTCGGAGAATTGGCGACCTTTACCGAGGAAGGGCGCCGTCCGGAAGAGATTCCGCAATACGATCACGACGATCTACGCAATTCCTTTGCGCCATTGATACTGAAAATGCGCAAGGCGCTCTCTATCGTGCTGGAGCAGAACGCGATACAGATAGAGCTTCGCGACGGCAAATACGGGGTTCGCATAGGCCAGGTCAATGACCGGGAGTTGCTCCGAAGCGCTCAATTCGTCCTCGCCGTGCATGCCAGCGTGGCGCCGGAAGTATTGCGCTCCAATTTCCCCACCCAGATCAAGATCGGCCCGGTCGACAAGATCCGCGATCTGGTCAACCTGCATCTTCCGGGGGTGACTTTGCGCAGTCTGCCGGTTGCGCCGCGGCAGTTGCCCTATCACGCCGGTTATCACTATTTCGAGCTCGACACATCGACGGAACTGTGGAGGCAACTGCAGAGTTCCGGAACGCTGGCGTTGCACATCGCGGGGGAGTTCCCGGAACTCGCGATGGAATGCTGGGCAATTCGAATCTGATCTTTCGACATACTTACTCGAACCATGACTCATTTGAATTCCGCCGCCGAAAGCGACCGCACTTTTGTAATGCCGGACCCTGGTGGTGCGCTGGGCGACACGGCGGCAACGGGCGGGAAAGCACCCGTATTCGCCTCGGAACTGGCCGATATCCGCTCCGGCAGCAATCCCTTGGTCGCGGCAGCCAATCCTTTGTTGAATCTGATCTATCAGATACGGGTTCTGGTGCATAACACCGACGCGTCGCGGTTGCGCGATTATTTGGCGGAAGCCGTCCGGGAGTTCGAACTCGCCGCCAAATCCATGGGTGTTTCGCAGGAGCACGTGCTTGCAGCCAGGTATTGTCTGTGCACGGTGCTGGATGAAACGGCCGCGCAAACACCGTGGGGCGGGTCGGGGGTGTGGTCGAAGAACAGCCTGCTCGTCACTTTTCACAATGAAACATGGGGGGGCGAGAAGTTTTTTCAGTTGCTGGCCAAATTGGTTCAGTCACCTCACCAGCACGGCGATCTGCTGGAACTGATGTACTTCTGCATCACGTTGGGCTTCGAAGGACGCTATCGAATCATTACCGACGGCAAGGGCCAACTTGAAACGCTGAAGCACCGGCTGGCCGAAATCATCCGGGAACTGCGTGGCGGTGGAGAAAAGCGCTTGTCGCCGCACTGGGAAGGCGTGGGCGAAGCACCCCAGGATATATGGCGAATTCTTCCCGTATGGGTCTCCGCGGTCCTGGGTATCTTGCTCGGTGCGCTGATCTACATGATTTTTTCTTTTTTCCTGGCGGAGCGTTCGGATCGCACATTCGGCGAAATCGGCCGCCTGCGGCTTCCGGAAATCGCAATACCGAAAACCACAGCGTCTCCCTTGCAACTGGCGCGCTTCCTCGAGCCTGAAATCAAGGCGAAACTGGTGGCGGTCGATGAATACCAGGACCACAGCACCGTCACGATCCTGGGCGACGGCCTGTTCGATTCCGGTAGTACGAACGTCCGCCCCAACTACATCCCCATCCTCGGACGTATCGCGGATGCGATTCGGGAACACAATGGAAAGAATGTCACGGTCATCGGCCATACGGACGATGTGCCGATTCGCACATTGCGCTTCCCGTCCAATTGGGAGCTTTCGCTGGAGCGGGCAAAAATGGTTTCGTCCCTGATGAGCGGGCGTCTCGGTCCGGAGCGGGGAATAACCGTTCAGGGGCATGGCTCATCGGAACCGGTGGCGCCGAATACTTCCGCTGAAAACAGGGCACGCAACAGACGGGTGGAGATCACGGTTTACGTGTCTTCGCCGGAATTGAAAAAAGAGATCCGATGATGTACCTGCTTCGCAGACTTTTTTCGCTTATTTTCAACCGCTACCTGCTGGTTGTGCTTGGCATAGCGGCCCTGGTACTCGCCATATGGTTTGTCGGCCCCCTGTTTGCTTTTGCCGACTGGCGTCCGCTTGAAACGGTCGAGGCGCGCCTCTGGTTGATCGGGATCGTCTTTTTCCTCATTTTCCTGCGGATACTCATCGGGTTCTGGCGTCGGAAGAGAATCAACGGGCGTTTGCTGGATGCGGCAATGAACCTGCGCAAGAGCGCACGTGCCGAGGATGATGCAAACCCCGCCATCACGGAGCTCGAAACCAATTTCGCGCGCGCCATATCCCGCCTGAAAAGCAATAACGTCGGTGCTTCGAAGGATGGCTGGTGGGGGCGTTTGCAGCGCAAATACGTCTACCAGATTCCCTGGTACGTTTTTATCGGTGCTCCCGGATCCGGCAAGACGACGGCGCTTGTAAACAGCGGTTTGAACTTCCCCCTTGCGGATGAGCTGGGTCGCAAACAGGTCAAAGGGGTTGGCGGCACGCGCAATTGCGACTGGTGGTTTACCGATGAAGCGGTACTGCTGGATACGGCGGGCCGGTACACGATCCAGGAAAGCGACGCGGAAGCCGACAAGTCGGAATGGGAAGGGTTTCTCAAGCTGCTGAAAAAATACCGGCCCCGGCAGCCATTCAACGGTGCCATCCTGACGATTTCCGTTCAGGATCTGCTTGGCGTCGACGAAGACGGCAGAGCGCGGCTGGCGGTACGTCTGCGAGCGCGCCTGAGCGAGTTGTACTCCACGCTCGGAATTACGTTTCCGGTCTATGTGCTGGTTACCAAGGCCGACCTTCTCGGTGGGTTCAACGAATATTTCTTCGGCCTGAGCAAGGAAGACCGCGCTCAGGTTTGGGGCGCCAGCTTCCCCTATCAGGAAACCGACACCAAACAGGAAAACGGGGACGTCGGCGGCAAGATCGCAAGCGAAATGGAGTTGCTCGTACGCCGTCTCTTCGATCGCCTGCCCGACGTATTGCTTGGCGAGCACGACCTTTCCCGGCGTTCGCTCGCCTATGCATTGCCGCAGCATTTCTCCCGGATCATCCCGTTGCTCGAGCAGGTTCTGCAGAACGTCTTCGAGGATAACCGTTATCTGCCGAACGCGACGCTGCGAGGCGTCTACTTCACCAGTGGAACGCAGGAAGGCACGCCTTTCGACCGGGTGTTGAGCGCTCTCGGGAAAAGCCTCGGCTACGACACACAAGTCAGCCTGCAATCCTCCAGAGCAGTGGGGAAAAGCTATTTCCTCCCGGATCTGTTCCGTAAAGTCGTTTTCCCCGAGGCCCATCTGGCCGGCCGGAACCGGCAGGCCGAGCGCCGCGAGAGAATTCTCGCGTTGGTCGGTCACGGTGTGGTCGCCGTCACGTTGATCGCGGTGGTCACAGCCTGGGGCATCAGCTTTCAGAAAAACAAGGGATACATCGATCTGGTCGGCACCAAAACCGAAAAGCTGGCAGGCGAGACGGGCGTCTTGGAAGTCGGCGAAGGGGCGGATCTGTTGAAACTGCTCCCGGTCCTCAGTGAATTGCAGCATTTGGCGGATGGAGAGCATTTCACCGCCGACTACCCGCCCCTGGATTACACCTATGGCCTGTATCAAGGCATGAAGCTGTCAGCCGTGGCCCAGGCCAAATACCAGAAAGGGCTGGAAAACACGCTGTTGCCTCATATCGTGCGGGGCCTGGAATCGCAGTTGAAAACGATTCCGGCAGACAATCTGGAACTCAGCTACGAAACGCTCAAAGCCTATTTGATGATCAATCAGCCCGAGCATTACGACTCCGAGGCGCTCGAAACCTTCGTGCGCCTGGATTGGGATCGCAGCTTGCCTTTGTCGGTATCGCGAGAGCGGCGCGATGAGTTGTTTGTGCATCTGCACAATCTGCTCAAACGCGGTGCCGTCGTTTCGCCATTTCCCGCCGACGAAGCGTTGATCGCGAATTGCCGGGAAAGGCTGGCTGGATATTCTCCGGCGCAGCGTGCGTACATCCGCCTCAAGCGTCGGCTGTCGGACGATGCCCGGCTGGCCACTTTCAACGTGGCCGACGCTGGCGGTCCGCAAGCCGCGCTGGTCTTCGCCCGCAAGAGTGGCAAGCCGCTGACACAGGGTATTTCGGGGCTATTTACTTATCATGGCTATCACGACGTATTCCGCCCTGGTCTGCTATCGTCTTTGTCCGCGCTTGAGGATGAAGAACGCTGGGTTATCGGCCAGCCTCCGACGCAACCGGGACGGCAGTTCGAGCAGGCTTTGCGCGGAGCGATCGAGCGCGACGTATTGGGCCTCTATCTGCATGAATACGTAAGGATATGGGATGAATATCTGGCGGATGTCCGCCTGCGCGATAGCCAGTCGATCAGCCAAAGCATCGAAACCGCGCGCATCATGTCCGCGCCGGACTCCCCGATTGCCCAGTTTCTACGCGGCGTTTCGCGGGAAACCACGCTGCTGCGCCAGGAGAACAATAACGACAACATATCCGTCGTCGGCCAGGCGGCAAGACGCGTGCGCACCGCGAAACAGGATCTGGAGCGCGTGTTCGGCCCCAACGACCTGACGTCCAGGGGAGCCGATGCGTCCCGGCTGGAGCGTATCGTGGATGATCGTTTCGAACCGATCCGGCGCCTGGTGACCAGCAATGGCGGCACAGCGCCGATCGATGCGACGCTGCGCTTGTTCAATGACCTGTATATGAATCTTTCCAGTGCGGATGCCGCATTGCGGACCGGCGCAACCACGGCGGGACAGAACGAGGTGCTGATGCGCGTGCGTGCCGAAGCCGCCCGTTTGCCGGTACCCCTGAGAACGACGCTCGAGGGCTTGGCCGACACGGGTGGCGCGCAGGCTGCGGGCAACGCTCGTCGAACCTTGGGCGATGCGCTCGACAGCGGGTTGGGCAACTTTTGTCGAAACGCGATCCATAACCGGTATCCGTTCACTCGCACATCCCCGCAAGACGTCACTTTGGGCGACTTTTCCCGCCTGTTCGCGCCCGGCGGCATGTTCGACCAGTTTTACAGCGAGCGTCTCGCATCGATGACGGACATGTCCGGGCCAACCTGGATATTGCGCCAACCGGATACACCGCCGCTGCCTCTGGGGTCGTTCCAGAAAGCATCGCGAATTCGCGATGCTTTCTTCCCGTCCAGCAGCCGGTCGCCAGAAATGGCATTCGACATACGCGTGCTCGAAATGGACGCGAACATCACCCAGCTGACGCTCGATGTCGATGGGCAGGTCGTCCGCTATGCCCACGGTCCGCAAGTACCTCAGCGTATTGCCTGGCCGGGGCCCAAGGGCAGTGGTCAGATCCGGATGGAATTGGCGAGCGTGGGGGATAGCCATTTCGTATCGAAAAGCGGCCCGTGGGCCTTGATGCGCTTTTTTGACGAAGGGGGAGGGCATTCGGTGCTGGGGCCCGAGCGTTTTTCCATGACGATCACCGCAGGTGGGCGAAAAGTCGTATTCGAGGTAACGGCGACCAGTGTCATGAACCCATTCAGCCTGCTACCGGAACTGGGCACATTTGCTTGCCCCAGCCGTATTTGAGCGCGGCCGGACCGAGGGGCGAATGAATTTTGGGTTCTATGGAAAATTACCGGCACAAGGGGATTTTGTCGTCCGCAACTTGCCACGCGCCTTCGTTTCCATTGCCGATCGATGGATGCAGGATGGTTTGGGCACGCTGCAAAGCACAAGCGCGAATTGGCTGAAATACTACTTGGTCGCGCCCGTATGGCGGTTCGTATTGCCGCAAGGGGTATGGAACGAAAGCGCTTGGTGTGGTGCCATCATGCCGAGCGTCGATGCCGTCGGCCGCTATTTCCCGATGGTGGCCGCAGCCGAAATGCCTCCCTCCGTGCCGCTCGATCCATACAGGCTGTGTGGCACTTTGTCCCGCCTGGCGGCAGAAATGCCGTTGTTATTGAAAGAGCGATTGAGCCCGGAGGATTGGCTTGGGCGGCTCGATCGTCTGAAAGGGTGCCCCTTTTCCTCCCCCGCCTTGCCTGAAGCATTGGCCAGCTTTCTGCCGAACGGAAATCGATCCATCTGGTGGGCGGAAACACGAAACGACGCGCCGTTTCTACAGATGACTCACCGGGGCGAGCCGGATATCGATCTGTTTCAGCGCCTGTTTCTAGGTGTCTAGCCCCGCGGCCCTGGCAGGTTTACGATAATTGCTTCTTTGCGCTTCGGCTGGTGGAGTACGGACGCGGGTAATATTTGAGCGTGGGATGCCCGCCGGCATCGACGCGATGCGCGGGCCTCCACGGCCGTGAGTTGCTTGGCGGCACCGCCCGATACGCTCTTTCGTCCATCGGCGACATGCCGTCGGCGGGTTCTGTTATGAATACACCCTTTACTGCAACCACCTTGCCGCTACCGCATGGCGCAGTGCCGCCAAATTACGGCGAGCGCGGCGTGTTTGGCCTGGCTCGGGCAATTCGTGCCTGGTTGCATGACGCTATCGCGACAACGTGTTTCTTGCCCGATGTACCCGAGCTTGCGCCGAAAGTAATGGTGTTGCTCGTAATCGATGGGTTGGGCGAGGATTTTCTTGCTCGCTTCGGTCACGGCGGAAATTTGTCGGCACACCGATGCGGTTGCCTGACTTCAGTGCTGCCAAGCACGACAGCAAGTGCCGCGACGACGCTGCTTACCGGATTGGCGCCCGCCGAGCACGGCTTGACGGGCTGGTTCATTCACGACCGCCGTTTTGGTGGCGTCATCGCGCCATTGCCGCTGATACAACGTGGGATAGGACCGCTCAGTGCGCCTTTTCTGACCAGACGTCTTTTTCCTTATGCCTCGTTGGCTGTCGGTGCGAAACGACCGATGGTGCTTCTGTCACCGCGGGAAATCGCTTTTTCGCCATTTTCCCGCCGCCATGCGCGCGGTGCCGGCATACGAGCTTTCGATGGTTTGGAGCACCTTGCTGTGAGCATCGTCGATGAAGCGCGAAAAATGACCGAATCGGGTGGGCTGATCTATGCCTACTACTCGCACTTCGACGCACTGAGCCATCATTTTGGCTGTCGTTCCGGTGAAGTGCAGGAAGAGTTCTGGCGGATCGACCGATTTTTCGGAGTATTGCGCGATCGCCTGGAAGGACTTCCCGTCGATGTATTGGCAACGGCGGACCACGGCTTCATCGATTCACCGGAAGAGCAGCATTATCGCCTGGCTCGCCCGGAAGTACTGAACATGTTGGCTGCCCCTCTGTTCGGCGAGCGCCGGTTGGCATTTTGCGCGGTAAAAGCCGGCGCATCCGCCGACTTTTCCGCTTTCGTGCGGGAAGCACTGGCGGAAAAGGCAGTGATCGTACCGTCCGCACAATTGATCGACGCGGGCTTGCTTGGCCCTGGCAAGCGCCATCGCCGCTTGCGGGAGCGTGTCGGCACACACGCCTTGCTGATGGAGGCAGGGTGGACGGTGTCGGATCGGGTGGACGGCGAGGCTGCGTTTTCCATGCGCGGCGTGCATGGCGGGCTGAGCGCCGAGGAAATGTGGGTTCCCTTGATCCATGCGGGCGCGACCGGTGCGCACCCGAACAAATGAATCAGGTTGCTTTACGCGTGCTGCTCAGTGCAAATCATCTTCCGTCGGAGGAAGTGGCAGAACCATGATGCCTTCGTCGAGCAACTCGTCGACTTCTTCCCTGGATGCGGCACCGCGGATATTTCGCGCCTCGCTTTCGCCGTAGTGTATTTTGCGTACTTCTTCAGGGAAGTGCTTGCCGACGTTCTCCGCGGTTCTGCCAATGCTGCGCAGCAATGCAACCACGTGGGCAATGGCGTCGGCCGATGGCGTTTGAGCCTGCTCCCGGGAAGATGCATCGGGAGAGCGAGAATCGTCGCCGGTTTGTACGTAGGGTGCGCTCGGCAGGCGTTGTACCGACGTGGAGCCGCAGGTTGGGCAGGCAATCAGCCCTTTGGCCTGTTGGCCGTCGAAAGCTTCAGCGGAACCGAACCAGCCTTCGAAACGGTGATCCTGGGGGCAGCAGAGGTCGATGATGATCATGGATTTGTCGAAAAGCCCAAACGCGCATTCTCGAAAGAACGCCTGCGCGTATCTGGCGTAAGCACTGAAAGCGGTGATGACGTGAGCGTAGCTGTGAAGACGTGTGCGAGGACTTGTCGATGATACCGTACTTCGGGTGCCGTGCTGAGCGAGGAGGAGCGGGTGTCCCGTTTGATGCTGTTCAATAAGCCGTACGGTGTGCTTTGCCAGTTCAGCGGCGAACCCGGACGGGCGACGCTGAAGGACTATATTGCTGTACCGGGCGTGTATGCCGCGGGTCGACTCGATACCGACAGCGAAGGCTTGCTGGTGCTGACCGACGATGGCGCATTGCAGCACCGCATCACCGATCCACGGCATAAACAGGCAAAGACCTATCTCGTTCAGGTCGAAGGCGAGCCGGATGAAACGGTATTGGCGCGTTTGCGCGGAGGGCTCGATCTGGGCGATTTCGTCACCCGGCCATGTTCGGCGCGGCGCGTGCCCGAGCCGGATTGGTTGTGGCCGCGCGATCCCCCTGTGCGGTTTCGTAAAACGGTACCGACGGCTTGGTTGGAAATCGTGTTGAGCGAAGGCAAAAACCGTCAGGTGCGGCGGATGACGGCCAAAATCGGCCATCCCACGCTGCGTTTGATTCGTACCGCCATCGGCATTTGGACCTTGGCCGGCCTTGAACCGGGGCAGTGGCGCGACGTCGAGGTACGGAATCGGAATACGGGCCGTGCCACGAACGCGCGGCAGGGCAGGGTGCGGACGGCGGCACGGTAGAATCGTACCCCTTCGGGCTTTTCGGAACGGGAAATGAAGCGGATTGCAGAAGTGGGAAGTGTGCTGTTGGCGATTGGCGCCGGTGTGGCGGCGATGCCGGCAGCGGCGGAAATGCCGATAGCGGAACTGGGCGCGGGCATGTACCGCATCGAGGCCGAGGTGGCGAGCACTTTCGAGGATCGCCAGCGTGGCTTGATGTACCGCCGCACGATGCCGCAGCAGCATGGGATGGTATTTGTCTTCACGGAAGAGGCCCGGCACTGCATGTGGATGAAAAATACCCTTCTGCCACTTTCGGTCGCGTTTCTCGATGGATCGGGGCGGGTCGTGAATATCGAGGACATGCAGCCGCAGACCGAGAATAACCACTGTGCCACTGCGCCGGCGCGCTACGCGCTGGAGATGAACATCGGCTGGTTTCGCGAGCGTGGTATCAAACCGGGCGATTCGATTCGCGGTATCGACCGATTGCCTCCGGCGCATTGAAACACCGGGGCACGGCCAGGGTTCGTAGGCCCTTGTAGGCCATAACGTCGTTCAAGGCCCGAATAGGGCCGCTTTCCTCCGCTTTTTCCGCGTCTGAATCTTGCCAGGCAGTGGCGATAATCGCCGCATGTCGTGCTGTGCCCACATTTTTGCGGTGCAACGCTTGCGGAGCCGGTCGTGGCCGAAGACAGCGATCTCGAAAAAACAGAAAGTCCCTCACCGCGAAGGCTGGAGCAGGCGCGCGAGGAAGGTCAGGTTCCGCAATCGCGGGAACTGTCGACCTTTTTCGTCACGGTTATCGGAGTGGCGACACTGTGGGCGCTTGGAGGATGGATTGCCGAGCGGATGTACGGCATCGTGCGCCAGTCGTTTGCGTTCGATCGCCAGGCGGCCTTCGATCCTTCCATGTTGCTGAACCGGCTGCAGAATCTGTTCAGCGATGCGCTGCTGATGCTGATGCCGCTGTTCCTCACACTGATGATCATGGCGGTGGTTTCACCGATCGTATTGGGCGGTTTGGTGTTTTCGTCGAAGGCGTTGGGGCCCAACTTCGGCCGTCTGAATCCGTTGCAAGGCATGAAACGAATGTTTTCGACGCATGGCCTGGTCGAAATGCTCAAGGCCATGTTGAAAGCGGCCTTGGTCGGCGGTGTCGGCACCATGGTGTTGTGGAAGCAGAAGGATCACCTGTTCGACTTGATGATCGAACCGCTCGAAGTGGGTATGCCGGATTTCGTCGAATCCATCCTTTTCACCGCTTTGCTGATTGCATCCAGCCTTGGCTTGCTCGCCCTGATCGACGTGCCTTTCCAGCTTTGGCAGTACTACAAGAAGCTGCGCATGTCGAAAGAGGAGGTCCGGCGCGAGAGCAAGGAACAGGATGGCGATCCGCAGCTCAAAGGACGCATTCGCAGCATGCAGCGCGAGATGGCGCGGCGGCGGATGATGTCGGCGGTGCCCCAGGCCGACGTGGTGGTGACCAACCCGAGCCATTTTTCCGTCGCGCTTCAATACGACGCGGAAAAAATGGGGGCGCCGATCATCGTCGCCAAAGGGCGCGGCGAGCTGGCATTGAAGATCCGCGAGTTGGCGAAGGAGCACGATGTGCCCATATTCGAGGCACCGCCGCTGGCTCGTGCGCTGTACGCGCACTGCGAACTGGAACAGGCCATTCCCAGCATGCTGTATACAGCAGTGGCCGAGGTAATGGCCTACGTCTATCAGTTGAACGACTGGGTTTCCACAGGTGGCGAACCACCCGTGGCACCAACCGATTTGTCCGTGCCCGAGGGAATGGACCCCGGCGCACCCGAAGAATGAACCACAAGCGTTAAGCGATGGCTACCAACGTTCCTCTGAATCTGCGCCAACTCGCCTCACCGGCCAATCTGCGTCAGTTGGGCGCGCCAATACTCATCATCATGATCTTGTCGATGATGGTGCTGCCCTTGCCGGTATTCGCGCTTGACGTATTCTTTACCTTCAATATCGCCATGTCGGTCATGGTGATGCTGGTGGCTCTGTACTCCAAGAAGCCGCTGGATTTTTCCGTGTTTCCCACCGTACTGCTGGTAACGACGCTGCTGCGCCTGTCGCTGAACGTCGCCTCCACCCGTGTCGTGTTGCTGCACGGGCATTCGGGGCCGGATGCGGCGGGGAAGGTGATCGAGGCGTTCGGCAACTTCCTGGTCGGCGGCAATACCGCGGTCGGCATCGTCGTGTTCGTCATCCTGACGCTGATCAACTTCGTCGTCATTACCAAGGGCGCGGGGCGGATCGCCGAAGTCAGCGCACGTTTCACCCTCGACGCGATGCCGGGCAAGCAGATGGCGATCGACGCCGACCTCAACGCCGGCCTTGTCGACGAGAAGGAAGCCAAGCGCCGGCGCAAGGAAGTCGCACAGGAATCCGAGTTTTACGGCGCGATGGACGGTGCCTCGAAATTCGTGCGCGGCGATGCCGTGGCCGGCGTACTCATCCTGCTCATCAACATGATCGGTGGGTTGTTCGTCGGCGTCATCCAACACGACATGGCGGTGGGCGACGCGGCGCACACCTATACGCTGCTGACCATCGGCGACGGCCTCGTCGCGCAGATTCCCTCCCTCATCATTTCCGTTGCGGCGGGTCTGGTGGTGTCCCGCGTCGGTGACGACGAGGATGTCGGTACGCTCGTCATCTCGCAAGTCTTCTCCAATCCACAGGTGATGGGCTTGACCGCCGGCATCATCGGCGTGCTTGGCCTTATTCCGGGCATGCCCAACGTAGTGTTCATCCTGCTGTCTTCGGGTTTCGGCTGGCTGGCCTGGAGGCAGTATCAGAAAAACATGGCGGCAACCGGCGAAGCGACCACACCCGCCGCGGCAAAAGCCGCCGCCGAGCAACAACAGCAGGCACAACAGCAACAAGCCGATGCGCAGGAAGCGAGTTGGAGCGACGTTTCGCCGGTCGACGTGCTCGGCCTGGAAGTCGGCTACCGCCTGATTCCGATGGTGGACAAGGCGCAGGACGGCGAGCTGCTCAAGCGCATTCGCGGGCTGCGCAAGAAATTCGCGCAGGAAGTCGGTTTTCTTGCCGCGCCGGTGCACATCCGCGACAACCTCGAACTCAAACCGAACACCTACCGCGTGGCGCTCAAAGGCGTCGAGATCGGCAGCGGCGAGGCTTATCCGGGCCAGTTTCTGGCAATCAACCCTGGGCGTGTTTCCGGTCCGCTCACCGGTGGGCGTGAAACCAAGGATCCGGCTTTCGGTCTGCCGGCCTACTGGATCGACGCCTCGAACCGCGAACAGGCGCACGCGCTCGGTTACACCGTTGTCGACGCCAGCACGGTGGTGGCGACGCACCTCAACCACCTTATCCTCAACCATGCCTCCGAACTGCTCGGCCGTCAGGAAACCCAGGCGCTGCTCGACCATATCGGCAAGGATACGCCCAAGCTCATCGAAGACCTGGTGCCGAAACTGCTCGGCGTATCCGCCATTCAGCGCGTGTTGCAGAACCTGCTCGAAGAAGGCGTCAACATCCGCGACATGCGCACCGTCATCGAAGTACTGGCCGAGCATGCGCCGCGTACGCAGGATCCGGCGGAACTCACCTCGCGGGTACGCGAGTCGCTTGGCCGGGCGATCATCCAGACCTTGTTCCCGGGCACGGCCGAGGTCCAGGTGATGGCGCTCGAACCGAGCCTGGAGCGTATCTTGCTGCAAGCCATGAGTGCCGGTAGCGAAGGCGGTGCGATCGAGCCGGGATTGGCCGATACCTTGCTGCGCCAGACCGCGCAACTTGCCCAACGCCAGGAAGACATCGGCTTGCCGCCCGTGTTGCTGGTTCCCGCACCGTTGCGTATGCTGTTGTCACGCTTCCTGCGCCGCGCGGTGCCGACGCTGAAAGTCATCTCCAACGCGGAGGTACCGGAATCACGCACCATCCGCGTCACCGCGATCATCGGTACTCAGGGCTGATGGGATACCGGGCGGCGGCATCAGCGTTCAGCGCGGAATAACGGGGGAAAGAACGCTTTATTCCAGCTCTGGTCGTTATGGATAGGCGGTCATAATCGGATCGAACCTGCGTGAAAAGCGGGATCGCCGGAGAAACACCATGAACGTAAAGCGCTATTTTGCCCAGACCGCACGCGAAGCCCTGCGTGCGCTCAAGGAAGAGCTCGGAGCCGATGCCATCGTTCTGTCCAATCGGGCGGTGGAGGGCGGTGTCGAGATTCTGGCGCTACCCCCCGATGCCGTGGGCGCGATCCAGGCGCCGCGCCGGCCGGCTGCTGCCGCGCCTGCCGCAGCCGTTGTCGACGATGCCGATTTTCATGTCAGCCTCTCCAGGTTGGCTGCCGGTGCGATACCGCGCGGCACGACCCCGCACAAAGCCCCATCGGCGGCGATCAAACCGTTCAACCCGCCGCGTATCGATACACCCGATTATCTGGCGCGCAATGAGACGTTCGAGGTTGCGATGCCACGGCCGGCCAAGCCGCAAGCGACAGCACCCAAATCGGCATTGTCGCAACCGACGAGGCAGCAGCCGGTAATGCAACAACGGCCGGCGCCACCGCCTCCGCGGCCTGTCGCCGAACCCATTGCCGAGTCTGTTGGAGCTTCACGCGAAATCGACGACATACGCGTGCGTGAGCTGCAGGAAGCCAATACCAAATTGATGGGCGAGCTATCCGGCATTCGCGGCATGATCGAGCGCCAACTTGCCGGCTTTGCCTGGGGGGAAACCCACCGCCATGCGCCGGCACGCGCCATCGTCGTCGGCGAACTGCTCGAAGCGGGCTTTTCCGCGCCGATGGCGCGTCAACTTGGCGAGGCGGTCGGCGAGGGTGTCTCACCGGACCAGGCCCGTAGCGCGGTACGCAAAGCGCTCGACCGCATGCTGCGCGCCCGTTCCTGCGACGACGACATCATCGATCGCGGCGGCATCTATGCCCTGGTCGGCCCCACGGGCGTCGGAAAAACCACGACCACGGCCAAACTGGCCGCACGTTGCGTGGTACGCCACGGCGCCAGCCGTCTGGCGCTGATTACCACCGACGGTTACCGCATTGGCGCGCAGGAGCAATTGCGTATTTACGGCCGTATTCTTGGCGTGCCGGTTTTTTCCGTGCGTGACGCCGCCGATCTGCGGCAGACATTGGCCGAACTGCGCGGCAAGCATATGGTGCTGATCGATACCGTGGGCATGAGCCAGCGCGATCGCGCCGTAGCCGAGCAGGCTGCAATGCTGAGCGGCGCAGGCGGTGTGCGCCGCCTGCTGCTGCTCAACGCGACTTGCCGGGGCGACACCCTGGATGACGTGGTACGGGCTTATGCCGGCGCGGACCTCGACGGCTGCATTTTCACCAAGGTGGATGAGGCCGCGTCGCTGGGTTCGGCAATGGATGTCGTCGTGCGCAACGGACTGGACGTCTTCTATGTCGCCAACGGCCAACGTGTGCCGGAAGACCTGCACCTGCCCAACCGTGCGTATTTGCTGCATCGCGCATTACGCGAACCGGCTGCGGAATCGCCGTGGCGGCTGTGCAACGACGATGCGGGCCTGATGCTGTCGGCGGTAGGAACGGGAGCCTGACATGATCGATGGACGCGAAGATCAGGCAGCCGGCCTGCGCCGCTTGTTTCGGCGTTCGCCGCCTATTGTGGTCGCGCTCTATGCGAGTGGGCGGCATCGCGCCGACAACGCGATACGCACCGCATACCGCATCGCCGGCCAGGCCGAGCGAGTGCTGGTTATCGACGAAGCCGCCGGCGACGATGCACTTGCCGGTGCGCTGAATCTGCAGCCCGGACACGATCTGTTGCAAATGCTCGATGGCCGTTTGACGCTGGCCGAATTGCTGCAACCTATACAGGGGTTGATGGGACGGGTACCCGCGGCCGCCGCCGCGCTGGCGCTGCCGTTGCTCGATGATGCCCGCCGCGCGTGTCTGGTGGAAGCGCTGCGCGTGCTTCACCGCCATGCGGGCTTTGTTCTCATCCACGCCGCACCGGGATCCGCCGAAGATCCGTCGCCTTTCATTCATGCCGCACCGCTGCGCCTGCTCGTGGCCGAGGCGAGTGCATCCGGTGCCACGGAGGCCTATCAGGTCATTAAACAACTGGCCTCGGCCGGTGCCGGGTCGATGCACATCGCCGTGGCCCGGGCACGTAACCGGAACGAAGCGTCGGCATTTTTCTCCAGCCTCGATGCATTGGTACGCCGCCATGTCGGCGTACCGCTCGCCTGGCTTGGCGAAGTAGAGCGCGACGATCTGGCCGCCGCACTGGCTCGACCCGCCATGCCATCGTCGTCGCGCGAGCCGGAGATGGCCTTCCTGCGCCGCCTGGCCGCGCTGGGTGGCCGCCCGCCGGTTGCGTCTCCCTCCTCATTCGGCTGAACGGATATCACGATGCGCCTGCCTTACCGTGCTGGTAATACTGGCTTCAGTGCGGGAAAATGGCCGTCTTCGGGTTCGGATGGCATTGTGCCGTCGAAACCCCGGCGTAAAAAAATACAGGCGAAGTGGATGTACGACGCTGAAGGCAACGTGGATAAAGATCATCTGGTGGAAGCTTATGCGCCACTGGTGAAACGTATCGCCTATCAGTTGATGGCCAAGCTGCCCGCCAGTGTGGAACCCGAAGATCTGATCCAGAACGGCATGATGGGCTTGCTCGACGCCATCAACCGCTATGAGGAAGGGTTGGGCGCGCAGTTCGAAACCTATGCCGTACAGCGCATTCGTGGCGCGATGCTCGATGGCTTGCGCGACAACGACTGGCTGCCGCGCAGCCTGCGCCGCGACATGCGGCGTATCGAAGGCGCCATCCACCTGCTTGAACAGCAGTTCGGCCGTCAGCCAAGCGAAACCGAACTGGCAGCCGAACTCGACATGCCTTTGGCCGAATACCAACGCATGCTGCAGGAGGCACGTGGTCACCAGTTGGTTTATTTCGAGGATTTCACCGACAGCGAAGGCGAGGATTACTTCGAACGCCATCTCGGAGAGCACGGCTCGAATCCGCTCGATCTTCTCGAAAATGCCGATATGCGCTCGAGCCTGATCCGTGCCATCGAGGCTCTGCCCGAGCGCGAGCAGATGGTGATGGGCCTGTATTACGAGGAAGATCTGAACTTGCGGGAAATCGGCGAAGTGCTGGGCGTGACCGAATCGCGGGTTTGCCAACTGCACAGCCAGGCGGTCGCGCGATTACGTGCACATGTGCTGGGTGCCGGTACAGTCAGACAAGGCGGCGCCCGTCGGGGCCGGCCGCCGAAGAAACCGCCCTCAGAAACTTAATTTGGCTAACCGAACCCGGAAGCGCGCATGGACAGTATCAGCGTAGCTGGTCTGATTATCGGCCTGACCGCCATCCTTCTCGGCCAAGTGCTGGAAGGCGGGCACATTTCCTCGCTGGTTCAGCCCACCGCCTTCATCATCGTGATTGGCGGCACGCTGGGCGCGGTCATGCTGCAAAGCCCCCTGCGTGTTTTTCTCGATGGCATGCGAATGGCCAAGTGGGTGTTTTTCCCCCCGGCCATAAAAAACGAAACCATCATCAAACAGATCGTCGACTGGAGCACGGTCGCACGCAAGGAAGGTTTGTTGGCCCTGGAAGGGCAGTTGAACCGAATGCCCGACCCATTCATGCGCAGAGGGCTGCAGATGCTGGTCGACGGCGTCGAGCCCGCGCGGGTACGCGAAGTGCTGGAAGTCGAAATCGACACCTGGGAATCGCAACTGAAGCAAGGCGCGAAAATCTGGGAAAGCGCTGGCGGCTATGCGCCCACTATCGGCATTTTGGGTGCGGTGATGGGGCTGATCCACGTGATGGAAAACCTGTCCGATCCGGCCAAGCTCGGCTCCGGTATCGCCGTGGCCTTTGTGGCCACCATTTACGGCGTCGGATCGGCCAACCTCATCTTCCTGCCGGTTGCGAAGAAACTGCTGGCACACATCGGTGCGCTGGCCATGCAGCGGGAGATGTTCGTCAACGGACTGATCGGTGTCGCCCATGGCGACAATCCGCGCATCATCGAAAGCCGGATGCGGGGCTACACCGCTTGAGGGAAGTGCCGGCCGGCGAGAGGCCGGTCAATCGTCGTCGAATTCCGGATCGGAACCGACGGTGAAGCGGTCAAGCAAGGCTTCGAGCGCCTGCGCGGCGTCGGGCTGATCGAGGCCGATCAATCGTAGCCCTGTGGCATACAGCTCAGGATTGACGTCGACCCTGGACCACTGGATCTGTGCATCGAAGTGGGCGGAGCAGGGTGTGTCGGTGATGTCGGGATAGTCGATGCGTACCCGTACAGTCTTTTTGCCGGCATGCATCTGCGAGCCGTAAATCAGAAAACCACCAGGCGAAAGATCCCCGATACGGCCAAGAAAATCTCCCGAATCGGCGTCGTAGACACGAAAATTGATCGTAATGGAACGACGACGAAAAAGACGATTGTTGTTCATGTTCAACGATCTTGCCCAGTTTAGTTTGGTCTGTCCCCGATAGCGCCGGCAATCAGCTGCTGCGACCGCCAGGTCCAATTCCGCTCCCAGGCCGTGCGCACAAGGTTGGGATATTCCGCCTTGCCCAGACTTCCGTTATAGCGGCCCAGCGCACGAAAAAGATCACCTTTTTCGATATCGAGGTAATGGCGCAGGATAGTGCAGCCGTAGCGCAAATTGGTACGCAGGTGAAAGAGGTTGTCGTCCGGGCGTTCCATGACTTGCAGCCAGAATGGCATGACCTGCATGAAGCCGCGGGCACCTGCACTGGAAATGGCGTATTTGCGGAAGTTGCTTTCAACCTGGATGAGACCGAGCACGAGCTGAGGATCGAGTCCGGCACGGGTCGCTTCGTAATGCACGCTTGTCAGCAACTCGTTGCGGTAATTCCTGTCTGGAATGCGCTTTTCCAGCCGGCGTGACATTTCCGTCAGCCAAAGCGCGCGTTCCCCCGCATTGAGGGTTGGCAACTCGGGCGCGGCGGCATCGCTGACCGCCTCGTGCAATGCGGCACGCACACTGGCGGCGAGCGGTTCATATTGCTGCGCGCCAGCAAGTGCGCCGCCGCTCGCACTGACGAGCAGGAAAAAAGCAGCGGAAAGCAATCGATGACGAACAGGCATGCAGTCTTTATAAGCGAAAAGCGTCATGTGTGGCTACAAGAAATGACATGCTGAGCAATACTGGACAGCGGCAATTTGGCCGCTTCGGTATCGCGACGTCCTTGATATTCAGCCACGCCTTCTTTCAGGCCACGCTCGCCGATCGTGATGCGGTGAGGGATGCCGATCAGTTCCCAGTCCGCGAACATCACTCCGGGGCGCTCGTCGCGATCGTCGAGGACAACGTCAACACCTTCGGCAACAAGCGCGTCATAGAGCTTTTCGGCCTCGGTACGGACGGCCTCCGACTTGCCCCAGCCGACCGGACAGATCACTACCTCGAAAGGCGCAATGGCAGCAGGCCAGAGGATGCCACGAGCATCGAAATTCTGTTCGATGGCGGCGCCGACGATACGGGTGATGCCAATGCCGTAGCAACCCATCTCGAAATGCTTGGGCTTGCCGTCTTCGTCGAGGAAGGTGGCATTCATCGCCTCGGAATACTTGGTGCCGAGGTAGAACACATGACCGACTTCGATCCCGCGTTGAATTGCGAGTGTGCCGCGACCGTCAGGAGACGGATCGCCGTCGACGACGTTACGTAAATCGGCGACCAGTTCGGGCTCGGGCAGGTCGCGGCCCCAGTTGGCGCCGGTGTAGTGGAAATCCTCTTCGTTGGCGCCACAGACGAAATCAGCCATGTTGACAACCGTTCGATCGGCAACGACGCGAACCGGCTTTTTCGTGCCAATCGGGCCGAGATAGCCCGGCTTGCAGCCGAAGACATCCATGATTTCGGACTCGGAAGCGAAACGGAAGCCATTTTTCAAGCCATCGATCTTGCTCGCCTTGACTTCGTTCAGATCGTGATCGCCGCGCACCAGAAGCAACCACGTCGTGCTCTGTGCGACTTTGCCGGCATCGTCGGCTTCCTCGCTGACAAGTACCAGCGACTTCACCGTGGACGTCAAGGGCAGACCGAGCAGTTCGGCGACCGCTCCGCAAGTTTGCCTGCCCGGCGTCGGTGTCTTGGCCAATGTGGCTGTGGCCGCGGTGCGTTCGGCCAACAGTGGCAGCGCCTCGGCCAACTCGATATTGGCGGCGTAATTCGAATCGGGGCAATAGACGATGGCGTCCTCGCCCGTATCGGCGATAACCTGGAACTCATGCGAACGATCCCCGCCAATGGCGCCGGTATCGGCCGCCACCGCCCGGTAAGCGAGGCCGATGCGGTCGAAGATACGGCTGTAGGCCCCATACATGCGTTCGTAGCTCTGTCCGGCGTGCTCCTCGGAGCGGTCGAAGGAATAGGCGTCCTTCATGGTGAATTCGCGTCCGCGCATGACGCCAAAGCGCGGTCTTCGCTCGTCGCGGAACTTGGTCTGGATCTGGTAGAAATTCTTCGGCAGTTGCCGGTAGCTTCGCAGTTCCTGGCGAGCGATATCGGTAACGACCTCTTCGGAAGTCGGCTGCAGAGAAAAGTCCCGGTCGTGCCGGTCCTTCAGGCGCAGCATCTCCGCCCCCATCTTTTCCCAGCGGCCAGTCTCTTGCCACAACTCGGCCGGTTGCACCAGCGGCATCGTGATTTCCAGCGCACCCGCCCGGTCCATCTCTTCACGGACGATGGCTTCCACTTTGCGGATGCTGCGCAACCCCATCGGCAGATAACTGTAAATACCCGCGGCAACCTTGCGGATCATGCCGGCGCGCAGCATCAGGTTCTGGCTGACGACTTCGGCATCGGAGGGGGCTTCTTTCAGGGTGGATATATGAAACTGGCTGGCGCGCATGTTTGGCGTTGGGATAAATGAGGATCAAACCATCGAATTCTAACGCACGGCCCCATGCACGCTCCAGACTCATGCTTTCCAAGCCACGGTAAGTGTGGAAAAATCCGACATAGTTCATTGAAATTTGAAGGTTTGATCATGCTCGACCGTGAAGGCTATCGCCCGAACGTCGGCATCATCCTGGTTAATGCGCGTAACGAGGTTTTCTGGGGGAAACGCATCCGCGAACATTCCTGGCAGTTTCCACAAGGTGGCATCAAGCATGGCGAAACGCCGGAGCAGGCCATGTTTCGGGAATTGCACGAGGAAGTGGGATTGCGTCCGGAGCACGTGAAGATACTCGGCCGCACGCGAGGTTGGTTGCGCTACGACGTTCCAAAGCACTGGATCAAGCGGGAATGGCGTAACACCTACCGAGGGCAGAAGCAGATCTGGTTCCTGCTTCGCCTCATCGGGCGTGATTCGGATGTTTGCCTGCGTGCCAGCACGCACCCTGAGTTCGACGCTTGGCGCTGGAACGATTACTGGGTGCCGCTCGACGCGGTCATCGAATTCAAGCGCCAGGTCTATCAACAGGCGCTGACCGAGTTGTCCCGCGTGCTCTTTCGCACCCGCCTGCATGAATTGCCGGAGTGCTACCGCCAAAGTTCGGCCCCGCCGGTTTGATCCGCTCTGGCAGGGTGGGGCAGGGCCCCCACCCGATTTCACAGGCTTGCCCCTTTTATCGGAAGCGTATGTTTTTTAATCGTTTACTGCCTTTTCTGGCTGTCGGAGCAGGCGCTTTTACCGCCATTTCTGCGTACGCTGGTGGATTGCTCACCGATCCGGATCCGAATTGGAAAGAAGGGGAGTATGAGCTGCCGGCACCGCCCGCATCCGCTTCGCTGCAATCTTTCTTCGTAAGCAGTGCCTCGCCAAATCGTTTTTTCGTCGATCGCAACAGTCTTGCGGTCGGAGCAGATGGCGTTGTGCGCTATGTATTGGTGGTGCGCACCCCCGGCGGTGCGGAAAACGTTTCTTTCGAGGGGATTCACTGCCAAACGTTTTCCTGGCGCATCTATGCACGCGGACGCTCGAACGGAGAATGGTCTCTGTTGAAAGACGATTCCTGGCGAGCCATTGTAGACAATACCTATAACCGGGAACGGGCCGCGCTGTTCAAGGATTACTTCTGCGACGGCAACGCGCCACCACGGAATCGCGACGAGGTGCTTCGTCGTCTCCAGGGTAAATTCGACTACCTCGACCCAACAAAAGGGAAATAGGTCATGATCGATGGCCTCATCATCGAGTTCGACAGGGCGTTGCGTACGGTCTTCGCTCCGGCACATTCGGTACGCACGACACCGGGTGGCGAGTTACCGGACGTTGCCTTGAGCGATAGCGAGCGACGCCATGCCGCCGCACTGATGCGAATCAATCACTGCGGCGAGATCTGTGCCCAGGCTTTGTATCAAGGGCAGGCACTGATGTCCCGCGACAGCGCGATCCGCCAGGCCCTCGAGTCCGCATCGGACGAGGAAACCGAGCATCTGGCCTGGACGGAACGGCGCATCGCCGAACTGGGGGGACGCAAGAGCCTGCTGAATCCCCTTTGGTATGGCGGCTCGCTGGCGATCGGACTGCTTGCCGGAAAGTTCGGAGAGCGCTGGAATTTGGGATTCCTGGCCGAAACGGAGCGCCAGGTGGAGATGCATCTGGAAAGGCATCTCGACAGCTTGCCGCCGGAAGACCAGAAATCGCGCGCCATCGTGGGCCAGATGAAAGTCGACGAAGCGGAACACGCCAGAACCGCGGTTCGTCTTGGCGCTTACGATTTGCCGCTGCCGGTCAAGGCAGCCATGAAGCTTGCTTCCAAGGTGATGACGCATACCGCGTACCGTCTTTGAGGAAGAAGAACAGGCGATGTGCCTCTCGGCCGTACTGTATGTCGGTCGTTCGATCTTGCAATGCAAAAGAAACGTTTTGTGAGCCAGGCAAAAATTTTATTTCAAGACACCTGTGATTTCTTTAACGGCACGTTTTTATTGGGACTTGGCGGAATTTAAAAATAAATAAAATTTATTTATATATCAAAATATTTATAGTGCAATGCACAAAAAGAACTTGCTTAGCAATAGGGGATTACGCATAATTCAGTCAGTCGGATCGCAAACGTTGAGAATCAAAATACGGCTAGCAACAAGGTCAGGCAACGTTGATCCAAAGGTGTCTCCTCCACCCTCCTCCTTTGGTGTGGATTTAACGCAGTCCCTAGGGACTGCGTTTTTTTTCGTACCTTGGGATATAGTGGCCTACTTCATCGGCCAGGATTCATTGACAGACAGGGCGGTGTCGTTCTATCATCGCGCGCTTTCCGCTTGGTGGCCGTTTGCCAAGCCCGACAAAAACAGAGGTTCCGCATGAAAACGTTTTCCGCCAAGCCGCACGAAGTCCAGCGTGACTGGTTCGTTGTCGACGGCACGGATAAGGTGCTTGGCCGTTTGGCATCTGAGATTGCCCGCCGTCTTCGTGGCAAGCATAAAGCCATATATACGCCGCACGTCGATACGGGCGACTACATCGTTGTCGTCAACGTAGACAAGCTGCGTGTCACTGGCAACAAAGCGCAGGACAAAAAATACTATCGGCACTCGGGTTACCCGGGCGGTATCTACGAAACGAATTTCACCAAACTGCAACAGCGTTTTCCTGAGCGCGTACTGGAAAAAGCGGTGAAAGGCATGCTGCCGAAAGGCCCACTGGGCTACGCCATGTTGAAGAAATTGAAGTGCTATGCAGGGTCGGCGCACCCGCATAGTGCTCAGCAACCCCAAGTTCTCGAGATCTGACAGGAGCCCACTAATGGCTGTGACTTACAACTATGGCACCGGTCGTCGCAAAACCGCGGTTGCTCGGGTATTCATGAAGCCGGGTTCCGGCAAGATTGTCGTCAACGACAAACCCTTGGATGAATTCTTCTCGCGTGAAACAGGGCGCATGATCGTACGCCAGCCCTTGGTTCTGACCGGTAACGAGGATCGCTTCGATATCATGGTCAATGTCACGGGCGGGGGCGAGTCGGGCCAAGCTGGCGCGGTTCGGCACGGCATCACCCGGGCTCTGATCGACTATAACGCTGAATTGAAGCCCGAACTGCGTACAGCGGGCTTCGTTACTCGCGATGCACGCGAGGTCGAGCGTAAAAAGGTCGGTCTGCGCAAGGCGCGTCGCCGCAAGCAGTTCTCCAAGCGCTGAGTTTGCTTGTTGCACGCATCGGCAAAGCCGTCCTTCGGGGCGGCTTTTTCGTTATGGCGCCTGTGGCTCCAGATCAAAGCTGGTAGGTGCGATAATGCCGGGCTGCCGTATGATTGTTCAAGCCAACTGGAAGTGAGCAGCAAGGAGAAAAGATGATCAAGGTGGGAGTGGTCGGTGGAACCGGATACACCGGTGTCGAGTTACTGCGTTTGCTTGCCCGGCATCCACAGGTTGAACTGGTCGCCATTACATCGCGTGGCGAGGCGGGCATGCCCGTTTCCGATATGTTTCCCAGCCTGCGCGGCCGCATCGGACTGAAATTCGTGACACCGCAGGATGCCGATCTGGCGCGTTGCGATGCGGTGTTTTTTGCCACTCCGAATGGTATTGCAATGCAGCAAGCGGCTGAGTTGGTTGCTGCAGGTGTGCGCGTGATCGACCTGGCCGCCGATTTTCGAATTTCCGACATCGCCGAATGGGAAAAATGGTACGGCATGAAACACGCCGCCCCCGATCTGGTGGCAGAGGCGGTATACGGCCTGCCGGAGGTTTCCCGCGAGTGCATTCGCAAAGCGCGTGTCGTCGCCAATCCAGGCTGCTATCCGACAGCGGTCCAGCTCGGTTTTCTGCCGTTGCTGGAAGCGGGGGTCGTCGATACCGGATATCTGGTCGCCGACGCCAAATCCGGGGTTTCGGGGGCGGGCCGCAAGGCCGAGGTGCATGCCCTGTTCGCTGAAGCGGCGGACAGCTTCAAGGCCTATGGCGTGCCAGGGCATCGGCACTTGCCGGAAATCCGCCAGGGGCTGGGTCGCATGGCAGGCAAAGAAGTTGGCCTGACCTTCGTGCCGCACCTGACACCGATGATTCGCGGCATCCATGCCACTTTGTACGCCAAACTGACCCAGGATGTGGATCTGCAGGCGCTGTACGAGCAGCGCTTTGCCGGAGAGGCCTTCGTCGACGTCATGCCGGCCGGCAGTCATCCCGAAACGCGCTCGGTGCGCGCTTCCAACCTGTGCCGTATCGCGGTACATCGGCCACAGGGGGGCGATACGGTCGTGGTCCTGTCAGTGATCGACAATCTGGTGAAAGGGGCGGCGGGTCAAGCGGTACAGAATCTCAATATATTGTTCGGTTTCGACGAACGGGAAGGCTTGGACATTGTGCCGGTGAGCCCATAAGGGGAACTTGTCGGCCTCTGAATGATCCGATTTTGACGATAGCGGGGAGAAAGGTGCATTATCTCCAGTACCCCTTGACAGAGGAGAGCGTATGAACGCAGTTGTAGATACCCCGGAAATCCTTATCTTTACCGACAGTGCGGCAAACAAGGTCCGCGAACTGATCGAGGAAGAGGGCAATCCCGACCTCAAGCTTCGCGTATTCGTAACAGGCGGCGGTTGCTCCGGCTTCCAGTACGGGTTTACTTTCGACGAGGAAGTAAACGATGACGATACAACCTTCGAGAAAAACGGTGTCAAGTTGTTGATCGACCCGATGAGCTATCAGTACCTTCTCGGTGCCGAGATCGACTACTCCGAAGGAATCGAAGGCTCTCAGTTCGTGATTCGCAATCCGAATGCGTCGAGCACCTGTGGTTGCGGGTCGTCTTTCACGGTCTGAGATAATTCGGATTCGCCGTAGAAAAAAAGAAAGGGGTGCGAAAAACGCACCCCTTTCCTTTTCAATGCGGGCAGAAAATCAGGTCAATCCGCAGCGGCGAGTTGAGTGTAGCTGCTCAGCAGCGCAAGGCGTTCCAACATGGGCGCAGTTGCCGTACGGAAGGTAGCAAGTTCCTGGGGGCCAAGCGGTTCCGCAGTGGGCAGCGCAATGCGCATGGGGTCCTTCGGTTCGTTGTTGATCCGCACCTCGTAGTGCAGATGCGCACCCGTTGCCCAACCGGTGGAACCCACGTAGCCGATGACATCCCCCTGATCCACCGACATGCCTTTCTTCAAGTTGCGCGCAAAACCGTTGAGGTGGGCGTATGCGGTGGAGTAACGGCCACGATGTCGCAGCACGATGATGTTTCCGTAACCATTTTGATTGCCGACGAACTCGACGGTACCGTCCGAGGTCGCTTTCACCGGCGTTCCGGTAGGAGCACCGAAATCGACACCGGCATGCGTGCGCCAGTTCTTGTGGATCGGGTGCAGGCGACGGCCGAAATTGGATGTAACGCGTGAAAACTCAAGCGGCGAGCGCAAAACACCCTGGCGCAGGCTGCGGCTATCGGCGGTGTAATACTGTTCGCGGCCCTCGGCGTTTTTGTAGAGCACCACGAGGTGCCGCTTGCCCTGGTTGATGAACTCGGCGGCGAGCACGCGGCCCGTGCGGACAGGAACACCGCGGTCGTAGAGGGTTTCATAGACCACGCTGAACTGGTCGCCACGGCGCAGGTCGGTATGGAAATCGATTTCCGTACCGAATATGTCGGCCAGTTTGGTTGCGACGGCATCGGGCATGCCGATGGCGTCGGCGGTACCAAATAGCGAAGACCGGATGGTGCCGGAACGCATTTCGGCAACGGCCGTCATGGTGTCCGCCGTATTTTTGCGCAAACGGAATTCGCTGCTCTCATTCCGCTCGATGATCAAGCGCTCCCCATCCTGGATGATGGGCAGGCTCAACTCGGCCATCGTGCCGTCGGGGTGTATCGCCGCGGTGACCGAATGGCCTGCACGCAGTTGGCGCATGGCCTGCTTGCCTTCGGGAGTGCTCAGGAGGAAATCGATGGCGGCCTGATCGTCGATGCCCAGGCGGCGAAAAATCGTGCTGACGGTATCGCCCGGTTTCACACGGTCGTCATGCACGTAGGGCAAACTGTCGGGGGAGGCCAGCGCTTCAATCGAAGGTCGCAGCGTTTCCACGACCGACTGCACGGCAGCGGCATCGTTCGGATTCTGAGGTACGACCGCTGTTGCGGCAACGACGCCCAGAAGCGAGGTGGTAAAGACGCCGGCAAGCAGCCAGAAACGTTTGCGACTGAAGAGACGAGCCGGGAGTTCGGCTAGAATTTCCCTTTTTTTGACCTGCATCCCTGATCCGATCTCTTTTGTGTAGTCAAAAAATTTTGGCGATTCTAACAAAAAAGCGGGATGCGTTCGTGCGATAAATTTGTAAGTCTGGAGAAACGGATGACTGAGCTTCAGGCCGCGATCGAATTGATCAAGCGCGGCACCGACGAGCTGTTGATCGAAGCAGAACTGGCGGAAAGACTCGGCAGCGGCCGGCCGCTACGCGTCAAGACGGGGTTCGACCCCACCGCACCCGACTTGCATTTGGGACATACGGTGCTGATCAACAAGCTGCGTCATTTTCAGGACCTTGGGCATCAGGTGATGTTTCTCATCGGCGATTTCACCGCCATGATCGGAGACCCGAGCGGCAAGAGCGTTACGCGCCCGCCGTTGTCGCGCGAGCAGGTGCTTGAAAATGCGCGAACCTATCAAGATCAGGTGTTCAAGATCCTCGACCCCGAGCGGACCCAGATCTGCTTTAACTCCGCCTGGATGGAGAAGCTGGGCGCTGCCGACATGATCCGCCTGGCTTCGCTGCAGACGGTTGCGCGAATGCTCGAGCGCGAAGATTTTTCCAAGCGCTATGCCGGAAACCAACCGATCTCGATCCACGAATTCTTGTACCCCCTGTGCCAGGGCTACGACTCGGTGGCGATGCAGGCCGACATCGAACTGGGCGGCACCGATCAGCGATTCAACCTGCTGATGGGCCGTGAACTGCAAAAGCACTACGGCCAGGCCCCCCAATGTGTATTGATGATGCCGCTGCTTGAAGGCTTGGACGGCGTCAACAAGATGTCCAAGTCGCTCGGCAACTACATCGGCATTACCGAACCGGCAACGGAAATCTTCGGCAAGACGATGTCCGTGTCCGATACGCTGATGTGGCGTTATTTCGACCTGCTGTCCTTCCGCTCCACCACCGAAATCGCCGGATTGCGGCGCGACGTGGAGGAGGGGCGCAATCCGCGCGACGTCAAGGTGATGCTGGCGCAGGAATTGGTGGCCCGCTTCCATGGCCAGCGGGCGGCGGAAGACGCGCTGGCCGACTTTCAGGCACGCCACCAGCGCAACGAAATTCCGGACGATCTGCCGGAAGTCCGTGTCGCCGTCGGGAATGGATTGCCTGTTTTCCAGGTGGTGAAACAGGCCGGCCTGACCGGCTCCACATCGGAAGCGATCCGCATGATCGACCAGGGTGCGGTCAAGCTCAACGGCGACCGCGTGGAAGACAAAGGACGTTTGCTGGTCGCGGGAGAAACCGTGGTGCTGCAAGTTGGCAAACGTAAATTCGCGGCCGTGGTACTCGAATGACGCGCAAGGTGTGGCGTTGAACAGGGCGGCGGAACGCCCCATCGGCGTATTCGATTCGGGCGTGGGCGGCCTTACCGTGGTCAGGGCGCTGATGGAGCGCTTGCCGCTGGAGAGCATCGTCTATTTCGGCGATACCGCGCGGGTACCCTACGGGCTGAAATCGGTGGCGACGATCGAGCAATTCACGGCTCAGATCACCGATTTCCTGCTGCAACAGAACGTGAAAATGCTCGTGGTCGCCTGCAATACGATGGCAGCGGTGGCTGTCGATGTCGTTGCGCGCCGTGCCAACGGCATCCCCGTGCTCGACGTCATCGAGGCTGGCGCACGGGAGGCGGCGACACGATCACCGGGCGGACGTATCGGCGTTATCGGCACACCGACGACGATCAACAGCAACGCCTATGCACGCCACATTCATGCGCTCGATTCCGCGGCACGGGTATATTCGCAGTCCTGCCCGCTGTTCGTGCCCTTGGTCGAGGAGGGCTGGCTGGATCATGAGGTGACCCGGCTGACAGCGCGCGAATACCTGCGCCCGGTGTTGGCGGAGGAAATCGATAGCCTGGTGCTTGGCTGCACCCACTACCCGCTTCTCAAACCCCTGCTGCGTGAGGTGGTAGGCGGGGAAGTGAGCCTGATCGATTCCGCGGTGACTGTCGCGGAGCTTGCCGCGCGGCGTCTGCAGGCGGAAGGCTTGGCGCAGTTCGGCGTGGCACCGGCAACTTATCGCTATGTCGTTACCGACGTGCCATTGCGCTTCCAGACGATCGGCGAGCGCTTTCTCGGTCGATCCTTCGGGCAAGTGGAGAAGGTCGACTGGTAAGGCAGGCTTCTACCGGAACATCAATGCGAGGCGGTCACCACAGGGTTGTCCGGGTTGGCGCACCATTCGCTCCATGAGCCCGCATAGAGCAAGGAACCCGGCAGGCCCGCTATTTCCATGGCCAACGCATTGTGGCAGGCGGTAACGCCCGAGCCGCATTGATGGACCACGCACTGCGGCGATCGTCTCTGGAGCAGGGCATTGAATTCATCTCGCAACAGGGAAGCGGGTTTGAAGCGCCCATTTTCATCCAGGTTGTCGCGAAAGAAGCGGTTTTGCGCGCCTGGAATATGCCCTGCCACCGGGTCCAGGGTTTCGTTTTCACCACGAAAACGGTCGGGACTGCGGGCGTCGAGGAGCAACATATCCGGCTGCTCGAGGTGGCCGCGCACATAAGCGGCATCGACTCGGCAAGTTTGCATCGACAAACGATACGTCGCCATGCGCGGCTCGGGCGTGCTTTCCGATAGTGCCAGCGCGGCCTGACACCACGCCTGGAAACCGCCATCGAGCACGGCAACGCGGTGATGGCCCAACCAGCGCAGCAACCACCACAGACGCGCAGCGAATATCCCGCCAGAATCGTCGTAAGCAACGACCTGAGTCTGGTTGCCGACACCGCATGCGGACAGCTTTGCCGCCAGGCGTTCCGGGTCGGGCAGCGGATGACGGCCGTTACGGCCACTGCGGGGGCCGGAAAGCTCGCTATCCAGGTCGAGAAAAACCGCATTCGGTATGTGGCTGCGGTTGTAAGCGGCACGGCCAAAGCCCGGGTCGGTCAGATTGTGGCGGCAATCGAACAGCACCCAGTCCGGATCATGCAGATGGCGCGCGAGGTCGGCGGTGTCGATCAGCGTCGTATACGCTGCACTCACTGTGCGGCCTCGACTGTTTCACCCAGCCATTCGCGAGCGATGGCCTCGTCGGTGAAAACCTGCACCTCGGCATCGACGAAAAATTGCGAAATCCAGGCGCTCCAGGTGACCCACTGGTCGTCGGTGAGCACGGCGATGCGGCGGAAATCATGGGCATGACGGCGGGAGAACTTGATCTCTTCCCATGCAACGTCAAGGGTAAAGGAAAGCATTTCGCGCAAGTCGAAAAGCAGATTCACGGGCCCATGGAAACGAATCTGATAATCAGCGAGCTCTTCGAACTCTTTGTAGTCAGCCAGGGTGAATTCACCAAAAATGGTGACGGCGACCAGTTTTTCACTATGTTCAGTGCTGATCATGGCGACCTCTTCGATAAGTGGAAGCGGGAGATTTAACTATATCCCTTGGATCAACCGGGCTCAATCCACAATTGTTCGCGTTTGAAAGATGCAATCGCCCGTATGCCGATCGATGAGACAAAAGGCGGGTACAGCACGCTCCTTGCTTGAAACCGACGCAACCCTCTGTCACTGTAACGAGCTGTGTCAGTGTATCCTTACGCGAAATCACGAATGGGATAGCGCCTTCGCTTGGCCCCAATGCCAGGCGAGGTGGGGTTTTGCACGTTGTGCACTTGGGAAATATTGGATTTTAATGGGGAGGTGTCATGCCGATGCTCATCGGTGTACCTAAGGAAATCGCTGCGAACGAGAAACGTGTCGCCAGTGTGCCCGAAGTAGTCGAAAAGCTGATCAAGCTGGGTTTCTCGGTTGTCGTCGAATCAGGTGCGGGAGATGCCGCCAACTGCAGCGATGAGACCTACCGTGCAGCCGGCGCGAAAGTCGTCGATAGCGCGGAGCTGTGGGCAACGGCGGATATCGTTTTCAAGGTACAGGCGCCGAGCAAGGCTGAAATCGCCTTGATGCGGGAAGGGATGACGCTGGTTTCCTTCATTTGGCCGGCACAGCACCCGGATCTCATACAGCAACTGGCCGAGCGCAAAGTGACCGTGCTCGCCATGGACAGCGTGCCGCGCATTTCGCGCGCGCAGAAGATGGATGCCTTGTCCTCGATGGCGAACATCGCGGGTTACCGCGCGGTCATCGAAGCGGCTCACCATTTCGGCCGTTTCTTCACGGGCCAGATCACCGCGGCGGGCAAAGTTCCGCCGGCAAAGGTCTTCATCATCGGTGCAGGCGTCGCGGGTTTGGCGGCGATTGGCGCCGCGGCGGGCCTGGGGGCCGTCGTACGGGCCAACGATACGCGCCCCGAGGTGGCAGACCAGATCAAATCGCTGGGAGGAGAGTTCATCCCCGTCGATTATCAGGAAGAAGGGACCGGCGTGGGTGGCTACGCCAAGGTCATGAGCGAGGGCTTCCAGAAGGCTCAGCTCGAAACCTTCGCCAAACAGGCGAAGGATGTGGACATCATCATCACCACCGCGCTGATCCCCGGCAAACCCGCGCCCAAGCTCATCACGACCGAAATGGTGCAGTCGATGAAGCCCGGCAGCGTCATCGTGGATCTTGCAGCCGAGCAAGGCGGAAACTGCGAATTGACCGTGCCGGGAGAAGCCGTGGTTCGTCACGGTGTGACGATCATCGGCTACACGGATCTACCCAGCCGGCTCTCCAAGCAGTCGAGCACGCTTTACGCGACGAACCTGCTGCGTTTGTCCGAAGAACTGTGCAAAACCAAGGATGGCCAGATCGACGTCAACATGGATGACGAAGTGATCCGTGGCGCCACCGTCATCAAGGAAGGCAACATCACCTGGCCGCCGCCCGCGCCCAAACTGTCCGCCGCGCCAGCGGCCAAGCCCGCGGCAAAAGCCGTGGCCGCGCCGGCACCGAAAGCGCATGGACATGGTGGGGCAGGGGAGCCGATGGCGGCGTCCTCCATCGCCATCCTGTTCGCTGTTGCCGCGGTGTTGTTCTGGTTCATCGGCGCCTATGCACCGCCGGCCTTCCTCGGACACTTCACCGTGTTCGTATTGGCCTGCTTCGTAGGCTACATGGTGGTCTGGAACGTCACTCCCGCGCTGCACACGCCGCTGATGAGCGTTACCAACGCCATCAGCAGCATCATCGCGATCGGCGCATTGGTGCAGGTTGCGCCTCCAGTGGCAGAGGGGGCCGACCGGCCGGTGGAATGGATCATCGGTTGCGCGGTAGTGGGAATTGCGCTTACTACCATCAACATGTTCGGCGGCTTTGCCGTGACCCAGCGCATGCTGGCCATGTTCCGGAAATAAGGGGCCAGCAGCCATGTCAACGACTCTTGCCACGGCCGCCTATATCGGCGCGACCATCCTGTTCATTCTCAGCCTGGGCGGCCTTTCCAACCCGGAAACCTCCCGGCGCGGCAATCTCTACGGCATCATCGGCATGACGATTGCCGTCCTTGCAACGGTACTCGGCCCGCAAGTCACCAAGGCCGGTATTTCGTGGATCGTCGGTGCCATGGTGATCGGCGGCGCGATTGGCCTGTATGCCGCGCGCACCGTGAAAATGACCCAGATGCCCGAGCTGGTTGCATTGATGCACAGCCTTGTCGGCCTTGCCGCCATGCTGGTCGGATTCGCCAACTATATCGACCCGGTTGCCTCGGCACATTTCCAAGGTGCGGAAAAAACCATCCACGAAGTCGAGATTTACATCGGCATCCTCATTGGCGCCGTCACCTTCTCGGGCTCACTGATTGCGTTCGGCAAGTTGTCGGGAAAAATCGGCGGCAAGCCTTTGCTGCTCCCCGCACGCCACTGGATCAATCTGGTCGGCCTGCTGGTGGTGATCTGGTTCGGCGGACGCTTCATCGCCGCGCACTCCATCGACGAAGGCATGATGCCTCTCATCGTGATGACAGTGATCGCGCTGCTCTTCGGCATCCACATGGTGATGGCGATCGGCGGGGCGGATATGCCGGTGGTGGTTTCGATGCTGAACAGCTATTCCGGCTGGGCGGCGGCGGCGACCGGTTTCATGCTCTCGAACGATCTGCTGATCGTCACGGGTGCCTTGGTCGGCTCCAGTGGCGCGATTCTCTCCTACATCATGTGCCGAGCCATGAACAGGAACTTCATCAGCGTGATAGCGGGTGGTTTCGGCACCGGTGGCGGCACGCCGGCACCTGCTGCCGGCGGCGCACAGCCCGAGGGCGAAGTGACCCCCATCAGCGCGCCGGATACAGCCAGCCTGCTGAATGACGCGAAGAGCGTCATCATTGTGCCGGGCTACGGCATGGCGGTTGCGCAGGCGCAGCACACGGTTTTCGAAATCACCAAGCTCTTGAGAGAGAAGGGCGTCAATGTGCGTTTCGGTATTCACCCGGTCGCAGGCCGCATGCCGGGGCACATGAACGTACTGCTGGCGGAAGCCAAGGTGCCTTACGACATCGTCATGGAAATGGACGAAATCAACGAGGATTTCCAGAACACAGATGTCGCCATGGTCATTGGCGCGAACGACATCGTAAACCCGGCGGCGCAGGACGATCCTTCCAGCCCGATCGCGGGTATGCCGGTGCTTGAGGTATGGAAGGCAAAAACCTCCATCGTCATGAAGCGCAGCATGGCTTCCGGTTATGCCGGCGTGGATAACCCGCTGTTCTACAAGGACAACACGCGAATGTTGTTCGGCGATGCGAAAAAAATGCTGGACGAAGTGCTGGCCGCTTTGAAAAGCTGATTCAGCCATCTCGGCATGTAGGGAAAAGCCCGCGGAACTCTTGGTTTTGCGGGCTTTTTTTTATTTCCATGCAACGACCTGCCATCCATGTTGCGGTGGATGGCATAAAAATAAACAGCAGTCCGCCGTCAAAATGTCCGTTTATCCGGTGGAACCAGACCGAATTCACGGATTCGCCGCTCCAGCTTCGGACGGCTGATACCAAGCATCTCGCAGGTTTTGCCCTTGTGCCAATGCGTCAGTTCAAGGGCGTGCACGATGTAGCCGCGTTCGATTTCGTGCAGCGTCGGAAATTCGGAACATGCCTTCTCCGGCGTAACGGCCGTTGGCTTGGTCGTGATGGCGTGGTTTTGTTCCGCGTTGGTTTGCCCGCCACTGGACGACAGGTTTTCCGCTACGAGTAGGGGACGGTCGGCGGCGACAGGGTTGCAGGCGCATTTCAGTTCCGCCGGCAGCCCGTGGCGCGTCAATGCATCGCCGCGTTCGAGCACTGCGGCTTTCATCAGCACGTTTTCCAGTTCGCGCACATTGCCCGGCCACGAATAGCCTTGCAGACAGTCCATCGCATCCCTGGTGACGCGACGGATATTCTTGCGCAGATCGCGATTGATCCGCCACAGCAGAAAATCGACGAGCAGCGAGATATCGTCGCTACGCTCGCGCAACGGCGGCAGTTCGATCAATACGACGTTGAGGCGGTAAAAAAGGTCCTCGCGGAAACGGCCGCTTTGTACCCGCTCCCACAGATTGACGTTGGTCGCAGCGATGAAGCGGGTCGAGGTGCTGAGCACTTGTACGCCGCCGACCGGACTGTATTCGCGATCCTGCAACACGTGCAGCAGTTTGCCCTGCATCGCGGGCGAGAGTTCGGCGATTTCGTCGAGCAGCAAGGTACCGTTGCCGGCTTGCTCGATTTTTCCCTTGTGCGCGTTGACGGCACCGGTGAATGCACCACGCTCGTGGCCGAACAGTTCGCTTTCGAGCAAGGTTTCCACCAGCGCGGCGCAATTGACGGCGATGAATGGTTGTTTTCGCTCTGCACTGGCCTCGTGGATCGCGCGTGCGACGAGGCCTTTGCCGGTACCCGATTCGCCGAGGATCAGGACGGTGACATTGCTCTGGCTGACGAAGGCGATTTTTTTGCACACTTCCTTGATCGCCGACGACTGGCCGATGATCCGGTTGCGTGCCGGTTCTGGCGAACCACTCAGCAGCAGGCCGTCCTGTTTGTCATGCTGTGGCAAGAGGCGCGTGATCGCCGCGTCGAGCTCACCCAGGTCGATCGGCTTTGGCACGTAATCCGCCGCACCGCCCTGAATCGCCGAAACGGTCGTTTCCAGGTCGTGAAAGGCGGTAATCATGATCACCGGCAACGCCGGCCACAGATGGCGGATATCGGACAGTAGCGAGAGTCCGTCGCGCCCGGGTAAACGAATGTCGAGAATGACGATATCGACATCGCCTGCGGAAACCTTGTGTAACCCATCCTCGGCGTCCAACGATAGGGAAACCCTGTGATTGTTCTGTTGCAGATGCAGATTGAGCGTTTTTCCGATCGCCTCGTCGTCGTCGATGACTAGGATGTGTGCCATTTTCCTTCCACTGCTGTACTCATGTTTCACTGTTCACGTGCCTTGTCGCCACTTCGTCGCCCGACGCGGATGCGACCGTGTCCGGGAGATTCGTGTATTTTCCTGTGTATTTCCGCGCATCGTTTTCTTCCAGGGCCGTCAGCGGCAACACGATCAGCACCTGGGTTCCGTGCGGCTCCACCGCTTCGACCCGGATCGAGCCGCCGTGTTGCGTAATGATGCGTTGGACAATCGCCAACCCCAGCCCTGTTCCCTTTGTGCGCGTGGTGAAAAACGGCTCGAATATCTTGTCGTGGATCGACGGCGGAATGCCGTCGCCATCGTCGGCGATCATGATCTGCACGGCGGGGCGCGACTCGAACAGCAGCGGCTGGATGTCGATCGAGATGCGGCCCTCTTTCCGGCATGCCGCGATCGCATTGTCGAGCAGGTTATGGAAAAGTTGCAGCACCTTCGTGCGGTCTGCCTGAATCCGCGGCGGTTGACCGTTCCGCTCGTAGAAAAGCGCGATCGATTTCGCCCTGAGCTTCGGTAGCAGCGAAACCTCGGCAATACGGACCGTTTCGGCCAAATCGACCGATTCGATCGACAGATTTTCGGGGCGGGCAAAGTCGAGCATGTCACGCAGGATGTTTTCCATGTAGTCGACTTGGCCTTGCGCGATTTCGCAACTGTTCTGCAGGCGTCCCGGCCGGCTTCGATGGTGGGTGGCAAGGATGGAAAGATTCATTTTGACCGCCGACAGCGCGTTGCGCAGATCGTGCGCGATCATGCTTGCCATGCGCCCCAGCGTTGCCTGTTCGCGACTCTTGGCGGCAGCGTGCAGGGCATCCGCCATGCGGATCACCGAAGTTGCGAGTTCGCCGAATTCGTGGCTCACGCCTGCCGGAATCTCGACGTTGCGCTCGCCTGCCGCGATACGGTTGACCGCCTCGATCAAACGTTCGATCGGGCGACCCAGATAGCGCGCGCCGAGAACGGTGGTCAGCAGCACCAACAGACAGACCGCGAGCGCCAGAACGACGAATTGCCGCTTGAATTCGTGCATGCGCAGCCCCGCGTTCTGGCTGGGAATCGCGAAACCGGCCAGGACGAGAAAGGGGTCATCGCCGCTGGCGACCGGCCCGGACAACGAAATGCGGTGGAAATCTCCGAGCCAGTAGCCGTTGGCGGGGTCGAGCACGAGTTCCGGTGTGTTGTGCGACAGCCAGTGCGTCCATTGATCGTCGATCGGCAACTCCTCGCTCAGCCGTAACGCCGGTGATCTACGGTCGGCTTGCGGCCGATACACGTAGCGGCCAGCGTAGTCGGTCAGCGCCAGGTGGATACCCTGGATTCCGGATTCGAGCGGCGCGGCGAACTGGTCGAGATCGACCGTGATCGCGACCACGCCGATCAATACATGGGCGTCCGAGAAAATCGGCGCCACGAAGTGTAGGTATAGCGGTCCTTGTGGAATTCCGTCGCTTTTCGGCGGGCGCAATGGACGTTGCCAGGCCGACAGCACGTCCGCGCCGCGCAGCCCGCCATGTTCTTCGAGGAAACGTTCCAGACTCGTTTCGATGACGGGGAGATCGATGTCGGTCACGATGTTCTTGTCTTCGCGTCGACTTCGCAAGGCGCGTGGAGAAGCGTTGGCGCCAAGGCGGATCTGGATCTGCGCATAGGAAATGCGCTCACGCATCATCGCGTCGATCTGGTCGGCGAGCGGCTGCCGGCTGTCGGCGATTTGTCCTTTTGCTTCCGCCACGACGGCGGAAATGCCGCTTTCGGCGAGCAACGCCAGATCGCCGCGAACCACCGCCACCTGATCCCTGAACAGACGTGCTTCCTGATTGACGACGTCGATCACATGCTGCCGCGACAAGTCGAGTATTGCATTGTCGGCGCCGCGTAGCGTCACCAACGCCAGCGTCGCCACCGAAAGCCCGGCGATCAGTGAAGTGGTGGCGAAAATCTTGGTCGAGATTTTCATGGTGGACGCAATGGCGATATGGTGCAAAACAGAACTCAAGCAAATTAGACACCAGCCTTGGCGGTAATACCGATTTTTTTCGCCGTGCCGCCGTTCGGTGGCATGGCACAGATGGAAAGACGGGAAGGCTCTGCGTTTGCGGAATCTTCGCCCGGCTTCCATCGTTGCCAACAAGCCTCCGAAAATATCCAGAATGTTTATCGTGACGAGCAGCCATTGATCGATTCGTTCAATTGCGCCCGGTTTCGTTGCGATGCCAATTGCACGTTTCGTTCAATCGTTGCATCGAAATATTCGCAGTCGGCTTTCAGCTGTATTTTTCCAAAAATGCAACTCAATGATTTTCAGTGAAAAAAACGGAAAACGACGGTGATATGTGGACGCGATGATGTCATGGCCCAAGCCTTGCTTTATCCACCGCAAGCGAAATGAGTATTTGCCACGTGGATCAGCCGTTAAAGCTCGAAAAGTACGGACACGGTGTCCTTAGCGAAGCGAGGCTGGACTCGAAAATCAAGGAGCTGACATGACTCATCGGCGGGAATTCTTAAAGGCGGCGGGCGTTTCGTCCCTTTCCCTGTTGTTCGGCAATGCGTTCTCGTTCAGCGCATTGGCCGCCACGGACGACCCGATGGCCGCCCACGAGTACAGCGGCTGGGAGGGATATCACCGCAATCAATGGTCCTGGGACAAGAAAACGCGCGGCGCGCACCTGATCAACTGCACCGGCGCCTGTCCGCATTTCGTCTATAGCAAGAGCGGCGTCGTGTTGCGCGAGGAGCAGTCGAAGGATGTTCCGGTCTTCGCCGGTATTCCCGAGTACAACCCGCGCGGCTGTCCGAAGGGCGAATGCGCAACGGACTATCTGTACGGGCCGCACCGGATCAAATACCCGCTGATCCGCGCTGGCGGACGTGGCGATGGCCGTTGGCGGCGCGCCAGTTGGGACGAGGCGCTGGAGATGATCGCGAACAAGATCATCGACACGATACGCGATCACGGCCCTGACACCATCAGCGTGTTCACGCCGGTGCCGGCGGTGGCGCCGCTATCCTTCTCGGCTGGACACCGTTTCGCGCATTTCATCGGCGCACATACGCACACTTTCTTCGACTGGTACGGCGACCAACCCCCGGGGCAGACGCAGGTTTGCGGCGTACAGGGCGACACGGCGGAAACCGCCGACTGGTTCAACGCCCGGCACATCATCATGTGGGGCGTGAATCCAATGGTGACGCGCATCCCGGACGCACACTACCTGACCGAAGCGGCGCTGAACGGCGCGAGAATCGTCTGCGTCACGCCGGACTACAACGCCTCGGCGATCAAGGCGGACCAGTGGGTGCATCTGAAGCCTGGCACCGACGCGGCGTTGGCGCTGGGCATGGTGCAGGTGATCATCAAGAACAAGCTGTACGACGCCGCCAACGTCAAAGAGCAATCCGACCTGCCGTTCCTCGTGCGTAGCGACAACAAGCGTTTCCTGCGCGAATCGGACGTCGTCGAAGGCGGCAGCGACGCGAAGTTCTACGCCTGGGACAGCAGGACAGGCAAGGCCGTGATCATGAAAGGCACATGGGGTGACGAACCGGAAAACAAACCGGCGGCGACACCCGCATTCCTCGGCCGCAATACATTGACGTTCCCCAAAGGCTATCTCGAACTCGGCGCTCTCGACCCCGCATTGGAAGGCAGTTACTCGGTCCGGCTGAGAAACGGAACGAGCGTTCAATGCCGGCCTGTGTTCGACATTCTGAGTGAGCGGGTAAACAAGGACTTCACGCCGGAGAAAGCCGCCGTGATCACCGGCGTCAATGCGAAAGTCATCGCCCAGATGGCGACCGAATACGCGAAGGCGAAGCCGGCGATGATCATCATCGGCGCCGGTACCGGGCATTGGTTCTACGGCGACGTCGTGTTGCGTACCCATCATCTGCTGTCGGCATTGACAGCCAACGAGGGCAAGAACGGCGGCGGCGTCAATCACTACGTCGGGCAATGGAAACCGACGCTGCTGCCCGGCGTGGCCGCGCTTTCCTTCCCGCAGGGCAACAACAAGCACCGTTTCTGCCAGACGACGATCTGGACCCACGTTCATAGCGAGGGTTACGACGGGATGGAAAACGTCGGCATCGATACCGCGAAGTTCCTGAAGAAATCGCTGGCGACGCGACAAATGCCGATGTATCCGCGTGACGGCAAGGATCCGAAGGTGATGATCGTCTATCGCGGCAACTATCTGAACCAGGCCAAGGGGCAGAAATACGTGCTGCGCAACCTGTGGCCGAAGCTCGATCTGATCGTCAACGCCAACATCCGCATGGACACGACGGCGCTGTATTCCGACATCGTTCTTCCTTCCGCGCACTGGTATGAAAAGCTCGATCTCAACGTCACCGAGGAACACACCTACATCAACATGACCGAGCCGGCCATCGAACCGATGTGGGATTCCAAGACCGACTGGGAAATCTTCAAACAGTTGGCGAAGAAGGTCGAGTCGGCGGCGAAGGCGAAAAACCTGGGCAGGTATTACGACGAGCAGTTCAAGTGGGCGCGCGAGCTGGACAACCTGTACAACCAGCAGGTCGACAACGGCAAGCTGGAGCGCGAGGAAGACGCGGTGCAGTTCATTCTCGACTCGGCGCCGCAGAGCAAGGGCATCACGCTCGACATGATCCGGCAGAACGGCCCGCAGCGCTTCAAGGCCAACTGGACCTCGCCGATGAAGGAGGGCGTTCCCTATACGCCATTCCAGTTCTTCAGTGTCGACAAGAAACCGTGGCCGACACTGACCGGACGGCAGCAGTTCTACATGGATCACGAGGTTTTCTTCGAAATGGGTGTGGAGCTGCCGATCTATCAGCCCCCGGTCGATGCCGACAAGTATCCGCTGCGTTTCAACACGCCGCACAGCCGCTACGGCGTGCATTCGACCTTCAAGGACAACGTCCTGATGCTGCGATTGCAGCGCGGCGGGCCGATGGCCGAAATTTCGCCTGTCGACGCACGTGCGCGCGGCATCCACGACAACGATTGGGTGGAAATGTGGAACGACCACGGCAGGGTCGTCTGCCGCGTCAAGATCCGCGAAGCCGAACCGGCAGGGCATGTGTCGATGTTCCATACGCCCGAGCTATACATGGATTTGATCGAAGGCGGTTCGCAAAGCGTGTGTCCGATCCGCCTGCAGCCGACGCAACTCGTCGGCGACTACGGGCATCTGCTGTTCCGGCCGAACTATTACGGGCCGGGCGGCAATCAACGGGACGTTCGCGTCGAAATGCGCCGCTATACCGACACCATTCCCGGGTCGCTTTGAGCCGAGCCGATCCAACCGACAAGGAAACGCATCATGACCAAGATGACCACCGCGAAACGGCAGATCGTTTTCATCGCGGACCTGAACAAATGCATCGGCTGCCAGACCTGTACCGTTGCCTGCAAGCGTCTGTGGAGCAGCAATCCCGGCCAGTCATTCATGTACTGGCGCAACGTCGAAACCGCTCCCGGCGTGGGCTACCCACGCAATTGGGCCGACAAGGGCGGCGGCTGGAAAAACGGCGAAGTCGTGCATGGGCGCAGGCCGGCGCTGAGCGAGTACGGCGTTCCCTTCGAGTTCGATTACCAGGGCCGATTGTTCGAGGGCAACCCCGGGCGCGTACGTCCGTCGCCGGCGCCGCGCTGGGCGCCGAACTGGGACGAGGACCAGGGGCAGGGCGAATTTCCCAACAACTATTACTTCTACGTGCCGCGCATGTGCAACCATTGCGACAAGCCGGCCTGTCTGGAAGCCTGTCCGAACGATGCCATCTACAAGCGTGTGGAGGACGGCATCGTCGTCATTCACAAGGACAAATGCAAAGGATCGCAAAACTGCATCGAAGCCTGTCCCTACGCCAAGCCGTTCTACAACGCGACCGAGGTCAAGGCCAACAAATGTATCGGTTGCTTTCCGCGCGTCGAAAAAAACGTCGCGCCAGCCTGCGTCGCTCAATGCGTCGGCCGCGCGATGCATGTCGGTTTCATCGACGATACGAACAGCTCGGTCTACAAGCTGGTGCGGCAATTCAAGGTGGCGCTGCCATTGCATCCTGAATTCGGCACCGAGCCGAACATGTATTACGTGCCGCCCATCCTCGGGCCATCCATGGAGGACGGGCAGGGGCAACCGACCGGCAAGGCTCGCATTCCCAAGGAACTGCTTGTATCGATGTTCGGCAAGGAAGTCGACCGGGTGCTCGAAGTCTTGCGTGACGAACGCGCCAAGAAACAGGCGGGTGGCCAATCCGAGTTGATGAACATCCTGATCGGCACACGCAGCGCCGAAATGATGATCTCGCCGCTGACCTGACGATCCAGGGCGAGACCGTTCGATTTCTGCATTCGCGCGCGAGGACGAAAACGTGAATCCAATACATTGGCGCTGGTTGTTGCCATTCCTGCTGCTGCCGGGCTTGTGTCTCGGGGCTGGCAGTGGGGAAAAGCCGCGTTTCATGGGTGTCAAGGTATGCACCAAGTGCCATTACGATCATGGCGATTCATGGGGAACGACGGTGCATGCGCGCTCCTTCGACTCGCTGAAACCCGGCGCAAAAGCGGAAGAAAAGCGCAAGGCTGGGCTCGATTCCGCGGTGGATTACACGAAAGATGAAAAATGTCTGGGCTGCCATACCACTGGATTCGGCGAGGAGGGCGGCTATGCCGTCGGTGCGCCCGCCGATGGTGGCCCAGCGCTCGGCTCGATCGGCTGCGAATCGTGTCATGGCGCCGGGGGGCTTTTCCGCAATGAACATGGCGATGCGGAATCCCTGTTCAAGAAGGAAGGGAAAAAATCGGCGCGCGGCCGACTCGTCGAGGCTGGACAGAACTTCGACTACAAGAGCGCCTGTGTACGTTGCCACGACAACTACGAAGGTTCGACCAATCCGTCGGCCAAGGCACCTTTCAGTCCATTCACGCCGAAAATCGATGCCAAATACCAGTTCGATTATCGGAAGGCGCTACATTCCATCGGCGACGGAAAGGCAATCCACACGCACTACAAATTGATCGGCGTTTTCGACGGGGATCCCGTTCCCGTCGAGCGCGCCGAATTCCAGAAAACAGCAATCGATCCGCCCGCCGAATGATCGGGCATCGGGGATAGATCATGCGGAGTACCCAAGACATCGCAGCAGCGCGATTGGCAATGTATCAACTGCTGGCGCGGGGTTTTTCCTATCCGACGGAAGCTTTCTTTCAGGCACTGGAAAGCGGGGAATACGGCGAGCACATGCAGGGGGCGGCGGAAACACTGCATTTGGCGCTCGATATCGGGAATCTCGTCAATTCCGAAGGAACAAGCCGTGAGGACCTGGAAACGGAATATCTGAAAGCGTTCGAACTGAATATGCCGCGAAAGAGTTGCTCGTTGTACGCCGGCAGCTACCTGCCGGGCACCGAGCGCGGCAGCGTGCTGCTTTCCGTACGGCGGATATTCGAACAATTCGGCGTCGCCCCAGATCCCGAGCAGGATGAGCCCGCCGATTTTCTCGCCGGTGAACTCGAATTCATGCAATTCCTCATCGCCAAGGAATTGCAGGCATATGAAATGAAACGGGATGGCGAGCCTTACCGTCGGGCGCAAAGCGACTTTCTGCAACACCACCTGGCTCTGTGGATTCCCGCTTTCGCAAAAGCAACCGACGCTTTGCTCGCCGATCCTTTTTATCGCCACTTGGCGGATACGCTAGACCGCTTCATTCGTCATGAGATTGCCTATGTAGGATCCCATGCGAAAGACCGCACACCCGAGGTCGCCGATTCATCAGTGCCTTCTGCCGCCGCTTGCTGAGCAACAACGAAAGACCGAGTACGGAGATGGCGGCACCCCTGTTCTGGCCGGATTGTGGTTCCGGCCAGGGCAGGGGATTTTTTTCGAGACGAAACTCAGTGATGATGGATCGGCACGCCGAAATTTGCGGCTGAAGTTCTAATTTGGCCTACTCTGGCCGCATCTGTGGAAACAGAATCACATCGCGGATCGAGGGACTGTCGGTGAGCAACATGACAAGACGGTCGATCCCGATACCGCAACCACCGGTAGGGGGCAGACCAAACTCGAGGGCACGGATGTAATCGGCATCGTAGTACATGGCCTCCTCGTCGCCCGCGTTTTTGGCCTTTACCTGCTCCTGCAGTCGGGCAGCCTGATCTTCCGGATCGTTGAGTTCGGAGAAACCGTTGGCGATTTCGCGGCCGACAATGAAAAGCTCAAAGCGCTCTGTGATATCGGGATTGGCATCGTTGCGGCGGGCGAGGGGAGATACTTCCGCCGGGTAATCGATGATGAAGGTCGGCTCCCACAAATCCGCCTCGGTCGTTTCCTCGAACAGCATCAGTTGCAGGCCGCCCAACCCGGTATCCGCCCTGGCTTGCACACCCATACCGGCAAGCTTGGTGCGTAGCCAATCGGTATCGTTGAGCTGTTCAACGGAAAAGCCGGGGTGATATTTGCGAATGGCCTCGACGATGGTCAGACGCGCAAAAGGTTTGGAAAGATCGAGTTCGCGTCCCTGATAGACGAAGCTCTCGGCACCAAGCGCATCGCGCGCGGCATGGCGAATCAGCCCTTCGGTGAAATTCATCAGCGTCTTGTAGTTCGCATACGCTTCATAGAATTCCATCATGGTGAATTCCGGATTGTGCCGTGGGCTCAGACCCTCATTCCGGAAATTCCTGTTTATTTCAAATACCTTCTCGAATCCGCCGACCACCAGGCGCTTGAGGTAAAGCTCGGGCGCAATGCGCAGAAACAGCTCCATATCGAGCGCATTGTGGTGCGTAGTGAACGGCTTGGCCGCGGCACCGCCAGGAATAGGGTGCATCATCGGCGTTTCGACTTCGAGAAAACCGTGATTGACCATGTAGTTACGGATCGACTGCACCATGCGGCTGCGCGCGACGAAGGTAAAGCGCGTCTGCTCGCTCATGATCAGATCGATATACCGCTGGCGGTATTTCTGCTCGACATCGGTGAGGCCGTGGAATTTGTCCGGCAACGGCCGCAAGGTTTTGGTCAGCAAGTGTATTTCGGAGGCTTGCACGGTCAATTCGCCGGTTTTGGTCTTGAACAGGGTTCCGACACAACCGACGATGTCGCCAATATCCCAGTGTTTGAAATCGGCATAGACATCCTCGCCGATGGCATCGCGCGTCACATAGAGCTGGATGCGTCCAGACAAGTCCTGAATCGTGATGAAACTTGCCTTGCCCATGACGCGCTTGAGCATGATCCGGCCTGCGACCCGAACCTCCACCGGCGTGTCATGCAACGTGTCGGCATCTTTTTCGCCATAAAGCTCATCAAGCTTGCCCGCGGTGTTCTCGCGTGAAAAATCGTTGGGAAAAGCTTTGCCGGATTGGCGCCATGCGGCGAGCTTCTCGCGGCGCTCGGCAATGATGTGGTTTTCGTCTTGGGCAGAAGGCGAGCTAGTCTGATCGGACATGATAGGCAAAACATTTCAAGGGATATCGATTGTCGCAGGCATGACGGACACGAGCAAATATTGCGGGTGGAATCTTTGTTCATCAGCACAAGGATGTAGGAAGCCAACATGCTGATTTTTCAGGTCTCTTATAGCCTTTCGCTACAGATAAAGTGAAAAAGGCCGGGGCCCTTGCGGACACCCGGCCTGTCGGTCGTCCCAAGGGACTCACTTCGAATAGACGATTTCCTTGCTTCCACCTTCACAGGAGCCAACGACCTTCTTGTCGGTCACGCTGCCCTTGTCGACGATCTCCAGGGTGAAAGTGGTGACACCATTGGCCTTGATCTTCGCCTCGATCTCCGACTTCAACTCTTCGCACGGCTTGCCGGCGGCAAACGCACTGCCCGCCAGGGCGAAGATCCCCACAGCCATCAGGAACTTCTTCATCGGTAACGCTCCCTCGTCGTTTACAGGAAAGGGCCCGAGTGGGCCGAAAAACCGGGACAACCCGGCGCGCGGATCTACGCATCCCACCATCATGGCAGGGATGCGCGACAAAAAACTAGCTGTTGGCAATTCTGAAACCGACCTTGAGCGTCACCTGATAGTGCCCGACGGCGCCATTCTCGATATGTCCTCGGGTGTCCACTACCTCGAACCACTCCATGAAATCGATACTCTTGGCTGCCTCAGCCAAGGCGTTGTTGATCGCATCCTCGATGCTGGTACGCGAAGAGCCGACCAGCTCGACCTTCTTGTAAGTGTGGTGGTTGGACATACTCGATCCCCTCAGTTAGCCGCATCATGTGGATAGGTTGTCGATGCCTCGATGGGCAGCAATTGTGAGGTGGACCCACGACAAACGAATGGGTTCAGACTTTCAGCCACCACGCCAAGCCGGCACGCAAAAGCATGGGCTGACCAAAGGAAGTAAGATGGGGAGCCGCCAGGGTGCATGGCAGAGGCTTCGAGATGTGGTACGACATGACTGGCTCGACTCCTGTAACCGCTTGATTGGACGTAGCGAAGCGGTTCGCCATGAAGCGTCAACAAAACCCTAGTGTCAGGCATAAGTCATGTAAATGACAAGAAGATATTCACGGAGGAGGGCGGACTTTTTTTGGCATTTTATGGAGTTCATCCGAATGAAAAAGATCAAGATCGCCCTATGGGTAACACTGGGCGCACTGACCCTGCTATGGATGCTTGCCGACACTTTCTTTCCGCAACCCTTCGGCTATTTCCCACTGCGTAGTGTTCTGGTTCAGTATTCCGGCGTAATCACCATGGGTGCGATGAGCATTGCCATGATCTTGGCCATCCGTCCACGTGCCATCGAGCATTGGTTCGGCGGATTGGACAAGATGTATCGCCTGCACAAGTGGTTGGGCATTACCGCTCTGAGCACCGGTATCGTCCACTGGCTGTGGGCCAAAGGCACCAAGTGGGCGGTAGGCTGGGGCTGGCTGACAAAACCGGCGCGTGGTGCCGGTGCACCGGAAACTCTCGGCACCATCGAGCAGTTGTTCCGCAGCCAGCGCGGCCTGGCGGAGTTTCTCGGCGAATGGACCTTCTACGCTGCCGCTGTTCTCATCGTTCTGGCACTGATCAAGCGGTTCCCTTATCACCTGTTTGCCAAGACCCACACCATTCTGGCGGCAGCTTATCTGGTGATGGTTTTTCACGCTGTCATTTTGCTGAACTTCGAGTACTGGACGCAGCCAGTGGGCATTGTCATGGCTGTCCTGCTCGCCGCCGGGACCGTCTCGGGGCTATTGGTACTGTTCAGGCGCGTTGGAGCCGCGCTGAAAGTGAAAGGCAGCATCGAGAAGCTCACTTATTACCCGGAATTGCGTGTCCTGGAGACAACCGTCGGCCTGGAGGATGGCTGGCAGGGGCACAAGCCGGGCCAATTCGCCTTCGTCACCTTTGACCACAAGGAAGGCCCACATCCCTACACCATCGCTTCAGCATGGGACGTGCAAGAGCGCAAGATCACCTTCATCACCAAAGCCCTCGGCGACCATACCAATCGTCTATATAAAATGCTTGGTGTGGGCCAATCCGCCATTGTGGAAGGTCCCTACGGTTGCTTCACATTCAACGACCAGCGCAAACGACAGATCTGGATCGGCGCCGGTATCGGTATCACCCCATTCATTGCGCAGATGGCGCATCTGGCACAGACCTCGAATCGGCAGCAACAAATCGACCTGTTTCACCCCACAGCGGATTTCTCCCAGGCCGCAATCGATAATTTGAAGGCCGATGCTCAAGCGGCGGACGTCGAGTTGCACCTGCTGGTTGACTCCAAGGACGGGCGTTTGAACGGAGAGCGCTTGCGCAATGTAATCCAGGATTGGAAGGAAGCCAGTGTTTGGTTCTGTGGACCGGCGGGATTCGGTGAAGCGTTGCGCAAGGATCTGATGACTCATGGCCTGAATCCGGCCGATTTCCACCAGGAGCTATTTCAGATGCGCTGAGGCAGTGTTCTCTTGGTGGGCACGTCATCGCAAACAGTCTTGGTGAGATGCGTAGTAACTCATTCGTGCTGCGGCCTGATTCATCTTCACAGCCAGCCACATCATTGCTCGCTACTGTAGCTACATCCTCGAGCAAATGAATGAAGCAGGGCCACCCACTGCCTGAGTAATTTTTGTATTTTACATAATACCAATTATGGCGGTTTTGTAAGTTCAGCCAGCGGTACAGAACTATCCACATGTTTAACTAAATCAAGAGGTTACATGTGGTCATCATCTCTACGATCGGAACCAAAGGCGGCGTCGGAAAGACGACTTTGACCGCCAATCTCGGCGCGTTGATCGCCGACATGGGCTTGCGCGTCCTGCTGGTCGATGCCGACATCCAGGCGTCCCTGAGCAAGTTCTACGAACTGAAGCATCGCGCACCCGAAGGACTCACGTCGATCATCCGCGCCGGCCGCGTCACCGAGGCCTGCATCTCGGCCACGGTCTTCGACCGGCTCGATATCATCGTGTGCGATGCGCCCAGCCGCCAACTGGCCGCAAGCCAGGATGGGACCGATCTGGAGCGTTTCCTACAGACGCGCATGGATGCCCCGGTCATCCTTCGCAAAGCGTTGCGCTCGCCCTTGATCGACGAGTTGTATGACTTCGTGCTGATCGACACACCGGGCGCGCAGGGTCCGCTGCTCTATACCGCCGCGCTGGCCGCGCACCGCCTGATTACGCCCGTGCTGCCGGAAACGCCGTCCGCACGCGAATTCAAGGGCGGCACCCTGGAACTACTGCGCAAACTGTCCGAGGCCGAAGCCCTGGGCATCGTGCCAGGCCCGGTCACGGCGGTTATCAACCGTGCGGCGCACACCAACGATGCGCGCCAGATCATCAGCGAGATTCGCCAGGCCTATTACGAGATGAAAGGCATGGTCACGATCGCCGACACCGTGATCCCGACCAGCGTGCTCTACAACGAAGCCGCCACCGAACGCATCCCCGTGCATCTGAAAGCCTCGCGCTCCCGTGGCGGATTGTCGCCGTCGATGACGATGCACAGCCTCGTGTGGGAACTGATTCCGCCGCTCAAGGATGTTTATGCGGGTGGCTTAGTGCCGGCAGACCAGGATGAAGCGGGCGCGGGAGAAACGCCATGAACCGCCGCCTGCCTCCCGGCGTCGATGTGCAGACACTGGCGGCGAAGCGGACCCGCAAAGCGGAGTCGGCCTCCTCTGCCTCCCCTGCCCCTGTATCCACCTTGGCACCGCCGCGCGCACCGGCCACGCGCAAACTGACCCAGGAAGAGTTGCGTCAGCGCGTGCACGCCTCGCTCAACGTCGACAATCCGCCCGACAACAGCGCATCACTGGTCGATACCGAATCGCAGATGACGCTGCCGGTCATGGAGATCGAACCCTACGACCGCAATCCGCGCCACACGCGCAATGCACTCTTCGAGAGCATGAAGGAATCGATCCGCGCCACGGGCGGATTGCGCACGCCGCTCACGGTGACTCGCCGTCCCGGCGCGAAGCGTTACATGATCGAATCCGGCGGCAATACCCGGCTGCTGTGCCTGCAGACGCTGTTCCAGGAAACCGGCGAACGCCGGTTCGAGTCCATCGTCGTGACCTACCGCCCGTGGGTATCGGAATCGCATGTACTCACTTCGCATTTCATCGAAAACGAAGTGCGCGGCGACATGACTTTCTGGGACAAAGCCGTGGGGCTTCTCGTTCTCAAAAGCATGCTGGAGCAGGAAAACAAGGGTGCGGCTCTATCGGCACGTGATTTTGAGGCGAAGCTGAAGGAACGGGGGTTGCAGGTCAGTCGAACCGTCATCGGCAGCTATGTCTTTGCAACCGGCCAATTGGGTGCTTTGGGAGAAGCGACGACTGCCTTATCCAGAAAAAACGTCCGCGACCTCCATCCCGTTTTCACCGCCCTCGAGCGCCTGCTCAAGCATGCCAACAAAGGCGAGGACTGGCCGGCATTGCGCGACCGGACACTGCGCAGCGCCGAGCAGTCCTGGAAGATGAAACAGGTGGCGCAATCGGAAGCGGCGGGCGACGAAGACGCGAGCGAGAAAGCGGGAGTCGCCGAATTCGACACCGCACGCCTGATCGAGCAGCTTGACCAGAGTGTAGCGACCCATCTGGGCGAGGCGCCGGAGTTCGTGCGCGGCTGCCGGGAACTGGCGCAACAACAGGCTGCCAGCGACGATATCGCGCCGTGCGTGATGCAGATGCGCATCGCGCAACAGCCCAGAAGCGCCCCGCCACGCGCTACCCCGTCTTCCACCGGCATCCTGGCATCCAGCGTCCAGGCCGGATCCGGAGACAAGCGCCCTGCGCCAACGCCTTCGAGCGCGCAGCGCGATCCGCACGCCGGCGACCGCCATTCAACAGCCAGCACCGGGCCAGCCGGCGAAGCCGAATGCCTCGCCCGTGTGCAGGCACTGGCTGATTCGTTCGCCCAGGCCACCGGCGTATTGGATTGCCTGTTTGTGCAGGACGACTGGCCGACCGGATTCTGGATTGAGATCCCATCCGATCCAATCGACCTCGACCCCTCCCCCGCCAATCACGGGCGTTACGCCGGCTGGTGGATGCTGGCGATGCTTTCCGGACAGATCGGCGGCGCCTGGTCGGCGGCGATGCCGGCCGACTCAATGTGGCGCCAGGCCCAGCGCCAGGAAAACGGCCACGACGAAGTCTCACTCATGGGGCTGATCGAAACCGTGCTGGCCAACCCCATCGGCCTGATGGAACTGTCCGACCGGCTCGTGGGCGAACCCGATGCTCCGGAAATCGACGATTACCTGCGCCTGGTCCAAGCCCTGCGCGCATTGCGACGCGAAGCCCCGCATCGCTTCGCCATGGAGCCATGACCATGTCTCTATATGTCATGCCCGCACCGCCCGTGGTTTGTCTCGAAGAGCCCGGACGGAAATACCACGGCCGCGGCATTCCGATCACCGATCCCAAGCACGCGGTCGATCTGCTGCTGCATCTGATCGACCGCGCCGACCAGGGCGACCTGGACGCGCTGCTCGAGCACATTTCTCCGGAACTGCTCGATCAACTGCGTAACAAGACCGCCGCCGAACTGCTTCGGCTGATCGAGGTCGGCGGCAACATCGTCAGCGTTCTCATCAACGAACGCACCCTGCGCTACGCCGAACACAAACTCGCCCAGCAGTACCGCCGAGGGACTGCGATGGTCTGGTTTCTCAAACGCGGCGCACCGCAGGCGATGATGCTCGAGCTCTTCGGGCTCACCGACCGGGCCTACCGCGATCTGCGCACGGCAGCCGGCGAGACCGGCCGGCCCGGACGCACACAAATGCCCTCGCAGGACACCCGCCGCGCGATCCGCCAGACATGGGCGCAACCGCTGGTGGCCAGAGACGCACACGAAGAAGAAATCGTTACCCGCTACAAACGGCTTGCCGAGGCCTGGCCGGACGTACCGCTGGCCTCCCTGTACGCAATCATCGTGGAGAGCAGCGCGCCATGAACGATCCATTTCCCCTTTCTTCCGCCCTGCTCCTCGATCTTTTCGATGAGCCGATCTCGTTTCGCCGCGCCTACGTCGAACTCACGGGCAGCGTCACCGCCGCGCTCTATCTGTCGGTCGCCTGCGAACTATCGGCCGCATTGCCCGACGACTCCGATGGCTGGCTGCATCTGAGCATCGAGCAGTGGTGCAAGGAGACGATGCTCACGCGTGCGCAGTTGGCCAGCGCGCGCAAGGTGCTCACCGATATCAACGTGCTGTGGGAGCGGCGCGTCGGCGCCCCGCCCCGGCTCGAAACCAAGGTCAACGCCGAAGTGTTGATGATTCTTCTCGACTCACAGGCAAAGCGCCGCTACGACCCGATCCCGTATCACCCCGATCACGGGTACATGCGTCCCGAAGAGATCGAGGCGATCGAAGCACTCGAACGCGGCCGCTCACTTCCGCTTTTCTAGATAGATGGAGCACTGAGCGGCCATCGTCGTGACTTCCTCCACCCTGCCCTCGCCCGCCGTGCCGGCGCGTCTCGTGTACATCCGCGAGACCGTTCGCCTGCTCGGCCAGCGTTGTGTCGCCTATCACCCGAGACTGGTTCAATTGACCGGCCGGGTCACGGCAGGGCTGATGCTGTCTCAAAGTTTGTATTGGACAAAGAAACTCCACCTGGCCGGACGCCTGGATGGCTGGTTCTGGAAAAGCGCGCAGCAATGGCAGGACGAAACGGGACTGTCGCGGCGCGAGCAAGACACCGCCCGCGCCACCCTAAAAGCCCTCGGCGTCTGGCAGGAAAAGCGCCAGGGCATGCCCGCACGGCTGTGGTATCGGATCGACCTGGCCGCGCTGGGAAGACTGCTCGCACCGGACGGCACCTTCAATAATTGGGACTGGCGCAACGAACGCGAAGTGCTGCGCCTGCTCGGACGCTCGATGCTCTTCTACCGTGGCCTGTTGACGCTGACCGGCTCGGCGACCTCGGCGGTCCTGCTCTCGCGGCTCTTCGGTGAAGAACGGGCGCAGTTGCGCAGCGCGGACGATCTGGGCGCGCTATGGCGCAGACATGCCTTCGGATCCATCCGCGCACAAACCGGGCTGACCCGTCACGAGCTCGAATCGGCCCGTGCGCGCCTGCGCCAACGAAACATCCTGCACGAGAAACGTGCTGCTTACCGAGTTGGCGGCGGCGCCATAAAAGCCAGCGTCGAATGGCGCCTGGATTACGCCGTGCTGATTGAACGATTGCGGAAAACCGGATCGGAAAATAGCCAGGAAACCATCCGGGAAGTGCGCAAAGCACAAAACGTGCCACCGTCTAACTTGGCGTTCGATTTCACGCCGGAAGGCGCGCAGTTGTCCAGTTTGGCGGAAAGCGGAAAACCAATTATCCGGAAAGCTGCTAATCGGATTTCCGAAAAGCGCCAAACTGAATTTCCAGAAAGCGCCAAACAGGATTTCCATAACCCGCCAAACAAGACTGGCGCTTTGCCGAATGCCAGTTTGGCGGAAAGCGGAAATTCACTGTATACGGGGTTGACTACGTTCACCCCGACTACTCCAAAAGAAGACGGAAACGCCCACGGTACAAGGGTTTCCGGGGTGCCCGCCGAAGCGTCCGGGAGTGGGTGTCAGAAACTTGTCTGGCCGAATCTGATTCGTGCCGACGAAAAGGTATCCGCCCTCCGGATGCTTGAAGACGCCGGCCATCACGCGCAAGACCTGCTCGACGAACTGGCGGGCCAACACGCCTTGAAGCCGGTGCTGCAACCGCTCAACTATCTCGCCGCGCTGGTACGCAAGTTCAAGCGGGGTGAATTCGTGCCGGCCGCGGCGATACGCGAACGCGAACGGCGCGAGCGCCGGCAGGCCGAACTGGAACAGCGCCGGCAGGCCGAGGCCACGGCACATGCCCAGGAAACCTCGGAGGAAAAGGAACGCCGGCTAGAACTGGGCCGCGCCAGGCTTGAGCAGATTCGGCGAATGATGTTTGGAGGCAGCCATGTGCCGCAGTGACGTGGCCTCCCTCCTCCACTTTGGGTGGCAACAGGGTTGCCACTTGAAAGCGCCTGCCCAGGGTGGCACCCCCCGTGCCACCCACTAACCAAGTCACTGGCTCATATGAAAGGAGGAAAAAATGACGACTTCAACGCTCAAGAAACCTAAAGCTGCTCCACCGACACCGAAGTTCGATCCAGACAAGGCTCGTATCCAATTGGCCGAATTTCTCGACGCCGGAAAGGACGTGCCGATGGGGCACGACCTCTACATGACGTACATGGCATTCATGGCATGGGAGGATGCGCAGGATCGGAAGAAAACCGACTACGCGGCCAAGCAGGGAGCGGATCGGGGCGTGACGCGCGAGGAAGCGCACGCGATCTTCGCGGTCGGTGCGCTGGACTCGGACGAGGACTACATGCTGCTGCATACGCGGCAGGCACTACGGCTTTTTGTCGGCCGGGATCGTGACCCGGACGGCAAGGTGCCGCGCATTCCCGGAGCAAAGAATATTGGCGCTGCCCTGCGGGCGTGCTGGCTGCTGTCCGGTACGGACAACCCATACGCGGACTGGATGCTGCTGCTGACCGAGTACGAGATCGACGATCTGCGCCAAAAAATCCAGGCTGCATCGACGGAAGGAAAGGCGCGTCTGGAGCGCCTGGCGGAATCCGGTCTGCATGTATCAGTTCTGCGCTCCCGCGATCCAGCCCGTCAGACGCTGGGGTTCCGTTCGCCCTACGGGTTCATGGTGGTGCAACTGGTGCTCGATTTTGACTACATGGTCCGGGTGCATAAGACGCTATCGAACCGGAATCTGATATCGGCCGAAGAGGAGCGGGCAAAGATCAACGGTTTGCTGCGGCCGGTCCGGAGCTTGTTCGACAGGGTGCTGCGCCTGCAACGCCTACTTGCAGTACCAGCATACGCGGCGCTGACGCGGGAAATGATCCGGGAGCCCAAAGGCAAGCAAACCATCGAGACCGTGCAGCATTTGAGCGAACTGTGGCCGGGCTTGCCGGAGGGGGTACTGAACCGGGAGACGATGCCGCGTCACGCGAAGCCGCTACGAATGGTGCCTGTGCGCGAACAGATCGAACAGGCGTCCAAAAAGGGGCTGTTGTGATGCTTGTTCAAGCGGCTTTTCTATCTTGCTACCGATCGGTATCTGAAAGGGTTTTAAGGGTAAGGGCGGAAATTTTTCCGCCCGAGGGGTTGGGCCTGGATGGCTTGCGGCAGCGGACAAGGAGCTTGTGGGGCTGCGGCGGCGTTTGTCGGGTGGCAACCCCCTTGCCACCCTCCCCGGCTTTGAGGAGGCAGTGATGAATTCATTGTGGCAAAGGAAAAGAAGCTATGTGCTTATTCCGATCGTGTTCTCCATTGTTTTGCTCGGCTTGAGTTTTTCGCTAGGGGTTCAGAGCGGAATTGCAATCAGTAATGACAAAAAACTGGTGGCATACGCCATGAACTTTTTGACTCCATCATTTATGGCGATGATCGGGACGTTAATCGTTTCTGTGACGGTCTTCTTGCACCTCCATATCGAGTGCAAGTGCCCAATCAATACCAAAACTGAGGGGGAAGACGCGAGCGATAAGCGAAATGGCGAGGACTGAGGCAGCGGGCGGTGTGCTGGGGGCGTTTGTCCCAGAAGCGGGACCGGAGACTGTCCGGCGACGGGTGCGGACGTTTCGGCGCCGGTGGTTGGAAGTCGAGGCAGAAATGACGGAACTGGTGACGCTGACACAGGGCGTGCCGCAGCGTTTTCTGGTGCTCGATCTCCAACGGCGAAGCAACGGATCACAAGCACTGCGCTGGCGCGATGGACGCGGCGTGATGCGCTCGCGTGCCGCAGTGGCGGAATTGATCTCGGCATTGCCCGAGCCATTACGCCGACGTTACGCGGAGTTGGATGCACATGCCGTCTGGTTGAATGCGGAGGCGCGAATTGTGCGCTATTGCATTGGCGTTTTTGATGATGTTTTGCAATACGACGAAGAGCAAACCCATCAATTCAGTGCAGAACGCGCACAGCAATAGGATAAAAAAATGGATATGAATAGCCAAAAAAGAATTTCTCTGATGAAAACGGTTAAGGCGGTTTTTGTAGCTTACGCTGTTATTGGATTTGTTTTTTCTTACTTCCTGGCCATATTTGTTTCACGCATTGGCTACGAAGACGTTATGTGGTGGTATCTCGTTTACGCCATATTTTATTTTTCGTTTTGTGCCACAGTAATTATTACTGTAAATGGATTTTCATTTAAAGAAATTACTGCGATTGTGCTAATAACAATTTTTGTCAATTTTAAAATCGGGCTTCATATTTTTGATGTAGAACAAGAAAAAGATAGGGTAGTGACGAACGAAATGATAAAGGCCGATAGCGACTGCGTGAAGTCATGGCTGACTCAACCCAAAAGAATAGGCGGCTATGACCCTTGGCCCCAGGAGGGCGCCATCTGGAAGGTGGGTGACTTAAAGAAGATGCGGCTCATATGCGCAAAAGATGCAATGGAAAAAGAACAGGCGGAAGAATTGAAGGCTCAGGTAGAAAAGCAAAGAAAAGATTTACTTGGTGCAGCGGCAAGCGATAACAAATGAAGGCATAACAGGTAAATTCAAACGTGGTTTGAGGCAGATCGATTATGGAGAGCACGATGGGAAAGGTAGTCCGGTTTTCCGGGAGTTGGGCCATGCCGGCCGGGGTGACGGTGATTCATGCGCAGCATGGACTGGTGAAGGTGCTCGAGGCGTGTGGCAATCGCCGCTTGATCGCACGCGAGCACTACAGCAGGTTGCACGGCTTCGAGACAGTCGAGGAATGGGTTGGATTGGATGCGCTGTCGCCGCTGGGCGTATGCACCCATGCCGCCGAGCGTGCCGAGATTGTTCGTTTTCCTGGATGAACGGGCATATCGCAAAAGCAGGACGTTTCGATGACCAGGTTGCGGCGGAAAGCCGCTATTTCAAAGATGAGGGAGGAAAAGAAATGAATATGAATGGAATGATTTTTTCCCGCGTAGCAACGCTCGTATTAGCGGTGGGACTGCTCGGCGTCGGTGGTTGCGCAGCGACCCATGTGGCGATCGCCAAGCGCGACCTGGACGTGCAGACGAAAATGTCGGCAACGGTCTTTCTCGATCCGGTCGCGCCCGAGCGGCGGACGGTGTTCGTGCAAGTACGCAATACCAGCGACCGACCCGATTTCGATCTCCAGCGCCCGATCACCGAGGCAGTTACCGCGAAGGGCTATACCGTGGTGGAGGATGCCACGGCAGCGACCTACGTTCTGCAGGCAAATGTGCTCCAGGTCGGCAAGAACGCGCCGACTGCGGCCGAGGCCGCGCTACACCAAGGCTATGGTGGCCTGGGTGCAATCGTGATGGGCACAGGTGCAGCCTATGCACTGTCGGGATCCGGCCGTGGAATCGCTGGCGCCGGGGTGCTGGGCGGTGTGGCCGATCTTGTGGCCGGTGCGGCGGTGAAGGATGTGTATTACTCAGTCATTGCCGACATTCAGATCAAAGAGCGCAACGCTGCCGGCAAAACCAGCGGAATGACCGCGCAATCGACGCTCAAACAGGGCACGGCCAGCGAGATCCAGGTGAGCTACGACGAGACGGTCGACTGGCGGGCCTACCAGACCCGGGTCGTGTCGACGGCGAACAAGATGAACCTGGAATTCGATGAAGCGGCGCCGGCCTTGCAGAAGGGGCTGACGCAATCGATCTCCGGATTGTTTTGAAAATGGATCGGGGCATGTCTTCGCTCGACCTGACAGTGATCGATGACGGTAATGGCAATGATCCGGCTTTTTCGTAAACGCCCATACAGCGAGATCGAGCCTGCAATCAGGCCGGTGGTGGACAGCCTGAATGGCATCGATGGGGTATCCACCGTGGCCTCATGCCAGGGACATTTCTTCGGAGGGGCGCCTTACGTCTATTTCAATGCGCCAGTGCAAACAGCCGCTTTCATTGAACAGGCGTTACGGGAGGCCGCGATGTATGACCGGCCTGTCTTCTGGACAGGGTGGGTCGTAAATGGGTGGTTCAACGGAAATTACGAACTGACCTTCCGCCTGCATTCTCCTGCGCATGACAGCCTTTTCGGCACTCTGCTGCGAGCTTTCTGGGTGTTCGTGATGCGCAGGAGAAGGCTGAATTCTGATCTATTGGCGCTGGCTGCTTTTTTGCGGGAACAGGCCCTATTTTTGAATACCGGAAAACCAACCCTGCCTGATGGTTGCATCCGGGTTATCAAATGACATTGGAGAGGCCAGTACATATGCTGCCAAAAACAATCCAGATCCTCGACATGAACGCGGTGGCGGAACGCGCATTGCAGGAAACCCTCTCGCGTTTCGATGTGGCAATGAAAGAACCGCTACCCGAGTTGCCGACGCGCTTTCCGATACAGGTCGGAAAGCAGACACGGGTTTTCCTCGAGTACCACGCACAAGCCCTTAGAACCTCCATAGCTGCCCTTGCGGGTTCGATCCTCGACCGGGTTGTCGAGGAAACGCTTCGAAACAACGGCACCGAATGCCAGCCAAAGAGGAACCTGTCATGACCGAACCGAAGCCCCCCTTCCGTGAGCCGGGCGAGCCGCTTGGTGTGGATGCCCGTCCCTTTCCGTTCGTGTCCTATGGTGTGCCAATGGTTGCCACCAGGACGGAACTGAGCGATCTGACTGACAAACCCTCCTTCGCTAAAGTCGTACTCCTCAATTGCACCACGACCATCCCGATGAAGTTCGACCTCCACGACGGAGAGATTGGCAATACCGTCGTGATCGGTCCCTCAAGCAAAGGGGGTTGAAAATAATATGGCCGAAGAAACGGGAATTTCCTGGACGGACAGCACGTTCAACCCTTGGTGGGGTTGCACGAAGGTCGGCCCCGAGTGCAAACATTGCTACGCGGAGGCGCTTGATCGCCGCACCGGAGGTACGTATTGGGGGATAGGTTCGACACCACGGATGATGTCGGCCAACAACTGGCGGAAGCCACGCGTCTGGAACCGTGACCACGAAGCGTTCGCTGCGCTCAACGGTGGGCGCCGCCGCCGGGTCTTTCCAGGTTCGATGTGCGATGTATTCGACAAGAACGCACCGGAAGGCCAGCGGGAGCGGCTGTGGAGCCTGATCCGCGAAACGCCGATGCTCGATTGGCAATTACTGACGAAGCGGGCGCCGAACATCAAACGGATGCTGCCCGCAGATTGGGGCGAAGGCTACGCCAACGCTTGGCTCGGTGTATCGGTCGGCGACCGAAAGCATGGCGTGGCGCGAATTGCCCACCTTCGCGCGATACCAGCGCGGGTGCGATTCCTGTCGGTAGAACCCTTGATCGAGGATCTCGGCGTCCTCGATTTGACCGGAATCGGCTGGGTGATCGTCGGTGGCGAGTCGGGCTTGCATGCACGTCTGCTCAAACCGGAATGGGTGCTATCGATCAAGCGCCAATGCGACGAGCAAGGCGTACCGTTCTTCTTCAAGCAGTGGGGAGGACGGCGAGCGAATGCGAATGGATGCTTGCTCGATGGCGTGGAAATCAAGCAGTGGCCACGAGCAGCATGAGCACGCCAAAAATTTGGTCCTTCCTGGTCGTTTTGGGAATCATGTTGGCTTTGGGATGCCTGGAATTGCTGGGCGTGCCTGTCAAAGAACTGGCTCAGGAGACCGTTGTGGCGGTGATCAATTCGGTTGTGTCGGTCATCGTTCCCCGATGAAGAAAACAACCGAAGAGATGGCGAATTTGTTTCGAGGAAACGTGTGATGGGATACCCATACGATATTGGCGAGCACGACGTTCCGCCAGGGGTGACGGTCTGCTACGTGAAGGGGGCATATCGTGCACGATGGCCTGCACATCGACCAGGCCGAGGCGCTGACCGATGGCCTGAATGAAGAGCACGCGATTTGCGGAGACGCCGAGGACGAGGATGAATGATGAGCAGCATGGATATTGCAATGGACAAGCTTCCCGTCCTGGTCACCTACTGCTCGACCAAAGAGTTGCGCGAGAAATCCTCAGCATTCAATCTGCTGTTGCACTTTAGACTTAAAACTGCCATTAAAACTACCATTAAAATCTACAAAACATTCAGGACAGGCCTGTCAGGGATTCGTTAACCTACGGCAGCAACTGATTTCTCCTGCCGACCGTTCATTATCAAATCAAGCGATTGCCACGACGCGGATCCGTAACACCAATAAAAATGGAGGAGCACCATGGCACAGGTTCATTTGCATCGTTACCTGCTAGGGGCAAAAAAAAGCCTTTCCCTGTATCCCGTCACGATGGCGCGAAATGTGACGAAGAAGAAAAATCATGCCCAAGGTTCCGTGTTGACGCTTGGACTGGCGGCATTCCTGCTGTTGACGACGACGTTATTGCAGGCGCAGACCTGCATGGAAGACGGCGGACAGCAGATCTGTTCGCTGCCGGCGGTGACTTACAACCTGTGTGATTATGTGCCAAGCACCTCTTGTTCCGATGCCATCGCATGGTGCAAAGCGCGTGGCGGCGCCTGGGTTGCCCAGTATGGATGTAATGGCCCGCCCCCTCATTGCGAAGGCGATCACCCTTTAACCGATAGCAATCTGGCTGAGGTGGCGGAAAACTTTTACGTTTACAAACAGATATCTGTTTGCCCGTATATCAAAACCGACACTGGCTGGGGCGCAACCTGGGAGGATGGGCGTATCTGCCATAGCGTCGGCCCGAAATTTGTCGATGGCGTCGAAGTCCAGAACGGACGCATCTTCGAGTTCCACAGCATGACCCGAGACCTGGACGGCAATTGCACGCTCCCGTACATCGATCCACCGTCCAGAATGATCGGTCGCCTTGATCGGCGCACCTGCCCTGCCGGCTACCGCGCGATCCTGTCCGGCAATACCACGGTGGCCTGCTACCGGGAAAATGACCAAACCTGTCCCATCGGAAATCCGGTGCGACCGGGCCAGGGCGGCAAGGTACTGACAGAAACCGACATTCACATGGCCGGTTCGCCACTGAGTTTCACACGGCATTACGACAGCCATGGCTTTTTCTCGGTAGGCGGCAGCAACGACAGATCACGCCCCCTGCTCGGCCCGAACTGGCGTACCACCTACGAGCGGCAGGTATTCGCAGTGGAAGGATCGGCATACGTCAGTGCCATCGCCTGGAGACAGGACGGATCCTTGAAGTATTTCGACGCCAATGGAACGGAACGCCAGCACGACCGCTGGGCGCGCGAGACACTGGTGCGCGACGGTACAGGATGGCGTTACACGACCCGTGAGGATGCAGTGGAACGATACGACGCGGACGGCAGGTTGCAGTCGATCACCGGCCGCGACGGCCGCACGCAGACGCTGGAATACGATCCGACAACACGGAAACTCGCTCGGGTTCGCGATGAAAGCGGGCGTTGGCTAATCTTCGAATATGATTTCGATTCGCTCGTGGCGGTACGCGACTCCTCCGGCGCGGCCGTGTTCTACGAACACAACAGCAATGATGATCTGGTCGGAGTCCGTCCGGAATCCTCCACCGTGGCACGCAAATACGCCTATGCGGGCACGTTTCACCTGCTGACTCGGATCTGGGACGAGAATGGCAACGATTACGCCGCCTACACTTACGACGGCAACCGCGTCACGGCTACGGTACACGCTCCGCAATTGGCCGGCGGCACGATCGAAAAGACTACGTATACATACGCCTATAGCGGCGACATGACTACGGTCGTCACGCCGTTGGGGCAGACATTGCGCTACCGGACTGTGGTAACCGGCGATGGAGCGCGGCGGCTAGTCTCGGTAGACGCCCCATGCGCATCCTGCGGAGTGGCAGCGAAGCAATACGAATACGATGCCAACGGATATCTGAGCGCAACTACTGACTTCAACGGCCGCCGGACAGAGTATGTCTACAACGCCCGCGGCCTGGAAATTGCGCGGATCGAAGCTGCGAACGACACTTCGGCGACATCGGCCAAACGTACGATCCAGACTGATTGGCATCCGACGTTCCGGGTGCCAGTGGAACGGCGCATCGTCAATGCTTCCGGGGTACTGGAAACAAAAACGCAATGGGCCTACAACGCACACGGCCAGACGCTGGCGCATTGTGAGATCAATCCGGCCGACCCGGCGGCCCTGGCCTATAGTTGCAGTGCCACGATGTCGCCGCCAACCGCAGTCCGGCGTTGGACCTATCGCTATTGCGAAGCGACGGACATTGCCGCCGGCACCTGCCCGCTGCCCGGCCTATTGCTGTCGGCCGATGGTCCGCGCACGTCTGTGGAACCCGGTATGAACGGTGTGAACGACGTAACGACGTATACCTACCGCCAGAACAGTGATAGCGGTTGCGACAACGGCGGTGCCTGTGCCTATCGCAGGGGCGATTTGTGGAAAGTGACCAACGGACTTGGACAGGCAACCGAGGCCTTGCAACTAGATGGTGCCGGACGGATAACGAGCCAGCGCGATGTCAACGGCACGCTGACGGATTACGTTTACCACCCGCGCGGCTGGCTGACAGAACGTATCGTGCGTGTAAACTCGAACGGCACCCCTCATGCCGGCGACGCTGTGACACGGATCGAATACGATGCCATCGGTCAAGTCAGGAAATTGACCGCACCGGATGGCGACTGGTTGGCCTACTCCTACGATGCCGCGCACCGGCTGACAAAGGTCACGGACGCCCTCGGAAACAGTATCGACTACTGCCCCGGCGGTTTGGGCAGTACCGACTGCCTCGATGCGGCCGGTAACCGCAAAATCGAGACAATCAGCGACCCCAGCGGCGTGCTGCGCTACCGCCTGCGTCGCGCCTTCAACCAACTCGGCCAACTGATTCAGGTACTCAATGCCCAGGACCAGATCGTGCGGACGCACGCTTACGACGACAACAGCAATCTGATTCGCATTGTCGACGGCCTGGATTTCGTTACCGAGCAGTATTACGATCCGCTCAACCGTCTGGTTCGTATTCTTCAGAACGCGGGGGGTATCGACCCGGCCACGACCAATACGGAAACCCGTTTCGTTTACGACAGTCGCGACAATCTGCGTCAAGTCATAGATCCGGATGGGCTGAGCACGAATTACACCTACAACGGCCTGAATCAGCTTACGACCCTAACCAGCCCCGATACCGGCAACGCCGGTTACATCATGGATGCAGCCGGCAACTGGGTCAGCCAAACCGATGCCAGGGGTGTGACCACCACCTATACCTACGACGCACTTAATCGCCTGACCGCCATCCGTTACCCGACGGCCGGCCTGAACGTCGGCTTCGCCTATGACCAAAGCAATGCGGTCACCGGTTGCACCGAATCTTATCCCCTTGGCCGCTTAACAACGATGACGGATGCCGCGGGCAGCACTACGTATTGCTATGACCGCAGGGGCAACGTGACGAAGAAAACCCGGATCAGCGGCACTGCGGTACTGACGACGGCTTACGCCTATACGAAAGGCGACCGCCTGACATCGATCACCTATCCGGGCGGCGGTACCGTCTTTTATTCCCGCGATCCCATGGGACGTACCGCCGGTCTGGAATGGTCGGCCAATGGCGGCGGTGGGTCTGGAACACCGGCATTGTCTGGTGGCACGCCCACACTCGCCGATACGATTATCAGAAAAGCGACCTATGCACCATTTGGACCGCTGACGGAATTGACCTTTGGTAACGGGCGGACGCTGAGTAAGACCTACGACCTCAATTATGCCATCCGGCGCATTGCCAGTCCGGCTGCCGGCGGCCTGTCACTGGACTTCGGCGTTGACGTGCGAGGTGACATTATCCAGGTCGGCCCGCTATTGGCGTCGGCGGTACAACTCCGTGCCTACGGCTACGATGCGCTTTCGCGCCTGACAAAAGTCGAGGACGGCAATAATGCTCTGTGGGAGTCCTTTACCTACTCGCGCACGGGAGATCGATTGACCTCGACGCAGAAAAGCGGCACGACAATCTACACCTATCAGGCCGACAGCCATCGTTTGGCGGTTGTCGGCGGTATTGTGCGCAACACCGACGGCAACGGCAACACCACGGCCATTGCCGGCGAGCCGTTTATTTACGATGACCGCAACCGGCTCGTACAGGTCGGCAGCGGTTTCAGCGGAGCAAGCTACCTGTACAACGGCCGCGGTGAACGAGTAATCAAGGTCGCAGGATTGACGACTCATTATGTGTACGACGAAATGGGGCATTTGCTGGGGGAATACACGGAACAAACGTTGATCGGAGGCGGCACGCAACTCGTACCGGTAGCGCAGTATCTTTGGTTGGACAATGTGCCGGTGGCGGTCATCAAGGACAAGCCCTACTATCTGGAAACCGACCACCTGAATACGCCGCGACAAGTGATTGACCCAGCACGCAAGGGGACGATATGGAAATGGCCGCTGACCAATAGCGCTTTCGGTGCCGACGCACCGGAAACCGACCCCGACGGCGACGGTGTCGAATTCACGTTTAACCTGCGGTTCCCAGGGCAGTATTTCGATGTGGAAACCGGGTTGCACTATAACTATTTCCGCGATTACGAGCCGCAAACCGGACGGTATATTGAGAGTGATCCGATCGGATTGGCGGGCGGTTTTAACACCTATACCTATGCGATAGTAAGTCCAACAAATAATACTGACGAACTCGGCCTATATGGTGCAGGCTATGCATTTTCTTGCTTTAAAAAACCCTCGTCAGACCTAATGGCATACGCGCAGGCTCAAGCGGCTAAAAGCAAATTGACAGTATGGCCGGCTCCAAAAAAACCAGAGTCTGATTCTTTGATGGAAAGCGACTTCGACCCCTTGCCAAACGGCAACTTACAACCTGGTTTTACTCCACAAGACTGGGTGTGTTCTGATGGGGCAGCACCATTAACATATACCCCTAGAGGTGGTTGCTGTGTGGTACATGATTTTTGTTATATGGTATTCAAATGCAATTCCACCTCATGGGGTGGTTCATTATCTAGCCCGTGTCAATACATGTGTAATTTACCTGCAGTAGAATGTTTCCTTCGGCCAACTTTGTTTTGACCAACGAAATCCTCTCCTGCCACCTATGCCCAGTATGTGGATTTGACCTGCCCGGGGTTACGACGACGCTACGAGGAAGGCGGACCCTCATTACTTTCGTCTGGTCGGCGATGCGAATTGAACTTGCGTTACGCCGTGAAGGCGCAGCAACTGATCGAGGTTAGTCAGTGGCATGTGCCAACCCCAGATGGGCAGTCGTTGCAGGCTGCCTATCCGGGCGAGTCACGGCGCTAAATGGGACTGTAAGTACCGCGGTATTTATTCCGAACCAAGGCAAGAAGTTCCTGTTTGGCGTGTTGCGGCGATTGCCTGTGTCCCCCCAAGATACTCACAATTTCTGTGGATAACCGTGTCGGCCAGCAGCGCAAAACACGGGCGATATGGCCGATTTGAACAATGCCCGATTTTTGGGCGAACATTTCCGGCCGGTGTGCGAACGCGCTTGACACCACTAAACCAACGTGCATAGACTACCCGTGCATCTCTAGCCCTTGTGGCTCGCCTGATCGCATGTAACGCGATTCGCTCTTGCCGATGCGTCATTCGGTTCCTTTTGAGTGCGGCCCGCCTCTGAAACCGCACCCAGCCTTCGGGCTTGAGGTTAGATCGCAGTTCATCATTCGCTCACGGCTTGCGCTGTGGGTTTCAATTCGGGGCTTCGGCCTACATCCCTTGGGGAGACTTTGTTCCCCTCATGGGCGACGGTCTCCTCTTTTTTTCAGGAGAACGTCATGGAATCGAACGCCAACAATCAAGCTCAAAACGCTGTCGAGTCTTACTTCGATCTGCACACCACGGGCGTGGGTTATCTGTCCCGCATTCGTGAGATCAAGAAGACGCGTGGCCCGTCGTACTGGGGCTGCACGATCGGCGCGTTGTACGGCTCCAAGGAAAAGCCCGAGTACACCTACTTCGACGTCATTCTGACCGGAAGCGAAGCGACGCAGCGCGTCAAATTCCTCCAGTCCGCCGTGGCGAACAATCAGAAGGTGATCGTGTCTTTCCGTATCGGTGATATCCATCCCGAAATCTTCACGTATCAGAATGGCGAGAAGAAAGGTCAGAACGGCGTCTGCATCAAGGGACGGCTGCTCAAGCTCCACAGTGCTAAAATCGATGGCGAACCTGTCGATTTTGCCAGTCTCGACCAAGCTGTCGCATGAAGCGTTTCATCCCGAAGACCCCTCCAGGGTCTTCCTTGAGCGCCCCTTTTCGGGGGGTGTTCAAGGAAGATTCCGGTTCCCCTCGTTTTGTCGGTTTCGAGTGAAAAACCGTCATCCGAAAGTACAGTCAGCCTTGAAACTGTACGGCCCCCGGCCAGGTTTGGTAGCAAGAAAATCGCATAGCAGAACACAGTCCGAATACAGCCTCGATATCAACCACTTGACTATCCATCAGTGCGCAAGTCCTGTGCTCCCTGTTCGGATTCCCTGTTTGTGCTCCCTGCGACCGCCATCGGCCTGGAAAGCCGACGTTTGATCTAACCTGCCATTGGCCGACACGCTCTTCGGAGCGCGTCGGTCGATGACCCCACCTCCCCCATCGTTCATCCCCGTGCGGACAAGCGTCATTGCTCACCCGCAAGGGATGCATGCGCCCACCGACTCGGATGCCGTCTCATTTCATCATCCATGGAGCAGCGCATGATTACCCTCCCAGGCAGCCTTGTCATCAAATCGATCACCGGCTCGAAAGGTCAGTTTTGTACCGGCGATCTCACCACCGATGTGGGCGTCTTCCGGATCAAGGATGCCATCCTCGACCAGTTCGGCGCCGGAACCTATCAGGGGTTTTTTGACATCGATGCCATTTTTCCCAGCAGCTACACCTGGCGCGGACGGGTCAATGTCGAAGTGCGTGCACGTCTCGTAGGCATTCGCATCGACGACGCGGACGAATCGCCCGCGGCCGAAGAGGTTCATCAGGAACCCGATCCGGTCGACGACGTTGTACCTGCCGTGCCAGCGGCCGATATCGACCCGACGCCCGTCTCTGTTCCCGAGGCAAGCGTTCGGAGTGGCAAGCTGGAAGTGCCTGTGTCGGATGTGACGTTCGACGACGACACTCTGGCTTTGATCGAGGCCCACGTCGATGTGAAACTCGACCCCACCGTCGACCGGACGTTGTTCCGGCGCCAGCGGGATCAACTGAAGGCGTTGGGTTATACGTTCGACGCACCGTCGCAGACGTGGAAAGCGAGCAGTGCGAACTGAACGAAACAATGAGCCCCGCTTACGCGGGCTCACCTCTGCGGGCCATGGCTCCCAGAGGTGAGCCCGTGATTGCGGGCTGACTCGACCCCGGTTTGGGCGGTTGCCAGAACCGCCGTCCCTTGAACTGCGCGCCCAGGCCTTCCCTGCGCGGGCGCGGCGAAGCGCATAGCGCCTCGTCTGGAAGGCATCGATCGCACCGCGTCCACGCCTTTTTCAATTCCGCCCTTCGGGGCATCCGGGTACCGCTTGCCCGTTCAGGCAGTACCCGAATACCCGAAGTGTCTTACCGGATTGTTCGGCCGACGTTTGGCCACAAGCAGTGCGCCCGCCTCTGAGACGCGCACGACACCGCCTGGTGCCGAGGTTCCATCTCTCATCTGCCGCGCATCGCGGCATCCATATCCACCGAAGTATTCCCCTTTATCGATCCTGAACAGGTCTCGGCCTGGTTCTTCTTTTCTATCCGGAGACACACCATGAACCTCATCAACGAAACCACCGCGCCGCAAAGTGACAGTGAAACGATCGTCACCAAACCCGCGAAAGATATACATCTGGATGTTATGGGACGCCTTATGCAACATAAAATGGAGGCGTTGCCCCAGGAGCAATTCTGGGTCATCTGGTTTGATCAAAATCATCAAATCGTCGGGTCAGAGCAACTGCTCACCCGCGAAATAGACGGATGCATTACGGTACGCCCGCGCGATTTGATCAAACAGGCGCTGGAATGCTACGCCCACGCGGCCCTCATCACGCATAACCATCTGGGATCCGAACTCAAGCCGAGCCAGCGCGATTGCTTCATGACCGAGGCGATGGAATTGGCGCTTGAAATGATCGACGTCAAATTGATCGATCACTTCCTGGTTTCGGCCGATGGCGTTTTCAGCATGGACAAGCGGGCAGTTCTGTAATTCCGCTTTTGTCTCATCTCATCCGCCGCGCATAGCGGCATTTCACCACCCACCGGGGTCCAACCCCGATGGGGAGGGACTCCGGTTTTTTTCATCAAGGAGTCTCTCATGGGCTGGCTTTTCTCAAACTGGACGCGTACCGAACTGATCCGTCGTCTGACGCAATCGGAGGAAACCGAAAATGCGCGCTACGACACCCTGACCTACACCCTGCGCGGCAACGTGCTGTGGTCGCTGGTCAAGATCACAGCCAAACAGCCGGACGTCGTCAAACTCGCCGCTGGCGAATCGATGATCTACATCGGCTGCACGTTGCTGGAATGTCATCACGGCGAATGGGGTTACAAATCGATGGACGAATCGGTCCATCCCTACTACTACTCGTGCCCGCTCAGTTACCTCGAGCGCGCGCCCGAGCAGTCGCCCGAATGGCGTGAGCGCGTGCGCGCCCACCACGCAAAGCGGCGCGCCATACGCGCCAAATGCAGCATGACATCCACGGCCGCGTTCGCCTGATCACCATACCCACCGGGGTCCAACCCCGATGGGGAGGGGCTCCAGTTTTTTTCGTCAAGGAGTCTCTCATGGGCTTGAATTTTGATTCGTCGCGTACCGAATTGATCCGCCATCTGACACAGTCGCTGGAAACCGAAGACGTGCGTTGCGAGACACTGAGCAGCACCCTGCGCGGCAACGTGCTGTGGTCGCTGATCAGGATTACCGCCAAACGCTCGGGGGCCATCAGGCTTGCCGCCGGCGAGTCGGCGACTTACATCAGTTGCTCGCTGCTGGAACGTCATGAAGGCCAGTGGAAGTACGAAGTGATGGAAGAGTCCGACCATCTTTGCTACTACTCGTGCCCATTGAACTATCTGGGGCGCTCGCGCGTGCAATCACCCAAATGGCGTGAGCGCGTGCAGGCCTACCGAGTACCACTGTGCGCCATACACAGGGCGCCCACATTTTCATCCACGGCCGCATTCGCCTGATCGCTGCCGTTTCATCCTCATCCACACACCCGAAGGGAATGCACGCCCTTCGGGGTGTGCCTCCTTCGTTTTACACAGGAGGTTTTTCATGGGGTTGATGTTTTCCCGCGTTGCACGCAATTTCATCAAGGCAGGATACTTCCCTACCGACGAAGTAACGCTGGCGCGCATCCTTGAGGCGCTTGATGTTGGCGGCGGACACTTGCGGATCGTGGATCCGTGCTGCGGTGAAGGCGTGGCACTGGCTGAGATCAAGCATCATCTGATCAAGGCTGGCGCGAGCGTCGAGGCCTTCGGCATCGAATACGACGAGACGCGTGCCTGGCATGCCAAAACCCTGCTCGACAAGGTTGCGCACGCGGACATGAATGACGTGTCGTTCAGCGCCCGTAGCACCGGCTTGCTGTTCTTGAACCCGCCCTATGGCTACGCAGTGGCCGACGGCGCGCAAACCGGCGACAGCAAGAAAAGCGAACGGCTGGAACTGCAATTTCTCAAACGCACTACGGGATGGCTTGCCGTTGGCGGTGTCCTGGTTCTGATCGTGCCGCATTACGTGTTGTCGACAGAAATGGTGACCTGGATCGCCCGGCATTTCACCCGCGTTCAGGCCTGGATGGCTCCTGAACAGCAGTTCAAGCAGCTGGTGCTGTTCGGTGAAAAACGCCGGGCCGGCACACCATCGGAGAACCTGGTCGCGCGCCTGGTGGCGATGAAGGAGTCGCCCCCGGAAACGCTGCCCGAACAATGGCCCGACCGACCCTATGAAGTACCTGGCGTCCGTGCGGATGATCAGTTTTCGTTCAGCGCGCTGCGGCTCAATGGACGGGAGTTGGCGATCGAGCTCGGCGCGTGTGAAGCGCAGACCCTGTGGCCGCGCTTCGGCCAGTATTTCCGCTCGGCCCAGCCACCGGATCGGGCGCCCCTTCGGGCGTTGTCGGACTGGCATCTGGCCCTGGCGCTTGCAGCTGGCCAGGTGGGCGGATTCGTCACTTCCGAGTGCGGACGCACCTTGCTGGTGAAGGGCGATACATTCAAGGAGAAATCGGTTGCCATCGAGCGCGAGGACCGCGGCGAGAACGGCGTGGTCGAAACGCGCGTACTCACCGACATATTCGTGCCGGTGATTCGGGCGATCGACTTCACCGAAGGCGAGAACTACGGCGAACTATTGACCATCCGCTGATTGGATGGCGGATGAAGACAGATTGAGAGCAGTGCCATCTTTCCCCCGCAAGGGGGCTTTTTGGAGCGCCTTGCCCACAGGCAGGACGTTACGAAAAACCTCCGTGTTCCAACCGTCGATCGAGCGGCTTCTCGATCTCGCCGGGTCATCCCTGAAACCCGGCCAGAGCTTGAGTGCCCTGGGGAACGATGTTTCATCCACGCGAGCGGCGCTGCCGTTTCGCGCTTTTTCCACCAGGCGGGACGCCGTTCCCGCCAGGGAACGGACCTTGCTGTTTTTTCATGAGGTTCGTCATGTCTTTTCCCCTGTGGCAGATCGAGCAGTTCGGCGATGTGTTCACCGATGCGCTGGTGCGTAACGACAGTGGCCATTTGATGTTCATGTCGATCTTCGGCAGGGATACCGCGATCCAGCAGCTGCTGGCCGCGTTCTCCCTGCCGGTGGGCAACGGCGGCGTCGATCGGATCAAGCTGCGCGAGGTCGGCGAGACGGGCACGGCCCAGATCGCCTTCGTCGGCGACGCCAGGCGGCTGACCAAGCTCACCGGCAAGCTGCCCGGACAGCCTTTGTTCGGCGTGTTGAGCCATGTGTTCATCTTCGATGAATCCATCGGTTTGCCAGATCGCGCAAACGGCACGGGCTGGGTGTTGTCGGCCGGTAACGACCACGGTCTGCATGCCCGGCAGTGCTGGCAAATGATCAGGCGACTGTCATCGGTGCCTTTGCTCGACCGCTGGCGCGACGCGGTGATCGACGCGCTGGGGCCGACCATCATCGTGGAGATGGACGATTCGCACACATGGGGTGCGATCGGGCGCGTCAAAGCGACACGGATCGATCTCGGGGAAAGCTTCCCGATGTTGATCTCGCAACTGGTCAAGAACCGCACGCTCACGCGCTTCGAGACTTCTTCCATCCAACCGGAACGGGCCGCGGCCTGATCCTTTCTTTCGCATCACTACCCCGTGGGGGCTTCGCCCTTCACGGACGACGCCTCCATTTTTTTTCATCCAGGAGGTGTCATGAAACTCTTCAACAAGCTCACGCGGCACGTGCTTTATACCCTCGCCGACGAGGCCGAGGTATTGCACTGCGCGGAGAAGATCCTGCATCAGCGGCTCAACCGTAGCGAGACCGTCCTGAATTCGCCCGACGCGATCGGCGGCTATCTGCAACTGAAACTGGCCGGGCTGACACATGAAGAATTCTGGGTCATGTGGCTCGACGCCGGGATGCGCCTCATCGCGTGCGAGCGGCTCTTCATCGGGACGATCAGGCAGATTGTGGTGCATCCGCGCGAAGTCGTGAAACGGGCGCTGCATCACAACGCCTGCTCGGTCATCGTCGCGCACAACCACCCGTCAGGCGGGCTTGAGCCAAGCGAGTCGGACATTCATCTCACGCGCCAGTTGAAAGACACGCTGGCGCTGGTCGACGTCACGCTGGCCGATCACGTCCTGGTCTCGGCCTGCGGTTTCACCAGCTTCGCCTGGCTAGACCTGCTGTAACCCTTCCATCACATCACGGCGGCGCCGGACTCCCTTCCTGGGATCCGGCCTGCCGTTTTTCATTTTCCATCATCAGGAGCATCAACATGAACGACGCTGTTTGTCTGACTCAACCCGTGGAAGAAGAAAACACCGATTCCACCCTTTCCACACCCGACGCGGCGAACGACACGCCCTCGCAGGGCATGCCGTTGTCCGAGTTCGTCGCACAGTTCCATGGCGATCTGCTCAACGCGGTACGCGAGCAAAATCCACCCGTCTATGACGGTGTTCCATCACCCGCGCGCAATGCGCTGCTGGACGGTCTTTCCCGCCCGCCTTTCGAGGCGCAGCGCGAGGTCGTTCATGCGATGAGCGCGCTGCTGTTCGATCGTGGCGAATCGGCTGGCATCATCAATGCCGAGATGGGCACGGGCAAGACGATGATGGCGATCGCGCTGGCAGCCGTGGCGCATGCCGAGGGCTATCAGCGCACGCTGGTCATCTGCCCGCCACACTTGGTCTATAAATGGCGGCGCGAGATCAAGGCAACCGTTCCCGGTGCTCGGGTCTGGGTGCTCAACGGTCCCGATACCCTGAAAAAGCTGCTGCAGCTACGGGCCATGCGTGAAGCGCCGGCAGTGCCGGAGTTTTTTGTCATGGGGCGGGTGCGCATGCGAATGGGGTTCAACTGGCGTGCCGCGGCCGTGGCCAAGCGCGCGCTCGGTGCGCCTGGCGGACTGGAAGAGGGTCCGCCGGCGGGACTGCTGCTTGCATGCTGCCCCGATTGTCACGAGCCGGTGACGGATGCGGACGGCCGGGTGATGGCCTTCGAGCATGGGTTGAAGGAACTGGAGAAAGAGCGTTGCTTTTGCCGGAATTGTGGCGGTGCGCTCTGGACCCTGAGCCGGCCCGAGCGCGGTGCGCAGAATCGCCGTGAGTTGGTTTTTGCGGCGATGAAGCAACTTCCCACCATCGGCGAGAAGACCGCGCGCAAGCTGCTCAATCTGTTCGGCGAGAGCATGCTCGGCGCGATGCTCGAGGACAATGTTTATGAGTTCATCAACCTGATGAACGAAAACGGCGAACTGGTCTTCAACGATCGCCAGGCGACACGGATGGAGCGAGCCTTGGCCAATACCGAGATTTCATTCGGCCAGGGCGGTTATCAACCAACGGAGTTCATCAAGAAATACCTGCCCCAAGGCTACTTCGGCTTGTTGGTCGTGGATGAAGGCCACGAATACAAGAACGAAGGATCCGCCCAGGGACAGGCTTTCGGGGTGCTGGCCCGCAAGTGCTCGAAAGCCGTGCTGCTCACCGGCACGTTGATGGGCGGATACGCAGAGGATTTGTTCTATCTACTGTGGCGTCTCGCCCCGAAGAAGATGATCGAGGACGGTTTCGTCTATTCCAACCGAGGCAGCCTTGGACCTGCGGGCATGGCTTTCATGCGTGCTTACGGCGTCATCAAGGATATTTACAAAAGCAGCAGCGACGGCGAGCGATCGCATCGAACCGCACGCGGCAAGCAAACCGTCCATCGCACCGCGAAGGGGCCGGGTTTCGGTCCTCAAGGGGTGTTGCGCTACGTGGTGCCGATCACCGCTTTTTTGAAACTCAAACAGATCGGCGGCAACGTGCTTCCCCCCTACGAAGAGTCTTTCGTCGAGGTGGATATGGATGAGGAGCAAGGCGGTTGGTACGGGACGATGGAACGTGCGTTGAAAGAGCGTCTGCGCCAGGCGCTGCGCGCGGGCGATCACAGTCTGCTCGGTGTGGTGCTCAATGCGCTGCTCGCCTGGCCGGACTGCGCGTTTCGTGAGGAGATCGTTCGCCATCCGCATCGCAGGGAAATACTGGCCCACGTTCCGGAGTTATACGGCGCGGGCGAGCCGATGCCAAAGGAAGCGGCGCTGCTCGAGCTCGTCCGCCAGGAAAAGGCCGCGGGCCGCAGGGTGCTGGCGTATTCGGTCTATACCGGAACGCGGGACACCACTGCGCGGCTCAAGGCCTACCTGGAGAGCAACGGCCTGCGCGTGGCGGTTTTGCGCGCATCGGTCGCGGCCGACAAGCGGGAGGACTGGCTTTTCGAGCAGGTCGATCGCGGCGTGGATGTACTCATCACGAACCCCGAGCTCGTCAAGACGGGGCTGGACATGCTGGAGTTTCCAACCATCGTGTTCTTGCAGTCGGGGTTTAACGTCTACACCTTGCAGCAAGCAGCCCGCCGCTCCTGGCGGATCGGGCAGAAGCTGGCGGTGAAGGTGATCTTTCTGGGCTACGGCGGATCCGCACAGATGGCTTGTCTGGAACTGATGGCGAAAAAGATCGCGGTCAGCCAGTCGACCTCGGGCGACATGCCGGACTCCGGACTCGACGTGTTGAACCAGTCGGGTGAAAGCATCGAGGTTGCGCTGGCCAAGCAGTTGATCGGCTGAACCGCCCTACTCTCACCCTCTTTTGCCCCGGCCTCGGCCGGGGGCTTTTTTCATTACCACCCTTGCGGGAATCGCTCCCCGCAAGGGGCGCTTTTCCTGCTTTTTTTCAGGAGAAGCATCATGAAGAAGTTTGTCGTCAGTTACACCATTCCCTATCGCCACGATGTATCGGTGGGCGTAATCGCCTCTGATTCGATCGAGGCGATCCACATCGCGCAGGCGGCATTCGATAACGGAACGTTCTGGGACGATAGCGAAGCAATGCCGTTGCTCCATGATGATTTTGAAGAGGTCGATGACGGCAACGTGTTCGCGCTCAAAGCGGAAGGGATCGATGGCGATTTCGACCGTGACTCTTCGGTGATTCACCTTCGGCAGCAGCGTAAGGCGATCGAGGCCTGCAAGGCGTTGATCGTGGCTTACGCCAATGGCGCTACTGCCGGCGGAAGCATCGATTGGGCCGACGTCGATGCGGCCCATGCGCTCGCGCTCGAGGCCGTGCCTTCGACGGTGCAGCCGAAGCCCACTGCAACGGCGTCGGTCTGGTCGATGCTCGAGGACTTCGGTGACGAAGAACTCATCGAGGAACTCTACGATGAACAGCCTGCATTACGTGAGGCCTTGATAACCCTGATTCCTGGGTTCGAGTATCCCGATTGGGCAGCCCGCACGATCGGCGACGTGCGCCAGATGGCGCGGTAAACCTTTTCTTTCATCCGCCCGAAGCCCCCCGCAGGGGGGGCTTCGGGGTTTCGTCTGCTTGCGCACACTTTCCAGCAGCGGCCCGATCTGTTTGAACGCTTCTCTACTGATATCGCTCGGGTAGCTTTTCCTCATAACCTAGTTACGGCATTAACATGACATACTCTTAAAGCTGATGACACCAAATGACAGACACCCTGTTGGCAAATTCGATATGCTACATTTTTCGCTTTTTGAAGTTATCCGAAAAAAATTAATCAATGGGTAAAATGATATGCACAGCCATCATATATTTAATGATCTTAACGACTTCTACGATGCGCTGGAACTTGCCAAAGTAGCCAGCTTTGAAGATGCGACTTTAACCAACTACTGGAATCGCGCCAATGCTGTAGCAGCGCATATCAAAACTGCTCTCGATCAAGCAGACCCCTTGTTGGTGATGACAAACGTCCTCAACAACCTAGCGAATTTTGTCAGGAACGCAAAGAACGAGATCAACAATTTCGCATCCAAGAAGAATAAGGCGCATTGGAGCAGCGCTCAAAGCCATCTGGACAACTGCATTACTCAGGCAGCGGCTATTCCAAGACAGAGCGTTGCAGGTATCGGAAACATGGGTGAGGCTGCCACGCGTTATAGTGAAGCTGCATCCGATTATTTAGAAAAAATTAGAAAAGGGTATGACGAAACTCATAAGATGCAGGAACACCTGCAGCGCCAAATAGCCGATGCGGAAAAGGAAATACTAACCTTCTCGTAAGTATTGTCATTTCATGAGACGATATGGACATGAAATGCAAACGGAACTCGGATGGTCGGGCGATCGATCATCATTCGCTTCAGGTGATGCGCCAGCAGGCGATCAAGGCGATTGGGGAAGGCCAGACGGTACAAAGCGTCGCAGCGGCATTCGGCGTGAATGCGCGTAGTGTCTTTCGGTGGCTGGCCGACTTCGCCACTGGCGGTCAAAAAGCGCTGCTCGCCAAACCGATCCCTGGGCGTCCGTCGAAACTGAGCGCGGAGCAAATGCGCTGGCTCGCGCAGGCTGTTGGGCAGAGCACGCCGCTGCAGCACAAATTCGAGTTCGGGCTGTGGTCTCTGTCGCTGATCCGCACGCTGATCCACCGTCAGTTTGGTAAAGCACTATCTATCGCCACCGTCAGTCGGCTCATGAAAGTACTCGGATTCAGTGCCCAGAAGCCGCTTTACCAAGCATGGCAACAAGACGCTACGCTGGTGCGGCAGTGGGAGGAGGAAACCTACCCGGCGATCCGCTGCGAAGCGCGCGCGGCCGGTGCGACAATCTACTTCGCCGACGAGTCGGGCATCCGTTCGGATTACCACACCGGCACGACCTGGGCGCCGCGTGGCCAGACGCCGGTGCTCGAGGCCACTGGTCAGCGCTTTTCGCTGAACATGATCTCGGCGGTAAGCCCGCAGGGTGAATTTCGCTTCATGCTCCATGATGGTTCGATCAACGCCACGGTGTTTCGTGAGTTCCTCAAGCGTCTGATGATCGGCGCTGACAAGCCGGTCTTTGTGATCGCTGACGGGCACCCCATTCACAAGGCCAAGCTGGTTCGGGCCTACGTCGAGAGCTTGAAGGGCCAACTCAAGCTCTTCTACTTGCCGCCGTACTCGCCCCAGTTGAACCCCGATGAGCAGGTCTGGGCGCATGTGAAGCGTCAGGTGTCCAAGCGATTGGTACAGGACAGCCACGAGATGAAGCGGCTGGCCTTGGGGGCGCTACGCCGCATTCAACGATTGCCGGGTCTCGTCAAATCGTTCTTCTTTCAGCCAGAGTGCATGTACGCTCTTGTATGACATTACTTTCAGGAAGGTTAGTAAGTCTGCAGAAGCAACGACTGGACACAGCCATCTCTGCCTTTCAGCAGCAGTTCTCAACGGCGCAGCAATCCCGCTTAGATGAGTTTAAAGCATCGGAAAAATTTCGAACAGAAACCGCAGAGAAAAACGAACAAGCGCGGCAGGAGTTATTCGAAGCGATTGAAGAGCAATGGGAAAGGGCTGCAAAGAAAGCTGCCCAAGCTGCAGCTGCCGACCATGATGAACTGGCTGGGCGACTCAAAGGCAACGCAAAAAAAATAATCGAAGACATGGAGACAGACAAAGCGCACGTGCAGCAACTCGTCGGTATTATCAGCAACACCGGCATGGTTCATGGATATCAGAAGACGGCGAACGAGGAGAAGGAGGCGGCGAAGCGTTGGAAGTGCATCGCAGCAATTTCGCTGAGTATTTGGATCGTAGTCGCGACGACCTTCTTCTATCTCACCTACGACAAGGATCTAACCTGGGCGACGGTCGCTCGACAACTTTTGTTCTCCACACCCTTTGTTCTGCTGGTGGGCTTTGCTGTGATGCTGACTTCCAGTCATCAGAAGAATGAGCGCGGGTTGCGGCAGGCGGAGTTGGAGATCGCTTCCATCGACCCATTCCTGGCCACCTTGGATGACATGGAGCGCAACAAGGTCAAGAAGGAATATGTCGCGCGCTACTTCGGCCAGCGGGAGGCTGAAACCAAGAACGAGAGTTGCGACAAAAAACTCATAGCCATAATTGCGTCTCTCGCCGAGGCGCAGCAAGGGATCAGCAAAAGATGATTGGGAAGAACATACGCCGCGGATGGCGCGGTAAGCCTTTTCTTTCCCATCCCGACGATGCCTTGATGGCCATCCCGAGCCTTCTGGCAGCAGCTACGCTAGCAGCGCCCTTTCGCTGGGCCGACCATGCACTAAAGTGGCCGTCGTTTTCAGAAGACGGCTGCGCGGAATGTCAGGAGTCGGCTGCACTCGTAGCTTGCAGCGCAGTGTATAGAGCAGTCTTGCCGACCTTGAGGCGCGCTGCGGCCTCGCGGACGTTCAACCCGCTGGCGATGTGCTCTCGTGCTCGCTTTAACTTGTCTGCGGTGATGACCGGCTTGCGCCCGCCCTTTCGGCCACGTGCAGCGGCGGCGGTCAACCCCGCTTTGGTACGTTCGCGGATCAGGTCACGCTCGAACTGGCTCAGTGCGCCGAACACGTGGAAGATGAGTCGCCCGCCCGGTGTGGTGGTATCGATGCTTTCGGTCAGTGACCGGAAGCCGACGCCACGCGCTTCCAGCGTACCTATCGTCTCGATCAGATGCGGCAGGGAGCGCCCAAGCCGATCCAATCGCCAGACAACCAGTACATCTCCGTCGCGCAGATAAGCCAGCGCGTCAGCCAAGCCAGGGCGGTCGGTCTTCGCTCCGGATACCGTGTCCTCGAATACTCGCTTGCAGCCCGCCTTGTGTAAGGCGTCCGTCTGCAAGGCGGTGTCCTGTTCCATAGTTGATACCCGCGCATAGCCGATCAGCGCCATTGCCCACCCTTTGTCCGTTATTCCGTCCGTCTATCATAGTGTCCGACAATCCATCAAACAAGCACATTTCCGGACACTATCCGGTATGACCGACTAATGACCGTTTGTCGGACAAGGTGGTAACAAGATCAAGGTATCATTGCTTGCGCCATCCCATGCTGTAGAAGTAAGCGACCATTGGGGGTGGCTTTCTAGAGGGGGCTGTTTATGGTTTCTGGGCAATTGCGGCTTTCGATCTTGAATGCACCGGACGATCTAACACCATTGAAATTGCGTGGTTGGCTGCGCAGCGAGGCCGAGAGCATTCAAGGCTTGGCCAAGGACAAGCATGACCTGATCATGATCCGTTTGTTTTTGCCGGAACGGTTGCAGTTGGCAACCACACAGAGGCAACTCGACAAGATCTTGCAGGGAATCGTCGATCGTTTTCCGAACATCTTCAGGGTTGAGCTACGGCCAGTTGCCAAGTCGCTTACGGTCATAGAGATGGGTCAAGCGGCCGAGGAAGCGCAAACCGATCTGCAGGCGATGCTCAAGGACATGAATCAAGACAACAATCCACCCACCATTCATTGATTTCAAACATGTCAGCATCACTTCATAGGAGGGTCTATGCCGATCGTTATATCTGACAGTAGCCAGGAAGGGGGGGTAGCTCTACTGCTATTTCATTGCGTCTTTAACGGCAGCGAATCGATTACGCATTTTACACATGAAATTGACTTTGAATTATATCAGTCCCTCCCTAATGCATACGCAATATGCATTGCTGAGAAAGCGCAAGAACATAAAAAAGTAACCGCTGGATTCATCATTAAAACCAACTGTATGCACCACGACAGCAACTTCACTGGGATCCTAACTAATGCAGCTATGGCGGTTCCAAAGTTGATGAGTCTTATTGGCGATCACTCCAGCTTTCTTCCGGCACGTCTAGGTATTTCTGGAGATACTCTGCCTACCGAGATGGAAATGCTGAGGATAATGACTACGCAAGCTCTTAAACATGGCGTTGCTGGTACGGCATAGATATCCAGTCATTATTTCATTGGGGCCTTCGCGTTACGCTCGGCCTGAAGGATCCTTTCCAGACGGCCGCCACGCCCATACGGGATATTGAAGTGGCGTAGCAGCCAGGCGATCGACAGTGGGCCGTCGTGCTCTTTGAGGATTTCGCGCAGGATCGGGAGCACGGGATCGTCCACCGTGCCTTCGCGTTCGTCCTGTTCGGCAGTGGCATCAGCCCTCAGAAGCGAATTGCGCTTGCCGGCGTTCGCCAGGGGCTGCATGCACTGCCGGCGAATCGAGAGCATGGCTTGGTAAAGAAGGGCGCGATCGCCAGGCGTCATGCCGGTCGATGCGCTCAACTGCTTCAGCGTCTCCTCCAATTCGCTGCTGAGATATCCGGAGACGGTCGCCGCCACAAGGTTATAGGCGTCGTCGTTCCTCAGAGGAAGTCTGATGGACTCTGCGAGAGGATCTGGCTGGCTGGTTCGTTTGGTACGTTGAGACACACAAGCCTCTTTTTTTTCGTTTTTCTTCGAAAACAGCACCGAGGCGTGTGTATAGCGTTTTTACGCGTGCGTGACTAGACCTGATGGATCAGTTCCCACTTGGGTGGATGATGGCGAGCGTTGATCGCCGCCGGCGGCAAACTCAGTTCACTCATCGAGGCCTCTCCCGGTCGCGTAATACCAGTCCTCGCCAGCGGCCAGGCGTGCGCTGATCGCACGCTGCAGGCGTTCGCGCACTGGCGCCAAGTGTGCCCAGCGTTTTTTCCGCTCCTCGAGGTCGGTGATGGACAAGGCGTCGGCCACCTGCAGGCCGGTGCCTGCCAGACGTCGGGCGTATTGCCAGAAATCCCTAGCGGTATCGAGCTCGTGGACGGGGTGGATAGGTAGACCGTGCGCCTGGTGGAGCTGCCACAGCAGGGCAAGGGCGTAGCCTTGGCGGTAATGTGCGGGCGTGATCTCGATTTCGTAGAGCCAGAGCTGATCGTCGAGCGGCGTCACGGCATAGGTGGCAGCGCCCACCCGGACGCCGGCGCGGGTAGCGATCGTGACCGTCCAGTCCGGATTCGGCGAAGTGGGCGTCATGTGGTAGTTCGCCTGCCGTGTGAGCCGGATCTCGGGCAGACGCGCAATCCGCCGCTGGGCGACCCACCGCAGGATAGTCATTCGCAGGTTAATCATCCGCACACTCGCTCTACGCCGTCACTCGACAGGATCAAATTCGGCCGCATTGCACGCCTCTCCGCCGCACAACAGGCGCAAACCCGGTTTGCCCCACACCTGTGCCTCGCACTCGGGGCAACGGTATTTCACCCGATTGCTACGGTTGCCGGGCGTCGGAGCAACCAGTAACGCAGCCAACTCGCCAGTGAATCCGAGCGGTTTGCCATCGGCGTCGGTCGCGGCCTGGAGCGCCGCCGGCGGGGGACGCTGCCCGCTGCTTCCACCCGCACTGGCGCCGGTACCGGAAAAGGTTTGGGGATGCACGGGCGGGAAGCGATCGAGCCACGACACTTGAAACCCCACATCCAACAACTCGGCCGTGGCCCGCATGAAGGGACCATCCTCGATCGCGTAGTCCGCGATCTTCTCGCCGGTTCGTGCGCCGCCAGGTCTGCCGGTGCTCGACGGCATCAACCCGATCGCCTCCATTTTGTCGGCCCATTCCTTGTTGTGATAACCACGCCGTCCCGGTTCGCCGAAGTGAAACTGCCAGGCGTGGGCCATCTCATGTACCAGCGTTTGCAAAATCTCCAGCAGGGGCACAACACCGAAGTAGGACGGGTTGATGGCGATTTCGTCCGTCATCTTCTTGTCGGTGCGATGCGCAAACCGACGTGAAGAGAAGTAGCCGTAGGTGCGCTTCTCACGCTGCATCGTGATGAGGCAGTGAGGCAGGCGTCCGTCAAAGAGACGGGCGTTGTAGTGATCGAACGCACCTTCCAACTCGGCATAAGCCTGCGTGGTCGGGTTTGACGCCCCGGCCGTGGCCGGGGTCTCTGGAGGTGGAGGGCGTTCGTTCGAGTGGGTTTTCATGTTCTTAGTTTTTGGATTGCACAATCCAAAAATAACGCGACAACGATGAAAGACGCAAGCCGGGCATCATGAGAAATTCCCAAATGCCCGGCTAACCTCGGGTATGTGGGAGATCACTCGTCCGGATACAAACGCTTGAATTCTTCTTCTCTTTCACGATCCCATTTCCGGTGGGTGTTGTCCCTGGCCTCGGCCATTGCCTCGGACACTTCAATCAGCCTTGGGAAATGCTCGTACACCCAACTGCCCACTTGGCGAAGCCCTTCGGTCTCCCCGTGCTCCATATATACCTGAATCATGTTCATGACCACGCGGCTATAGCGGCTGTCCAGAGGGGCAAGGATTTCGCCGATGGAAAACGAGTGCCCTGCGTTGTATAGCGAGAGGATGCATTTCGCCAACGCACCTTGTCCGCTTGTGCCTGGGTGCTGCTTTACCAAATCCAAAGCTTCGAGATAGGCATCCATGCGCCTTCTCCTTTTCAATGGTTATTCAGATCACTTCTTGCCAGCCGCTTGCAGCGTTGCAAGGAGGGCCGTGTTCTGTTCGGTGAGGGCATCGAGCTTGCCGCCCTGACGTGCCGCTTCCTCACGGGCTTGCGCGGCATCCTTACGTGCCTGGTCGAGTTCGGCCTCGGCCTTCTTTGCGCGCTCGGCTGTCCGGTTCGCTTCCTCGGCCGACGCCGCCGCGCTCTTCTCGATCGAGGCGATGCGCTCGCGCAACTGCGCCAGTTCAACGGCCTGTGCCTGTGCGTGCTGCTGGGATTCAGCCAGGCGCTGTTCAAGCGTGGCGATTTCGCTGTTCGCCTGGTCAAGTGCCGTCTCGAGATCATCGACCGTCTGCGCCGCATCGGCCAATTCGCGTTCGGCCTGCTCGCGCTGCTCGCCAGCTGCTCGAACGACCTCAGCAACACGACGCTCTGCCGCCTTCACAGCCTTGTCGTTCAACTCGGTCGCAAGCTGGGCGATGCGTTCGGTCAGCGACCGAGTGACGGCCGCGACCTCTTCGGCAACCTCTACCGGCAACTCGGCGACCGGGACCACCGTAGTCGCCGTCTTCGACGCGATGTGTTCGTCCCACACGCTCTTGAGCCGGTTCGGATTGCCACCGCCGACCTTCTGGCGTAGCGCGAAGCCGGTCACGTTCCGGCCGGCAGCGATAAGCGCGTCGCCGGCGGCGATAATCTGTTCTGGTGCAAATTCAGCGGGGCGCATGGGGTGTTCCTCCTGGCAGTTGATGGCCTCAATATAACACAACAAACAAAGAAATAAACAAATAAACTAACAAATAAAAAGCATGCGAGAGCCGGATACTCGGCAACGGCCGGTGCAGGCCGTGTTCTGCAAATCTCGAGGTCGCAGGCGTTTTTCGAAATCACAAGCGTTTCCAACGGGTTATGAACGCCCTACACTAATGACGCTTGCAAGCCGGCAGCAGCAACAGCGCACTTGCCGGGATATACAAAATATTGCATAGTTATTGCATGATCGATCCCAAGCCCGTCGAGTTCCGAGGCAGTTCCCTTGATGACCTTCGCTCCTTTCCGCTTTCGGCAAGGCGCGAGGCCGGTCATCAACTCGATCGGGTTCAGAACGGCCAAGAACCGGACGACTGGAAGCCCATGAACACTGTGGGCCAAGGTGTGAAGGAGATTCGGATTCGGGATGCTGCCGGGGCATTTCGGGTCATGTACGTTGCCAAGTTCGCTGATGCCGTCTATGTCCTTCACTGTTTTCAGAAGAAGACAGAGAAGACCAGCAGGGCCGATTTGGACTTGGCATCGAAGCGTTACCGTGACTTGTTGCAGGAGCTAGGCCAATGAGCAACCAACGATTTACCAGCGTCTGGGATGCCATCGAAGACACCCCGGAAGAAGCGGAAAACATGAAGCTGCGTTCCGTCCTGATGACGGCGTTGAAGAACCACCTCACCCGTGCAGAAATGAGCCAGGCGCAAGCCGCCAAGCTCTTCGGTGTGACACAGCCGCGTATCTCCGACCTGATGCGTGGCAAGATCAACCTGTTCGGCCTTGATGCACTGGTGAACATGGCGACGGCTGCCGGGCTTCACATCGAAATGCGTGTGCTCGAAGCCGCCTGACCTTCCCGAAACTCGCAGTGTGTCGCTTTGCCAAGCGAGAACGGTTTTCGAAAATCCCTCCGGGCACATCGGCGTTACACCATGACATCTTCTCGATAAGGCTTCTCGCAGACCATCGTTTGCGAGAAACCTTAGCGTACGATTTTTTCCGTTTCGTGAGCTGACCCCAGGGGCCGAAGTGCGGTGAGCGGTCGTTATGGAGCCCCCCGTACATCACTGCCTCATTCAGAGACTTATGTTTACGTGCATTCGCGTTCTGAAAACGACACAGGGGCTACAACACAAGGAATGAGCATGTTCAGAGAGACAGTGTTCAGATGGGAGCGAGCAAGGAAGCAGTCACTGCTGAAGGGCGATTTGAGCACTGCACGTGCGGCGCAAGCAGAGATAGAGCAAGCGTTTCGGGCAACTACGATAAGCATCCCGGCGAGTATTCCGCAATACATCAAGCTTGCTCGCATGGGGTACAAAATGATTCGACAGATCGTTTGTCAGACCGATGAAACGTCGTTGGAAGATCATGTCACGGACAAAGACTTTGACGAGCTTAAGATCTTTGTTGGGAATCTGTTCGGTGTGAACCTAGGCAAGACAACACTCGTGCGGGTTCCAGCAAATCTGCTGTCGCAGTGGTCGTCTGGGGAATCGCCGGAGGCCACAGCGATAAGCTGTGGCATGGACGAGCACCTGATTATGCTACCGGATTCTGGTTTTCAGTCGCTCGATCTTGTCGCGCATGAACTAGGCCATGCCGCAGAGTTCATCATTCGGAGACAGCTTGGGACCGACTGGAGCGTGCTCAACCGGCCTATCGTTTCCGAGACTATGGCTTACTATGCACAATTCCATCACCTTCTAACTTATGGCACCGCTAATCGCAGACGAGGAGCTCTTGGCGCCTTCCTGGTTCCCTATCTGGTGACTCAATATGCGTTTGCCGCGGACGAAGATGAGCACTGCAAACAGGTGCGGAATGCGCTTCAAACCGAACGATTTTCGGCATTCAGAAAGGTTGATGTATTCACCTTGGACATTTTGGAGCGGTTCCTTCAGCCATATGAAGGTCGCTCCCTGCAAGAAATTTATTTCTCTCCCATCGAATTACGATTCAGCATCCCACTTGCATTGAAACTGCTGGGTAGGCCAAACGCAATGCACAGCCTCGCAATTGCAAACTTTGATGTCCCGTTTGTCGACATTTTTCAAGAACACGAGCTCGACCACGACGAACTGCTGGATTTCACAGACCTGGATTCATTGTTTGCCTCGTTCATAGCCGGCTGTCAGCACTGAGCGACTAATCACAACTTCCCCAATACATCACCGGACAAAGCATCCGGCAACCTCACTGACGGGAAAACCGAGTACAAGCGGGCCAACTGAGGGGGTTGCTACACTTGGCTGTCATGATGCACAGCGCGTCTGGCCAACACCGAGCCGCGCCATCAGCGCCTGTTGCATCGCCCGCTCGTCGCCAGCGGCGTCGATCAGTTCGTTCTCCACGCCGGTCTTCGCCTCCAGCAGCCGGTAGAGTTCTTCATCCAGGGTTCCGGGAATCAACGGAACGATCACCAGCACGCGCCGTTTCTGGCCGTTCCGGTAGGCGCGGTCTTCGGCCTGGCGCTTGAGTGCTGGCGTCCAGGGCAGCCCGGCGAAAACGACATGGTTGGCCGCGGTGAGCGTGATACCAACACCGGCCGCGCCCGAGGTTCCGATGAAAACACGCACGGCCGGATCGTTCTGGAAGCGGTCGACCGCCTGCTGGCGTTTGAACGACGTGTCCGAGCCCGTGATCGAGACGCAACCGACGCCCTCCTCTTTCAATGCAACGCGCAGCGCCTCGACGCTGCCCACGTATTCGCAGAACACGAGCAGCTTGTCGTCGTCGGCCAGGCCTCGGACGAGCTCGAGCACATAGTCGATCTTGAGCGTTTCCAGGCACTGCCTGAGCGCGGTGATCTTGGGCAATGATCCCAATATCGGATCCCTCAGTATCCGCTTGTACTCTTCCCGGCCGCAGGCCGGCTCGATGTAGCGAACCTCGTGCAGCTTGTCGGGAAGGTTTTTCAGGACGTCCTTCTTGCGCCGGAGCATCCAGGTTGCCACCTGTTCGCCCAGGCGCTGACGCGCCGCCGGCGAGCCGCAGTAGCTGCTGTGGAACTCGGACAACGGCAGCAGGCCGATCGGATGGCCGGACAGGCGCAGCAAGGTGTGCAGTTCGCTTTCCCGATTCAGTACCGGCGTGCCGGTGAGCAGGAAGCGCCGCTCGATGCGCTGCGACAGCATGAGGGCGTTACGGGTGCGGTTGACGTCGTGTTCTTTCAGATAGTGCGCTTCGTCGATCACCATGACCTGGTACAAAACCCGTTCGCGCACCAGGCGCCCGAGGCGCTCGAAGGTGCAGACGTGCCAGCGGGCAGCTGCCAGGTGTTCGATTGATGCCTCGCCGACCAGGGCTACCACCGCATCGGGCAGCACGGTATTCACTTCGCGCTGCCAGTTGATGCGCAGACTTGCCGGGCACACGATGAGAATCTTGCCGGCGCTGGCAGCCAGGTGCGCGGCCGTCACCGCCTGGCGCGATTTGCCCAGCCCCATGTCGTCGGCGAGCAGGGCCGAGGAGGCGCCGAGAAGGTGGCGCACGCCCTCCTCCTGGAAATCGTACAGGCCGAATGTGCGCACCACTTCGCGCAGGCGTGCTTCGTCGATCGGCAGTGCCGTCACGGCCGAGCCGGTCGCGGTAACGAAACTGCTGCCCGTCTCCCCTACTCCACGGCCGCTGGCGGATTCGGGCGGTGCGCCGGAAACCGTCAGGGCGAAATCGCTTTCGGAAGGTGAAGACAGATCCTCCAGCGTGACTTTCTGATCGTGCAGATACACCAAGTGCGCGGGAATGCCGGCGACACGTGTGAGCGTTTCATACAGGCGCTCGAGCGGTGCATCGACGGCCCACGCCGAGGCAGGCCTGTGCCACACCGCCCGCAGTATGCGCAGCGCCTGGGTGGTAAGCGGGTCGAACGCCGACTGGAATACGTGGCCACCGGCTTCGAGCGGAATCAGTTGCGCTTCCAGGTGGGCGACGAAGCGCTCGGGGTCGGCGTTACGCCAGGCGGCGAGCGCGCGATCGCGCAGCCCTTCCGCTTCGAAGGTCGGACTGCGTTGCAGCACATCGGGCAAGTGGGCGAGCACACGGTCGCGGAAATCTTGATTCGAGAACACCCACATTCGGGCGCCGTTCCATGCCCCTCCCCAGCCGCGCATCAAGTCGCGCGCCTGCGGATAGAACGGCACGGTCAGGCCGATGCGCAGGCCGTCCGACGCGACCTGGGTGGCAAACGGCTTGCGCGCCGGGGCGACGGGCGCGAGACCGGGTAGAACGGCCGTGCTCAGAGGGCAATCCTTTGGGTGGGATCGACGACAGGACCGTTTTTATATGTATTCAGCCGTTTTCTTTGGCTTGGCGTATATACTTGCATATATATGATAAACAGCAGGAGCGATTCAAAATGACCGAGATGCGCATTGCCAAGCTATTCAAAAACGGCGGCAGCCAAGCGGTTCGCCTCCCGGCAGAATTCCGTTTCGAGGGCGATGAGGTTTATGCCACACGTGACGACGCGACCGGCGACGTCGTGCTGTCGAACCGGCCGGGCGCCGAGACGTGGAGCGTGTTTTTCGAGTTACTGCATTCCACCGAGGTGCCGGCCGACTTCATGACCGAACGCCCGCTCAATGTGCCGCCACTGGAGCGCGGCATATTCGATGACGTCACCGGGAACCGGTGACCATGCTTCACATGCTCGATACCGACACCGTCAGCTATCTCATCAAGGGGAAATCGCCGACGGTCGAAAATCGCTTGGCAGCCCTTGCGCCGTCCATGGTTTGCATTTCGGTGATGACGCGAGCCGAACTGCAATACGGGCTCAAACGGCTGCCTGCCGATCATCGCCTTCACCTGGCGGTACGCCAGTTTCTCAAGATCGTCCGCATCTTGCCGTGGGACACGGAAGCGGCCGACTGGTACGCCGACATCCGCCATCAGCTTGTCAGTACCGGACAGCCGATCGGTGAATTGGACATGATGATCGCCGCCCACTCGCTCTCGGCCGGCGCGGTCCTGGTCACAAACAACCATCGCCATTACGAACGGATCGAAGCGCCGCTGATCCTGGAAAACTGGGTATAAGCGCCCATTGGTGCTGTGACCATGAAAGGCTCTTTACCACCGACTCACCCCCTTATTGAAGGCGGCGCGCAGGGCTTCCGTCTGTTCGCCTGGGAGTGGTGCGTTATTCAGAACGTACATATACCGTAGCGCCTGGTCGGCAATGTCGGATCCGAACTCCTGGGCAAGCCGTTCGGAAAACTGTGCCTCGCCCTCGTTTCCAACGTAGAGCAGCACCGTTTCCCGTAGGCGAAGCGGGCCAAGCATGGCGCCGAGCGTGGCTGCCCGCACTTGCTGTAGCTCTGCCCGTGCTCTCTGCAATTCGGTTCGCAATCCGGCGACAAGTTGTTCCATCGTTTCCGCTCCCCCCTCACGTCGTGGGCGATGTGTTTTCAGTTTCTGCCTGCGTTTTGAATCGTCTTCGGCCTATCTGCCCCCAGTACCTCTCTCATGCTTTTGCGCAGCACCGACAACTGTTCCATGTAATCTCGCACACGCCGTTCGTCCCCTCCGTCGAGGGTCAATGCCTCCCATGCGCAATGCACGCCGTAAGCCCAAGCGCGGAACAAGCGGGCATCTTCCTCGGGGAGCGAAACTGTCCTGAGCACAAGGAACTGGATCAGGCACGCCGTTTCCCGTGTGATCTCTTCATGCGTCCAGATCGGTGTCTTCTTTCCCATGGCTATCGATCGACCGATCGGGCCGACATGGCTTCCACTACCCGGAATTGCCGTCTGCGCTGCATCGGCGTTTCGCCGACTTCGATGGCGGCGATCTGTCCCGACCGATCGGAGATCACGAAGCCCGCGGTTCTCAACTGCGCCAGGTACAAATACTGTTCGACGCTTCGCGTTTCGGGCAGCACACTCCAGACACGGAATCCCTCTCGATAGGCGCGGTCGATCCGCTCTTGCATGCGCGAGGCGTCTTCGGTTTCGGCCTCCACTTTCGGCTCGGCCGCATGGACCGACAGCATCGCAAACAGCGCCAAGCACCCCAGCGTGGCAAGCATCACCAACGCAAACTGGCCTTTTGCGTCTGGGCCGAGAAGCGGCACCATTTCAGAACCAAGTACAAAACCGGCTTGTATCAGTATCACAGCCATCAACGCAGACGGCGCGACCGACACCCATCGTTTCCATAGCCATGCCAGCGCCGGTTTCATTCCTTTCTCTCCGGTACATCGATCGCACCGCCTTCTAGCGCGATCTCGACGCGACGGGCGCGGGAACGGGCGTCGGCCGGCGCGTTTGTGCCAAGCACTTCGGGGCGCGGCATGGCTGGTGCGGTGTCGACGTGGATCTCGAAGCGCGCCTCGATCCCGTGTTCCTGCAACGCGGCCACCACCGCCATCGCGCGCCGTTCGGCCAGTGCGCGATTGAACGCGGTCGGGCCGGTTTCATCGGTGCAGCCGGTGACGACGATGCGCTCCAGTCCGGCAAGGCGCGGCGCGAGAGCACGCACCGTGGCGCGCGCACGCGCATCGAGCCGGTAGCCATTGCGCGCGAAAAACAGCGCGGGCAGTGGCGCGACGGTCTGCGGCCGGGAGGTTTCCGACGTGCGCGCGGCGGAAGGAACGGGATGTGCCGGCATCGGTTCGGCTGCCGCGCCAGGTGCGGGCAGAGGGAGTGACGCCCCCGTACCCGATTCCGCCCGGCGCTGGGTCTTGGGCGTGGGCACGGTAATGGTGCGGCGGTAGTCGAGTGCGGCGGCGTGCCCCTCGCCCTGGTAGTAATCCGCCGGCAGCGGCGGTGGAGCGGATGAGGTCGATGCGCAGCCGGCGAGCATCGCCGCTGCCGCATAGAGCCCCGCACGCCCCTTGACGTCAGCCGCGTGGGCGCGGAAGATGGAAGCAAAATGGCATATGCCGTTACCGTTGTTATAGGGGATATAAGGGAGAAACATCGTGACTCCTATCGCAAATCCTGCCGTGGCTTTTCTGTTCATCCTGCTGCTGCTTGTCGGCGTGGTCGTGTTCGTCTGGATGCGGGCACCGGAGGCGGCTTCTGAGCCGGTGAAACTTTCTGAATCTGGGCACACGACTGTCGCTGGTGAGGATAAAAACGCGGTGGATTGGCTCGTCTACCCCGACTACGAACAGTTGGACTGGATGGAAGAGTGTCTCGGAGCGCCAATCGGCATTACCGAATGGCCTCAAGTGCGGATTCCAATCAGAAAGAAGACCTGATCGCCTGTTCGTCCGGCTCATTTCTCCTCCCCGCGCTCTTTTGCCCGTGTTTCCTCTGCCTTTTTCGCCGCCTCAACCGCTGGGCTTCCTTCCATCTGTTTCGTCCACTCTTCCGCCGCAGCACTGACCTTCGCGGCGTTTTCGTTCTCGATCGTCTTCTTTACGCCTTCGGTGGTCACCATGCCGCCGACGGCATCCACGGTGCGCTGATTACCGAGATCGACGTTGTACGGCGACACGTGTGCACCGGCTTCGTCGATGCGCGCCTGTCCTTCCACACGGCTTTGCGCGCCCTCCTCGCGCATGTGCTCGATCTCGGCCTTCGCGCGTTCGCGCCCCTGATCGTCGAGTGTGCGCAGTCGGGCGAGGTCGCTGGCCGGGTCGGCATAGCCGCGCACTTCCGTTGCCTCCACACCGGCGCGGTGTCCGGCGTAGTCGGCCGCGACCGCGCCGGCATCGACCGTCCGTCCGTCCAGTTCGGGCTTGCCTGCCTCGTAGGTGCCGCGCAGCAGGTTGGGATTGTTCGTGCCGGCGCTGATCGCTGGCGTCTTCGCGTCCGGCCCCATGCCATCGAACAGCAGGAAACTCGGTTGGCCGTCCGGCCCGGCTGGGCCGACGCCGCCTGCGGCGAAGAAGCGGTTGCCCCATTCCTGGATCTCCTGCCCGGACAGGCTGCCGGGCTGTACGTGGTTCTGGGCGAGGAAGCGATGGAACTCCGGCGTCCAATCGAGCTTGCCCGACAGGGCCGCGCTCTTGACCTTGGCAGCCGACTCCTCGTAGCGGTGCGCTTCCTCGTATTTGCGCGCCGAGGCCTCGCTGTACCCGATCGCCTCGCGCCGGCTCGCCTCGAGGCGGCTCGCGCTTTCCTCGCCAGCCGAAGATGAATGGCGGAATTCGTCCGAGCGGGTATAGCTCTCGACTAGCTTGCGGGTGTCGGTGACGCCAGCTTCCTGGGCTGTGGCCATGGCTTTGTTAACCGATTCGCTGATGCCGCTCGTGCTTGTCTGAGTACCTCTCGCACTAGCATTGGCACCTAGGCTGCCTCCCAGACGCCCCCCTAGTGCCGATTGGGCCATAGACACTCCAGCAGTCATGCCCCCGGTCAAAGCCGCACTGAGCACGCGCGCAGCAGTTTCGTCATCCTTGATTCCCAACTCATGCTTCAATTGATCGGTTGCTTTTACCGCCGCACTCATCTGCGCATCACGCCCGCTGCCCACACTGCCGGCGATGCCTTCGCTGCCGGCCGATGTAGCGCCGTGCGTGCGCGCATGCGATACCGCCGAGGCGAATGCACTGTCCCAGCTTTCGGTGGCGCGTTTTTCGAGCGAGGACGCTTCGCTTGCGGTATTGGCCGACATCGTGCCCAGCCGGCTGGCGATCTCGCCCGAGGATCCCAGCGCGAGTCGGCTCGATCCGACGTTTTCCGTGAAACGAAAATCGCCGCTGCGCAGGTTCGTGGTGGTGGTGCCGAGCATGGTGCTGGCCGTGCTCATGTAGGCGTCGCTGCGGTTCGGGGCGAGTTGCTGCTGGTCCAGACTGACGTTGCCGGACAGATCGCCCGCACGGGCAGCGCCCGCGCCAGCGGCAGCACTGGCCGCGCCCATGGCGCCGATGCCGACGTTGGCGAGCCGGTTCATACCGAACACGACCGCACTGGCGATCAGCGGCACCGCGGTGGCCAGATAGCCGACCATCGAGAGTTCGGACACGCCGTTCTGGTAGATCGAGTCGGCCGACAGCAGTGTGAGCCCTTGCACCCCGCCGGCGTAGCCAGCCGCGGCCATGTTCTTCGCCGCGACCGTACCTGCGACGTAGTTGAGCACGGCGTAGATCGGGGGCCACAACGCCACCCAGATGAGCGCGAGCACATAGGACTTGAGTAGCTGCAGCGCCTGTAGTTCGCCGAAGAGCATCGCCATCAGCATGACGAAGGGGAACAGGGCGTAGCACAACGCTTCGACGCTGTTGCGAAGCAGCGGCAGCGTGTCTTCGGCCATCTTGCCCGAGGTGCCGTACTGCGCGTTGAAGCTTGCCGCCGCCTGCGCCTTGCCCATGGCCAGCATCATCGCGGAAGGGTCGTTGGTGCGTTGAGAGAGCACGACGCCAGCGTCGCGCACGGCGTTGATGAGCGCGTTCTGGCGGATGAGCGCGGCGGCGTCGGCCGAGGCCTCGCCGATGCGCGCACGCGCGTAGGCCGCATTCATCTGGTCGGAGAAGGTCTCGATCGTCTGCGCCACCGTGGCGGCGTCGTTGCTCTGGAACACCCCGGCCAGGCCGTTGTTCAGTTTCAGCCCGAGCGTGGCGAGCAGGTTCTTGGTGTTGGCCGGCTCGAGCGCCGAGAGCTTGGCGTAGGCCTGGGGGCACGGAAACGAATCGACCGAACCGTCCTCGACGGTAAGTTGTGTATAGCGCGCCGGGTTGGTGTTGTCCATCAGCGCCCAGACGTTGGTCGAACTGACGAAATCCTTTGCCGGGATGTAGCCCTGGCTGATGTCGTAGATCGTGCAGTTGGCGATGAAGTTGGTAATGTCGGCGCGGAAAGCCGGATCGGCATAGACCGCGCCGCGCGATTCCTTGATGAGCCTTGAACCGAACATCAGGCCGGTCTTCTGGTAGGTCAGATCGGCCGGCAGCACGGCGACGCTGGTGCCGAGCGCGGAGGGCAGGTTCTGGAAGGCGGTCTCGAACAGTTCGGTAAGCACGTTGCCCACGTCGCTCACCAGCGAGGCGAGCGACGCGATGCCCCATGACACGTTGTCGATGACGACCGGCGCCTGTGTGCCGGTCTTGTCGACGATGTGCACGGTCGAGGTGGGCACGACCAGTATGGCGTTGATGAGCATGATCGACAGCAGCCATTTCGGCCCATGCAAGCGGTTGTTGGCCAGCGCCATCGCCGCCAGCGCGCAGATGAAACCGATGATGATCACGAGCGCGAGCGCACCCTTGAAACCCGCCGCGTTCATGAGCGCGGCGATGCCGTTGAAAAGCCCCGACAGGGTGTCGACGTTGCCGTAGGCGAAAATTTCGTAGCCGTCCATGGCGCCGTCCTATTCTGCGGATCCGGGCGCGGGCGGATTCATCGCCAGGCGCGCCATGCGGCGGAAATGCTCGGCAACGGTTTCCCTCCGCATCCATCGGCCGTCTTCTCCGCGCGCAACGGGATGCCAGTTGCCCGCTTCGTCGTAGGCGTTCATGTTCATCTTCCCCAGGGTTTCAGCTTTTGCGGTGGCGTCATCCAGTTTCTCGAAGCGATGCTCGACGCCTTCGTAGTCTTCGGTGCCGCGATACTCCTTGACCACGTAATAGCTCGCCTTCCCTTTCATGCGGTCCATGGAGCGCCTTCCTATTCCGGAGCGCGAACGGTCTGGCACAGGCCTTTATCGCCCTGCCAGAGATGGACGTCGCCTTCGGCGGGCATGTTGCAATGGCGGCGCAGCATGCGGTTCACCTCCTCGCCGTAGCGGTTCCGGTAGCCGAAGCTGAATCCCCACATGGACATGAAGATCAGTGCCGTCACGGTCAGTGACACGCCAATCGGCAGCAGTGCCAGCACGCACGCCCCCGCCGCCGCCGCGCCGGCCTGGTGGAATCCCTGCACGATGTCCGTGAGTGCCTGGGGTTTGAAGAGCGCCAGCATGACCATGAGCCAGAAGATCGTCAGAGGCGTTCCGATGAACACCGCCCTCAACACGGTCAGAAGGACGTGGGCCATGTTCAGCAACTGCGCGGCGGCGTTGCGTTTGTCGTGAAAGGCGTGGCGCTGCATGGACGCGTACTGCGCGTCGGTCACGGCGCCGATGCTGACGCCGCTCATGCGCACGTCCCAGACGGCGGGCGCCGTATCTTCCATGCGCTTGACCAGGTGCGCATCGCGTTTGTCCATCCAGGCGTCGAGGGCCGACGCCGCGACGAACGACGACACCCACACCGCCGCCAACTCCGCCATGGACAGGCCGAACGCGATGAAGGTGGATGTGAATGCCAGGGCGGCGGCAGCCGTCACCCAATCCTTGCGTTTGATACAGTATTTCATGTGTTTTCTCCCCAGTGTTTTCGAGTTATCCGGATTGCGTTGTGTTTTGCGTCGAAACGATTCACGCGACATACTTCTCATTGCGCAGCACGGTGATGGTGCGGCCGAACCACCGCTCGCAGTCAGCGAGAAAGCGCCGGTTGTCGGGGTGTTCCTGTTGGATGAAAGCGTTCACGATCTGTACGTCGTGGCTCTGTCCGTACTGGGCGAGCGCCAGTTTCGTCGCCACCGCCGAGGCGGCACCGCAGGAAAACTGGCAAATAATCCGGTTGCGCTGCGACGTATCGATTTCCATGTTGCTCATCTCGTAAAACATGCTCATTCGTTTTTTCAGCGCGAGCCGAGCGCGGAGAACGCGAGCAGATCCTGGATCTGCTGCGGCATCGAGGCGCGCAGGTTGCGTTCCAACGACTCGACCTGGCCGGCGATATCGATCGTGACCTGCGCCTTCTGCGCCGCGACCTGGCGCTCGGAATCGATGCCGGCGAGCAGCGTGTTGATGTGGCCCATGTGCGCGGCAAGCTGGTCGCGCTGGGGCGTACTCAAGGCGTGGTTGAAAAGCCCCGCCGCCTGCGCGCTGCGCGCCGCGCGAGAAAGCAGCGCATGGGCGTATTCGATGGCGATGTATTCACGGTATTGGGCGATCAGGCTGGGGGCGATCATCGACGGGCGTTCGGCGTTGCCGATCGCGTTGGCCACGGCGAGCAGCCGATAGACCGGCACCGAGACGTTATTGACGAAGTTGGTTTCGGCCTCGGTGGGCGGCGTGTCGTGGGAGGCGATCTTCTCCGACAGCGAGATCATCAGCTTTTCGGCGCGAGCGACGAAGGACTGGATCGGCTCGGAAACTTCCGCGACCGCCGAGCAGTCGGCGTTCGCGCATTTCAGCATCGACACCAGTACCGTGCCGGCAGAGGTCGTGCCGTCCTTGTTGCCGTAGAGCAGATCCTTGAGCGAGCCGATGCGCCCCGGATAGGACAGCGGCACGGATTCGCCGGCAACGGGGTGCGAGTAGATCGTGGTGCCTGTGATCGACATGATCAGTTCGCGGTCCTCGTCGTCCAGGTGGCTCATCTTCTCCAGCGCCTTCCACACCAGATTGCCGACGAAGGGCTTGATCTTGTCGGTCTCCTCGTTGCTGGTGGCCATCACGCTCTGATAACCGGCGTCGCTGGAACATTTCACCCGCCCGTCCTCGACGTCCTGCGACATGCCCAGCAGGCTTGCGATGCTGCGGCACGTCTCGCCCGCACTCAGCCCCATGGCGCCGGCCGCGCCATTGACCAGCGATTTGGCCGCTTCGCACGAACTGATGTTCGAACGGTTGACCATGTCCAGCCACCCCTGGAAGGTCTTGATCGTGGAGCCCAACAGCGGCTCCACGCTGTCGATGGCAAGCTGGAACAGCACGCCGGGAATGGCCGACGTGATGTTCTTCATCATGGCCTTCAGCTGCTCGGAACTGATGTGGGAGAACGAACCGCCGAAAACGTCGATGCCGCCGCAGCCGGCCCTGACCGATGGCATCGAGGCCGCGGCCAACTGGTAGCTCTTGATCGGCGTGCGCACGAACATCGAGCCCGCGGTATAGGTGTTCATCGTCTGCCCTTTGAACGCCTGCGGCGCGGTCGTGTTGCCGATCACGCCCATCGCGTCGAACATGCCTTGCGCCTGCGTTTGCAGGCTTTCGGCGCCGGCCGGCGCGCAAGAGAGCGCGATGGCCAAGGCGAGGGCCGTGCGGGTGGATTGCGGGGCGGATTTCATCGTGGCGGTCCTGGAATCAGAAGGTGGAAGGGAGCACGGGTGGACCCGGATCAGAACGGCTCGCCGACCGGCTCAGCGACGCCGACGCCGGCAGGCGCTTCGTCGGTAACCGTGGCGGGGCTGTCGTCCCTGCGCCGGCCGAGCATCTTCATTTCCTCGCCGACGATCTCGGTGGTGTAACGCTCGACGTTTTCCTTGTCGGTCCACTTACGGGTGCGCAGCTTGCCTTCGATGTAAATCTGCGCGCCCTTCTTGAGATATTCCTTGGCGATATCGGCCAGTCCCCGATACAGGATGACGCGGTGCCATTCGGTCTTTTCCTTTTTCTCGCCGCTCTCGCGGTCCTTCCACACGTCGGTGGTCGCCATGCGGATCACGGCCGTGGCCGTGCCATCGGGCAAATAGCGCGCCTCGGGATCGTCTCCGAGGTTGCCAATGAGGGAAACACGGTTTAGTGAGGCCATGCTGCATCTCCTTGTGTCAGTGGTACGGTGGATTTCAGGTTGTCCGGCAAAGGACGGACGGGGGTTGCGTGATCGACGAACGGGCTGTCGCCGGGGTTGGCCAGCGCGACCAGGCGCTCGATCAGTTGGGATTCGGCCATCACACCAAAGCCCACGGGAACGATGCGCCCGTTGGCCGGCTCGGCGAGGAACAGCGCCGGCACGGTGGTGACGTTGAGCTTTGCGGCTGCGCCGTTGTCCAGATGCGGCGCAGGAAAATCGGGAAGGCCGGCGCCATCGAGCGAGACCGGAAAAATCGTCATGCCGGTGGCCTGGGCCAGCCCGTGCAGCACGGGCGCGAAGGCGTGGCAGTACGGGCAGTCGGAGCGGAAGAAGAAATACAGCACGCTGGTGCGCGCCAGGCGCTCGAAGGTTTCGCGCCGGGTTTCGTTGCGGGTCGATTCGTAGGCGGCAACACCAACGGACGTGACCGGCCGTTGCAGCGTGAAATCGTATTGCGGGTTGGCCCAGGTCACGCGCATGCCCACGTCGGCGAACTCGCTGCTCATGTTGACGAGCCGGGTGCGCAGCGCGATGTAACGCTCCAGGTTCTGCGCCGTGGGCGTCATGATGGCGACGATCCGCGCCTCTTCCATGTCTTTCTTGAAACGCTCATAGGCGGCGATCTCCGGGGGCGCTGCCGGCGCAACAGGCGCGGGCGGCGCTTCGGATTGCTGGCGCGGCGGCGGATCGCGGTACCAGAACCAGCCGGTTTCGCGCTCTTTCAGAAACGGCTTTGTTCCCGGCGGCGCCGTGTCTTCGGGCGCGGCCGAGGCCGGTGGCGCGATGAGCACCACGAGCGCCACCAGAGCGGCTGCAAAGACGACAGCGGCCGGCGCCGCCCACGGTCGCGTCATGGCGTGCTCTGCAAAAAATTGCTGTTCTGGATGAGATCGTCGAGATTGACCGACTTGGCCTTGATCGAATCCATGAACTGAGTCAGGTCCATCTTGGCGAAATCGAGCTTCTGCAACTCCTCGGGCGTGAAACCCGCGCAGTTCGGATACTTCGCCGAGCCGAGCGAAATGCCCAATTGCTCTTTGCCCTGGATGTTGAGAAGCCGCGCGAGCAGGCTGTGAAAGCAGCAATAGGTTTGGGTGCGAACCTGGCAGGTGCCGATGAACTTGAGTTTTTTGGAGCAATAGGAACCCATCGGGTAGCACAGTTCGGCGTCGCGCTTCACCCGGAGTTCTTTTTCCGCGTCGCTGCAATTTGCCCCAAAAATCCCGTCGCTTTCGTTTCTCGCGCAGCAGTTCTCAAGCCCAAAAAGCTTTTTGTGGCAGCGGTTGTCGAAGCCCTTGAAGATCTGCAGGTCGTCCACGTTCAGGTACTTGGCCGCTTCCTTGCCGGCCTCCATGAAGGCCATGGTCTGCGCGAAATCCCGATCGGGCGTATAGCCGGTGTCCCAGGTGCCGCTACTCGACGTGTAGGTCTGGCTACCGCAGTTGACGACGTCTTCGATGCGCTCGGTGTTGCGCGTCTCGCAGTTGTATTCGCTACGCCAGGTCACACACGTCGGCGTCGGGGACGAACCGCTGAAGGACGTGGCCGAGAGTTCGTCGGTTTCGATGCACTCATCGACGACGACCGGCGTGCATGTCCCCTTCATGCCGCCCCCGCAGTCGGACTTTTCGTCGGCCTCCAGACAGTTGAACGTGTTGCGGAATTTCCAGCACTCGCGCGTGACCGCGTGGTTCTTGATGAGCCGCGTCTCCTTGGGGACGATGCAGGTCGAATCGATGCGTTCGCACTTGTTCTTCGGCCCTGGGCCGATCGGCGGCCCCACGTCGTTGTCGCCGTCCTTGGGCAGCATGCCCGGTGGCACACGGCCTTCCCAATTCGCGCACGGGTTGTTCCAGTGGTCGGTCTCGATCGGCGTGGCGGTGGCCGAATATCTGTTGATGACCTCTTCGGTATGCGCGGTCGCGGGAACGCCGATGCCGTCCGAACCGAGGCATGTGCCGCCCACCTTGAAGGTGCCCTCCGGGCACGTCCATTCGGTATGCTCCGTGGTGTGCTTGCAGTAGTGAGGCACGGGCGGGTTGGACCAGTCGGCCCCGTCCTCGGGGAAGGGACCGGCATCGCCCCAGGCGCACGAGTAGCCCCATTGCACGTCGACCTCGAGCGTCTTGTCGCATTGAAGATCGAGCGCGCGCAGGTAGTAGTCGTAGCAGAACTGCGATTCCCTGACGCTGATGCCCACCGGGTTGTGCTCGGTTTCGCAATCGCTGTAGGTGCCTTCGATCGCGGTGAGTGGGTTTTCCAGTTCGCCGCTACGCAGCTTGCTGACTTCGGCGGCGGTGTCCGCGTCGAGCGTCTGATTGCGGTGCTGGGCACCGAGTTGCAGTGCCTGGCACTGCGCCGAGCTCGATCCTTCGCAACTATCGCGCAGTGCCGCGCCGCCGGTCTTCGCGGCGGCGGGTCCGGTGTGCGTCTGCGAGGTCCAGGCCGCGGTATCCTCTTCGGTGCCCTGCGTTTGTCCCTGTGCGGCCCCGGCCGACAGCGTGGAGGCGCTGTGCTGCGCCGACGCGCGTGCGGCGGCGATCGCTTCCTCCTTGGCGCTTTGCGCCGCTGCCGGCACCGCGAACAAGGCGGATAGGGCAACGAGCAAAGCGCCGGACCAATGAAACCTGTATCCCCTTTTCATGTTCCCGCCCTCCTCGCGCGCAGCGCGTCCATCTCTCGCAGCGTGTCGATCTCGCCTCGCCAGGACGGCTCTTGGCGTTCGATGAAATCGAGTGCGTAGTCGATCGTCACGTCACCCACGGTCTTCACCGTGTCGGCCTGGGCGAAGCATTGCGTCGTCCCGCAGGCCGCATCCGCGCCCGTCCCGAGGCTTGCCCCCTTGCGCACCAGGACGAACGTGGGAACCTGGGTCACGCCGAACCGGGTGAAGGCTTCCGGGTCGATGATCCAGGCGACCTGCCGCTTGCCCAGGCGGGCCTGGACCGCCTTCGCGGTCTTGGCGAAGGAGTGTTCGACCAGGCCGCGCATCACCAGCGTGGCGCGGTAGCGTTGCGCGTCGTCGATCAGACGGTCGAGCGCGGCCTCGGGCATGCCGAAGGACACGAAGGCGAGCAGCCCGCCCGGCGCCTTCTGCCCCGCGCTTTGGCCGGAACGGAACGCTTCGGCCAGATCACGAATGTCGGTTCGCGCGCCCTGCCCCGCGCCTGGCGGCGGCTGCGGAATGTCGGCCAGGCCTGCCGGCGTTTGCGGTGCCGCGGCTGCCCGCTCGGCCTGGCGCGCCGCGCGCTCGATGCGCGCCTGCCATTCGCTGTCCTGCGCGCCCGGTTGCGCGCCGGCCGGAGAAAAGACCAGGCCCACGGCCAGGATCGGCAACAGGCGTAGGAGCGGACGTAGATGAAGACATAGGTTCATGATCGGAACTCGTCAGTAGTAGGTCAGGCAGCAGTTGCGCTTTCTGAACAGCACGTAGCCAAAATCCTCGCCATCGACCGGGTACTCCTTGGCCATGCCCCACAGCAGCGACGTGGCGCCGAAGGGCTGGCAGCACTTGCCGTTCAATGCCGTGGTGTTGGGGATCGGGTAGAGCATCTGGGTCTTGTATTGCTGGCGATTCATGATGATTTCGATCTGCGGCCCGCACAGCGCGCCCTCGCCGTGGTACGCCCAGGCGATGGCGAATTTGTGCAGCTTCGCCATCAGGCGCTGGGACAGCAGCAGGCTCACGGCCACCCCGCCGCCGTTGTAGGGCACGCGTCCTTCGTTCGGTTCCAGGCTGCCCTGGCAGCCGGCGCACCAGAACATCGCCGGCTGCGGCAGATCGGCGGTGGCGATCACGCAATCGACCGCGCAAGCGGCCAGCGCGATCGGATTGGCGAACAGATAGGCTTCGGGGCTGGTGTAGAGCGCCATCTGTTCGTCGTACCAGGTAGGGTCGAATTCAGTCACGTAGGCGATATCGATCGCCGATTGCGTCAGGCATGGGTAGTCGGTCGCCATGCCCATTTCGGCCAGGATCGGAAAGACGTACTCATGCGCGTGGTAGAAGGTGAGTTGCGCGTTGCCCGCGCCGTTGGCGTCCGAGATCGCCGTGCGCGCATGCGCGCGCTCGCTGGTGCCCGATATTTCCAGACCGCCCAGCAGTGGAAAGCAGAACGGCTTGCGCGGAATCTCGGTGAGGATGATCGGCTCCCAGAAACCGAGCGAAAGACCGACACGGGGCGGCCAGCCGGGGCAGATGCAAATCGGGCTGCCGGGGTTGTCCATATCGACCTGGTTGCCCAGGTTGGCAACCGGCGCGGCGCCGACCGACAGGGGCAGCATGCAGCGCCAGCAAATGTCGTTGATTGGATTTGGAAAGCGCCCGGTGCAGGTCGTGACGACGCCGGTGCTCGCGCTTTCTCCGGCGTTCGCACCCAGGGCGAGCGTGAGCGCGCAGGCGCAGAAAAACAGGCGTGTGAAGACAAGGACGGCGTGGACAAGGACGGCGCGGCTCATGGCGCGATCTCCGAAATCAGGAAACGCTGCTTGTCCTGCGTCATCAGCGAAGGCACGGCAGTGATGGTGAAGCGGCGCGACAGCGCGCCGCCCTGGTCGAAATAGACCGGACGCTGCCAGCGGCGCATCAATTCGACGGGCGAGCCTCCGGTGAGAATGACCATCAGCCGATCGTCATGCACACCGCGCAGCCGTTCGGCCAGCGCCACCTGGCGCGTGTCACGCGCGTCGATGAACAGCACGGGTTCGCGCATGGGCTTGATCGCCAGCGGATTGACCACCGTGCCAGCGGCGGCGATGACGCGCCCGTCCGGATCCAGGATGTCGCGCGAGAGCACGATCGACGGATCGAAGCGGCGTTCGCGCGTGGCGGAAACGGTGGCCAGGCCCTCGACCGGCGCCGGGTTCTCGATCCGTTCCTTCGCGCGGCGCTTGGTCTCCTGCTCGACCTTCGCCCATTCGCCGCTTTCGACCTTGGCGCGCGCAATGGCCTGCATGTCCTCGACGAAATCCGGCTCGGCGATCGGCCAGGCCTTGCCGATCTTGCCCAGATCGACCGCGCCGGCGGGAACGGCGAGCAGCATGCAAACCAGGGCGGTGATGGTGGCGATTGTCTTGTTCATCGTCGCGCGCCTAGAACAGAGGATGAGCGACGCCGCGCACGGCGTCGAACGGTACGAGGCCGGATTCGGCGTAGCGCGAATCGAAGCTCGCCGGATCGTCGGCCTGGGCGAAGTAGTGACCTGGCGGAACGGGACCGCTCGCGGCCGGGGTGAGCGCGATGCCGAAGCGGTCGGCGGGGACGGCTTCGCCGATCAGGGTGTCACCCACCCAGACCCGATGCCCCCTGCCCGGCCCGTCGATTTTCTCGACACGGACGATATCGCCCTCGGTGCCGGCGACTCGCTTGAAGAACGTCCGCGTGAGCAGCCCCCGTTTCGTGCCGCGAAACTCGTAGATGAAGTATTCGCCCTTGCCCGGCAGACGCCCGTGCTCGATCCAGACCATCCGCCAGGGCAGACTGTCGGACCAGTTGAAGGCGAGGTAATAGGCGCCGACGCCCCAGAGTGCCGCCATCGCCAGCGTCACCGGCCAGTAGCGGCATAGCATGGCGCCGTAGCCGGCGATATCGCGCCCGCGCGCACGGACGAAGCGCGCGCCGAACACTGCCAGGCGCTGCGCCAGTCCGCGCCGCGACGCGTTTTCGGGGTGTGGATGCGCCGCACGTTTCCGGGCTGCTACTACCATGACCCCACCCGCTTACGCAGATCCTCGGTGAGATCGACGACCTCATCCGTTCGACCCACGACAGCATTGCCCAGCAGGACAACGCACCCACACTCTTGTGATAGCCGCTCGATCACCACCGGCAAGGCACGCGCGAAGACCTGGGCATCTTCGACCGCACGGACGCGATCGGCCTCTGTCGCCGTCTCCTTGCCGATGCGTGCGGCGAACGCGGCTTCCCGTTCCCGATAGACGCTGGCCAGATCGACCACGGCCAGGCGCACCCGCTGCCCGGCGGTCAGGTGGTGATACAGCCCGATGCCGCTCACCGTCGAAAGGCTGCAACACAGCAGCACCATCAGAATTTGGACCGGACTGACGCTCATGCTGCTTCCTCTGCTCTCGAACCATCGACTTCAAAGAATCCGAGTTGCCCGCGAACAGGCAGAAACGGCAGCGGCTTGGCGTCGGCCAAAATGAATCCGTATCGGCCGAAAAACCACGGGGATTCACTGTCTTCAACGCAGTCCGTGATCGTTGCCTGGCCGACTATCCCACCGCGCTCCAGTTCGTCGAATTCCGGTATCTCGATACCAAGGTGAGCGGCATGGCTGTGCGCATCCTCGTATTCGTCATACGTCATGCCTTTGGCGGCATGAATCAGGACAGGACCGCGAAAGCGCGTAGACCATTGACGGTTTTCCACTGGTTTGTGGCCTCGCACGATCAGCCATGCCCAGGGCTGGCGAATTGAAATTGCCTTCATGTCGCCACCTTGATGCCACGCTCGCGCAACAGATCCTCGATGGCCTCATCCACGCTCATGCCTCGGGCGCGGCGCTCGTCGATCGGGGCGTTGTCTTCGTGGCGGTTGGAATAGACGAGCAGCGCGAACGGGTCGACTACCAGGCGCAACACGCCCTCGCCCATCGGCGAGTGGATGTACACCTCGGAATAGCGGTTGGTCTTGCGCAGGCTCTGGAGCATGCGTTTTCTGTAGGGATCGAGATGCAGCTTGCCGTCCCTGGCCAGCATCTCGATGGACTCCTTGCGCTGACGCATGATCATCAGGCAGTCGGACAACGCGAAGGCCGTCTGTAGCGAATCGGACTGGTAGTAGTCCTCGACCATCTGGGTGGCGGTGAGCAATGAACCGCCGTATTTACGCGCACGTCGCGCGGCTTCCTCGATGATCCGGGTCATGGTCGGATCGTCGTCGCCCCCGAGTTGCTGCTGCAGCTCGTCGATCATCAGCAGCTTGCGTGTGGCGCGATCGAAATACATTTCGCTGGTGATGCGGAACATCAGGATCATCAGCGCGACGCGGTGCAGGCTGGGCGAGCGTTTGAGCGACTCGACCTCGATCACCACCAGATTGCTGCTGAAATCGATCGTCGATGGACCGTCGAAGAACTCCGCATACAGCCCGCCCGTTGCATACGGCGAGAGCATCGTCGCCAGGTCGGTCAAACGCCGATCCACAGGCGCATCGGGCATCAGCCGCCCGGTGCGGAAAATCTTGACCAGGTGGGTAATCGTCGTTTCCCGGTTGTGCTCGCCCCAGGCCCGCGTGATCGCATCGGCGATCGCCTGGTACTGGTAGGGATCGAGTTCGGCGAACGGCGCGGCCATCTTGGCGATCACCGCCTGGAGCATCGCCAGATCGTCGCCGATCTCGACGACGTGGGTGAAGGGGTTGATGTTGATCCCGCTGCCGGCGTACATCTCGACGAACTGCCCGTCCGCCTTCACGCACAGCTTTTCGAAGGACTTGCCGAGGTCCAACATAAAAACCTTGGCGCCGGTACCGAGATACGCCAACGCGATCTCGTTCATCATCACCGACTTGCCCGAGCCGGACGTGCCGACGATGGCGACGTTGTAGTTGCCCTCCGGGTTGTCGTAGAAATCGAAGCCGGCGATCTGCCCGCGCCGGCCGGCGAACATCAGCACGGGCGTTTGCGATCCCATCCATTCACCGAGCATCGGCGCGACGGATACCGCGTTGTCGAACGACTTGGTGGTCGGGATCTTGAATTTCTCCAGCGCGCGCTGGCGCACCTTGTCGAGCGTGAGCGGCAGGCTCGACAGCAGGCACGCACGCGCGACGTAGGTCATGTTGCACAACTGGAAACCCTGGTCGCGCCAGACCGACTCGGCCGAGGCCTCGGCGCGGCTCGCGTGCTCGGCGAGCGGGAACAGGATCAGGGTGTGGTAGAGCTTGAGCAGGTTGCCCCGGTTCTCCATGATCTCTTTCGCCCTGTCCCAGTCGCGCTTCTTCTCGGCGGCGTCGGGCAGGAGCGGTGCGGCTTTCGAGTTCGCGTTTTGCGTCGCACGCGCTTGATTGGCCGTCACCCAGGCGCCGGTATCGGCCGGATCCAGGACGTAGGCGCCCATCGTGATGACGAACGGGCACGGATACTGGAGCGCACCCTGCATCAGATCGCCCACCAGTGCGCCCATGCGCCACAGGCTGAAACGCTCCGGGTAGCCCTTGACGCCGAAGACACGCATCTCGACGTTGGGCTTGCCGGTCTTCGAGAAGGTGATGCCGCGCTCGGTTTCGACCTGGCGCGTGTCGTGATCGATGATCTGATCCTTGAGCAGCCGCCCTTCGTCATGCGGTATCGGCGGCGGCTCCTCGTACAAACGCTGCGGGTTCAATAGATCGGCGCACCAGTTCAGGAGATCGCGCGCACCCCACTCGCGGCACGGGTAGCCCGAGTTACTGAGCGCGGTCATGACGGCCTGGCGCTGGTTGAGCAGATCCTGGATCTTTGCGTGCTGCTCGATGCGGCACGGCGCCGTCACGGAAATGACCAGGCGGAATTCGCGCAGCATGTAGACGCTGCCGTCCGTGATCGAGTGGTACGCGCCTTTCAGCAAATGCGCGTAACGGCGCCGCGCCATCACGCGGTAAAGATTGGTGTTGCGTACCGGGCGCCCGGCCTCGATCGAAAGCTGCTCCTGGTTCTCGTCCTCGGCGCGCAGCGCCGCGTAGGAGGCCAGGCGCCGCTGGATGTGCGGCGTGCCGAACAGATGAATTTGTACCGCCGTGCCGGGCTGCCAGCCGTAGAAGAGCCCGAGCAGCCCCTCGGCCATCGATGCGTCCGCGCCGGACTGCGGATTGACCTCCAGGCAGAACCCCACCCCTTCGGCGAGCACGGCGAGATTGCGTTCGTGATCCCAGGCGCGGTAAGGCAGGTAAGTGGAAAAGCGCGTCTGATCCTCACCGTCCTTGTTCGGTTTGACGAAGAGCGAGCCAAGACGCTCGCTCGCCCCGTCGCCGAAAAGCGTGTCGAACAAACCCGCCAGCGCGCTCGGCGAAGCTTGCCCAGAGGCCTGTCCCGATGTTTGCCCGTTGCTCATCCCTTGTCGCCTCCCGGAACGGACAGGAAGGGGTTGAGCGCACCGTTGCCGTTGCCGCCGTTACGCATCGGCGTTGCCGGTGCAGCCGGCTCGACCGCGGCCGGCGCGTTCGCCGGTGGCCTGATCGCGCTGAATTCACGGCGCACGCTGGCACGCGCGTGCTCGATGTTCCAGCGTCCGTTGTCGATCTGCAGGTAGATGCGCGAGTCCCCATTCAGATCGCCGTCGCTGTCTTCCCATGGGGCAATCCACACTTCGCGCACGCGCGCCGGCGTGCGTAGCGGCAGCAGATCGCTCGGCACCGCGGCCGAGGCCAGCCTTCTGGGCACCGCTGCGCGCGGCGTGCCATCGTTTTCGGGGGGCGTGCCGGCAGTGGGTGCTTTCGGGGGGATGCGCCCGGAGACCGTATCGTCATAGACGTCGCTCATGCTCTTGCACACAACGCCATCGGTGAATGGACACGACAGCGAGGAACTGCCGCCGATGCCGGACAGGCCGGAGGCGCAGCCGCCGAGCAGGAGCGCGCTGGCGAGCGTAATGATCAGGTGCGCGCGCATCACGATCCCCCCACCGACGTCCGTACCACAGCGGGTATCGCGGGCGCGAGCCAGGCCGACAGATCGGCCGCGTTCATCGCCCCTTGCCGCACACGGCCATCGCCGGAAACCAGCGACGGCGTGCCGCGAATGCCCAGTTCCTCAGCCAAGGCGAGATTGCCCTCGAGCTCGACGGCAGCCTTGCACGTGGATGGCGCCGACGCCCGTCCAGGCGTTGCCTCGCGCATCGCGTCGCGCCACGCCGCATTCGGGTCAGCCGCGCAGACGATGGCGCGCGAAGCTGATTCGGAGCCCGGCTGCATGGGCACGATGACGTTGTGGATGGTGACGTCGGTCACTTTTTCCAGTTCCGCGTCAAAGCGCCGGCAGTGCGGGCACAGCGGATCGGTGAAGACCCACAACTCACGCGCCCCGCTGCCCTTCTTGACCGTGATCGTCTGCGCCCGCCCAAGCCGGCCCCGGTCGATCCGTTGCGTCTGCTGCAACTCGGCAACGCGCGCCTCGGTCAGATCCTCGTTGTTCGGCAGATCGTACAGATGCCCGCCGAGCAGGAAGTAGCGCCCGCTGGCATCGACGTAGGCGAGGTTCTTGCCCATGACGACCTCGAACAGCCCCTCGACCGGCGTCTGCCTCACGCTGTCGACCTTGGTGGACGGGTACAGCGCCGCCAGGCGTTCGCGCATCGCTTTCTCCGACGATGAATCGCCGGCAAACGCGCCGCCGCATAGGGAAAGCGCCAGAATCAGTAGAGCCTTTTTCATGAATGTCCTCATGGTTCAGTTGGCATAACCTGCGACAGCCGCTCGTAGGAACGGCAAGAACTTGACAGAGCGCGCCTGAACTTCGGATGGATCGCCAGAAACGCGGCTTGCGTAGTAGAGGTGTGCCTCTGCCGCCAGATACGGTGGCCACCCTGCCAACTCGGGATACCGTGCTTGCACCTCAAGGCCGAGCGCCTTCAATTTGTGATCCGGCCAGTCGTAGCCAAGATCAGGGATCGCCAGTCTGGCTGCATGGCTGTCTTGCAATACGTCACTCATCAGTCGTCACCCTTTCTTGGTGTTCAGTCGGCATAGCCAGGATCGAGCCGGCGCGTGCCAAACCGGCGCGCCATGGCGGTATCGTCAAAATCGGGAAGGGGTACGTCGATCTCCACGCCTGCGGTGATGGCGACGTCGGCGACGCGCTGCGCGTCGATCTCGATCACCGGGTAGGTTTTTTCGGCGAGGCTGATGTAATACTCGGCCAGCCGGTCCATCGCGTTTCGGACCCCCTCGGAAAGCCCGGCCTGGAACTCCTTGCCGCTGTTGGGCTCGGTGATCGTCGTGCCCAGCGCGGTGACGCCCGTCGTGGTGGTCTGGAAGGTCATGCCCCGGCCGATGCCGGCGACGACACCCGAGAGCAGCGCATTGGCGAGCATCTGCCCTTGCTTGCTGACCAGCCGGCCGCGCAGCCCGACCTTGCCGTCCTCGCCGTACAAGGTGCCGGAGAGCTTGGTTTCCAATACGCGGTTGTCATGGCGGATGCATGACAGCCGCTCGGTGCGGAAATAGGCGCGTTCGGAACTGATATCCCCGGTGGCCGCGGCGACGATGAAGCAATCGCGGACGTTGGCGCGCACGTGGTTCGGCAGGGTCGCCAGATCCTCGACCCGCAGCATGACCGGCAAGGGATTGGATTGACCCGCCCCGCTGGTGGGCGCGTCGATCCCGCCCAGCAGGCGCACCTTGGCGAAGCCGATCGGCAGATAGGTCTTGCCCGAATCCCGGTTTTTACTCCCGCTGCCCACGGTGGTTGAGGCCGCGATCGGCCCGGTGGCGGTCGGCGTGCCGGTGCGGCCCGCGCCCAGCGTGCTGACCCTGCCCGTGCGCTGGCTGCGCACGATCGGCGCGGGCGGCGGGATGTAGCTCGGCCCGGCAGGCGGGGCCACGCTGGACGGAACCACGGGCGAGACGCCGGAAGACGAACCCGAAGGCGTGCCGGGCGGGTAAGGCGTCGGTTTGCTTTCGTCGGCCTCGCCCTCCCCGCGCTCGACGGGCGGTGTCGGTGCCGGCGTCGGCACAGCCACGGGCGGCACAGGCCTCGTGCCAGCGGCGGCTTCACGATCGGCACGCCGATCGGCTTCCATCTTGGCGATCTTCGCCTGCAAATCCTTGACCAGCGTTTCGCTTTGGGCCAGCCGGCCGTCATGCTCGGAAATCTTGTTCCCCGCCACAACCAACCATTTTTCCTGGGCCGTCACGACGTCGCCCGGCGCATTGATCGCGGTGAGCTTGGTCTTGCCCGGATCGTTCGCGTCGGCGTCGCTCTGCTTTTTCTTGCCGTCACCGGAGAGCAGGACAACGAACCCGACCCAGACCAGGACCACGACGACGGCAATCACGGTGAACTGCTTGCGCTTGTCGTTCTTGAGCTTGCGCGGCGCCGGTACGCCCGTCTGTTCTTCATCGGCCATCGCGCTCTCCGGTGCGAACGACATACACGTCGGTGCTCGCGTTCGGCGGCAGCGTCTTGCTGTCGATCATCACGCCCGCGACGCCGCGCGTGAAAAACTCGCGCTCGTCGAGTTTCATCACCGCGCCGGATGTATTGGTCAGGACGTAATGCACGCCGATGAAACGCGGATGCCCGTCGAAACGGCGTTTTTCGACGAAACTCACTTCCTGCCACAGATCGACGGTGCGCTGCACTTCGCGCCCGGGTAGATCGGTCTGCTCCTCGCCGGCCATGGTGAGCATCATCATCTTGATGTCGCGCAGCCAACTCGGGCCTCTTCCGCTTCCGCCCCCGCCCCCGCCCCCGCCTCCACCGCCGACACCATCGCCCCCGCTGCGATCGCGCAGCACGATGGTGTCGGACGGAATGTCGGCGGGCACCAACAGCAAGGTGTAGGTTGCGCGCGCCGTCGTCACGAACACATTGATCGGCTTGCCGGCCGAGGCCATTTCGGAAACGGTGACATAGACCTCGCCGTGGGCTGGGTCCATCACGGCGATCAGTTCGGCACCCGCGGAGGCCGCGGACGTCGTGTCATCGGGCGCGCGCACCGATCCGTACATATCGGTGATCGCCTCCCCGTCGACCTTGATCCGCATCGATTCGCGCATCGACACGCGTGCAGTGATGCTCGCGTCGGGTTTGACCTCAAAAACCTGGGCGGCGAAGGCTGCCTGGACCGTCAGCAGCCCGAGGCACAGCCCCAGCTTAAAAAACTTCTTCATCTTTGGACGGCTCCTCGTTAGGCAAGCCCAATGCCGCCTTGAGACTGTCGTTCTTGACTTCACGGAACTGGATCAGTTGGGCCGATCCTCCGGACAGGGAAAACTGCGCGAAGTAGTGGCGCAGTTCGTTTTTCACCACGCTGCCGTTGATCGAAATCTTGAGCAGCCCGGTCATGATTGCCGCCGCCTTGTCGGGCGACGATTTGACGGTTTTCACGTCGAAGCTCGAGGTGGAGTTCTCGCGCTTGATGCGCTGGGCGTTCTGGTCGAGTTTCTGTTTCAGCAGCCCATGAAAGTCCGGCGACGTGATGCCGAGCAGGATCTCGGACTTGTAGTGGACGTTGTCCGGCGTGACGTCGAGGATCAGGAACGAGGCCCACTGAGCCATCTGCTCGATGTAGGAGCCTGATGCAGTGTTGTCCGTGACCCAGAACGATTTTTCGATCTTGGGCGGCACGATCGTCGTGCGGTTCGATCCCATGCCGGTCCAGGCCACCAGGAGCACCAGGACCAGGGCCGCGATCAGACCGCCCACGGCGGTCCAGAGAAAGCGGTTTTGTTGGATGAGGAAAACAATGTCTCCCCGGTAGTCTTCGGCGCGCATCGATTCACCCGACCATTTCGCGTTGAGCGGACGGCGGCATGCTTTTCACGGGGTAGAACTCGCCCGGCAGCCACCAGTACATGAAGTGGGTAAAGAACCCGCTGTGGCGCGCGGCCTTGAGCCGCGCGATCCGTTTGCAGACCAGCCAGCCGACGATCGCCGAGCCGATGAACGCAGGCGTCGTCCCCCGGATCATTCCCGCGCAGAGGCAGGCGCAGAAGGGAACAGCAATGTCCAGTTCCCACAGCCCCAGCTTCCACGGGTCATCCAGGCGGCGCAGAATCCGGTCTTCCCGGCTTTCGTCGGCTGTCATGTCAGATCACCGAGCCGGCGATGGCGAAGGCGACGGTGAGCCCGACCGCGGCGAAGATGGCCAGCCCGATGTAACCGAGCACCGGCCCGAAGTTCTTCAATGCCGCCAGCGAGATCAGCGCGACGAGGAAGCCGACGATGATGATCAGCGCCTTGGCGCCGGTATTCATGTCGGCGAACTGCTTGACCGCGGTTTTCAGCGGGCCGAGTCCGGTCGCGCTGTCGACCGATCCCATGTCGAGTTCGACGGCATACGCGCTGCCGGCCACCGACACCATCATCGACGTCGCCGCGACGTAGGTGATCATCGCGCGCCGTTCGGCACCGGCTTTGATGCTGGATAAACGCTCCTTGAGCCAGGATTTCATGCAAGACCTCTCTTTATCTTCATGTCATTGACAAATTTCGTGGTCGCGCGCATATGAACGATCTCCCTGACCCCGTCGATGGCCAGCGCCAGTTGCACCAGCGCGGTCGCGGTGTCGTGAAGATCGAGATGCAGCGCGTGATGTCCGCATGATTGAGCCCTCTTCAATTCTTGAAGGCGTTGAAAAATCTCGTCCGAAACCAGCAAGGGTTTTTCTGACTGCGCGCCGCCGCTTTCCAGCTTGCGGATGAAGTTGTCGGCCGCGCGCTTGCCCACGTCGGCAACGACGTCCGCTTTTTCCAGGGCGTAGGAGATCAGTTCCGAGGCAATGTCTTTCAGATCGAAGTGCAGCGTCTGGCGCCCGCCTTCCCTGAAGCTCTGGAGCCGTTGAAGATCCCGGAAGGTCTGCGCTTCGATGTGCAGCGGCTTGAAGCCGGGGGTGAATTTCTTCTTGTTGTTCATCCGCATCGCCCCGTCCGCTCCAGGTTGGTCCGCGCCCGGTACACCTTCCAGGCATAGCGGCTGCGCGCCTGCTTGCAGGCCTCGCCCTTGAGTTGGGTGCAAGACGCGTTGTAGGCGCCTACCGCATCCCAGGTGTTGCCGTAGCGCGCCTTCTTTTCGGCGAGGATGTGCGCGCCGGCCTTGATGTTGGTGCACGCATCCCACAAATCCGAAGACCCGCCGATACCCAGCGCGCGGGCAAGGCCAGGCACGTTGCGGCTGTCGATCTGCATCGCACCGATGCCGACGCTATTCGTGCGCGACTGGTGGGAGCGGTTCAGGGCGTGGGCATTGAGGCTCGATTCGACGCAGGCAATTGCGGCAAGCTCGAGCGGACTGTGGCCGTAGGCCGCGGCGGCGGCCTCCCAGCATCCGGCGACACAGTTTCCATTTGCCAACAAGCAGGCCGACAGGCCGGTCAGGAGGGGAACCAATCGCAATCGCATGGGGCGGGAAATTCCATGTCAGGGAAAACCCGCACACCATAATGTGCGCAATCTCAATCAATCCGACAAAAATTTGACGGATTGATTTAGGGGTGCACGTGTATAATGTTGCCCTCGAATTTCGGCATATTTGCCGAAATTTCTCTTTTTATTCTTGTAAAACAAGGTATTGCAAATGTTTCAAGGCGCCTGTCATTGCGCGTGAATTTATGCCAACGTCTTTGATAATGCTTGCGGCATGTTGTGCAAAGGTAACGGCCCGACCCCAAAGGGTGCGCGGAAAGCACTGGAAAAATCGTGCTTTCCGCGAAACGGGAACATAAAAAGCTACCTGTAAAACAATGGTTTAATGGTAAAAATGGGGGAAAAGGCGTAAAAAAAGGGCATTAATTATACACGCCCGACCTCCAATCAATCCGACAAACTTTTGTGGGATTTCCGGCTATTTGCTGCAATAAAGTGGGTGGCATGGAAACCGCTGCCACACACAGAAAACAGGAACGGCAACTGCGCGGCCTGCTGGCCGTGTGCCGTCTGCTGCAATGGCATCCCGTGTTGAGGGAACTGCTCGCGCACTACGATGGGCTTGCCGACGTCGTCTCCTCGCCGCGCGATGCGCCACGCGGCGCGCTCCTACACGAACTGCGGCACATCGCGCAGACAAGCGGCCAGCCCTCCGATGCGCTGTTCGCGCAGCGCATCGCGCAGCTGCCGTTTCTGTCCTACCGCGTGCTCTCCGTCGAGCGGCAACGCCCGACGCGCTGCACGTGGGATCCGTGCGCGCAACCCCTGGCGGCGTTTCGCCGCTCGGCGCAGGCGATCACCGCCTATCCCTCCCCTGACCCCGTTCTTCCGCCGCCCGTGGTGGAGCGGCGGTTGCTGACCGCAGTGCGCAGACAACGCTACGCTTCATGATTCCCGTCGAAATCTGGTCCATCGTTCCGGCCGGCGCCGCCGCATGGGGGATTTGGCGTCTGATGAACCGGGACGCGAAACGCTTCCCTGCCCCAGTTCCGGAAGCTCAATCCGGATCCACTTCACGGCCGCGGCCGCGCTGGCCCGAGGCGACGCTCGCAGTGATGAACGCGCAGGCCTTGCTGCATGAAGTGGGTGCTGGCGCGCTGCTCCATGACGCGCAGCACGCCAGCCGGCTCACCGTCGAGACCTGGCGCGCACACGTCATGCCAGTCGTCGATGCCATGGCGGAACTGGTCCAGTTGCTGCCTGCTTCCGAATCGCATCACCACGCGCAACCTGGCGGGCTGCTCCAGCATACGATCGAGACGCTGCTCTACGCCGTGCGGCTGCGCGCCGGCCATCTGCTGCCGCCTGGCGCGGACAGCGAGGAGCAGGGACGGGTGGAGCATCTGTGGACCGTCGGCTTGTGCATCGCCGCGCTCAATCACGACGTCGGCAAGATCGTGTCCGATCTTGTCGTCACGCTCTACGACGATGCGAGCATGCAGGGCCGGCGCTGGCAGCCACTGACTGCATCGATGCGGGAAGCGGGCGCAACGGCCTACGCGGTCGGCTTTCCGCCAACTGGTGCACGCGACTACGGCGCACACCAACGCCTGGGCGCAACCCTGGTGCAACGCCTGGTGCCCGCGCAAACGATGGTCTGGATCGGACAGGATCCGCGCCTGGTCACGGCGCTGCTCGGCTATCTTGCCGGCGAATTGAACGACAACCCGGTCGCATCGATCGTCTCGGCAGCCGAACGCGAATCGGTACGGCGCAATCTCGCGCAGGGCTCGCGCACACGCTTTGCAAGCGCGCGCACCGTGCCGCTGATCGAGCATCTGATGGATGCGATCCGCGCGATGCTCGGCACGGGCGCGCTGCCGCTGAACCGTGCCGGCGCGGCCGGGTTCGTCTTCGAGGGCTCCGTCTGGTTCGCCTCCACGCGCTTGGCCAACGAGTGCCGCGACTGGCTGCGCGAGCATCGGCCCGATGCGTCCTGCCCCAGCGAGGACAAGAACGACCGCATCTACGACACGCTCCAGGAATACGGCGCCTGCCTCGTCAATCCCGCAACGGGCGGGGCGATCTGGAGTGCCGATATCGAACTGCCCCAGCATCGGTTTCAACTGAACGGGATGCTGCGCTTCGCGCTCGACAAGCTGTACCAGAAACCTGAGTCGTATCCGGCCGACCTGCTCGGCCGGGTGTCCGTCCGCTCTGCCCTGCCCCAACAATCGGAGGAAGGCGCGAATGCGCCCGGCCCGGTTTCCGCCCCTGACGCCACCGTCGCGCCGCCGGCGGCGGAAGTGATTGCCACGGTAACAACCAACGACGAACGGCAGGAGCCGAAGGCTGCCAAGCCACCGAAAGCACCCGCGGCCCCCACGCCTGAGGGGATGCGGCTGCCGAACCTACCGCCGCTCAAGAAGGAATCTTCCCCCTCCCCGTCCGTGCCGTCCGTATCGTCCATGCCACCCATGCCGCCCGCACCGCCCCTGGAGATGGACGGCGGCGACTACCTCGATGACGACGACGATATCGGCGTCGCTGTGTTCGCCGCCCGCGCCGAAGTACCCGTGGCGCGGGCGGAACCGCGCCAGGCGCCGACGATGAGCGATCAACCGATCGCGCCGCAATTGCATCCGCCCAAATCGTCGAAACGGCCGAAGGCGACAAAAGCGGCGGAAGCCGATGGTCCGGGGGAAGCGGCAACGCGGTTCATGGGCTGGATTCAGCAGGGGCTGGCCAGCGGCGTGCTGGTCTACAACGAACCGAAGGCGATGGTGCATTTCGTCCGCTACAAGGATGCGGTCATGATGCTGCTGATCTCTCCGCTGATCTTCCGCAAGTTCGCCGAAGAGTTCGGCGAAAACGGCGACGGCTCGCCCCAGCCCCCCGACAATCCGGTCCAGCCTGGCATGGGTATCCAACTCGCCTTTGCGCGCGCCGGCTGGCATCTCGCGGGTGCGAAGGGGCGCGGCGTGCATAGTTTCCAGGTCGTGCGCCGCGACAACGCAGGCGGCAACCTGGTCAATGGGTTTCTGATTCCGGAGCCGCAACGCTTCGTCAATCCGGTACCGCCGCCGAACGAACGCCTGATCTACTGGCCGGCGCCGGGGATCGATCCGAAGGCGGGTCTATGAGCAATCCACTGGAGGCGAAGCTGCGCCCAGCGGTGGAACTGATCCCCGCGACCGCCTACTCCGTGGCCTCCGCGCTCGTGATCGCCGGTCCCGTATGGCTGACCCCGGCCTGGACCGAGCGCGCCGCGGTCTCGCTGACCTTGCTCGGCCTTTCGGCATTGAACGGCCATCGCGCCTGGCAGGTGCTGCGCTACCGGCGCAACCTGCGCGTGCTCAAGCCCTACGTCCTGCGTCCGGAACAAATCCCATGGTCCAGGCAGACGCTGTTTCTGGGCATGGGATTTCGATGGACGGCGCAGCATACGCAGCGCCTGGCCGAGACGGCGCTACCGCACAATCTGCGCTACCTGCGGCCCAACCTGGCCTATCGTCTCGCGCGCCGTTTCGAGGCGAGAACCGAACATCTGCCCCAGTTCTCGAGATTGCGCGCATTGACCGGCCATCCGGCGTGGTGGAATCCCGCCGCGCCGCTGCCCGACGTCGGCGGCAATCCCGCGCTGCACGGCGTCGAGCCGGACGAACATCCGATCCATATGTCGCTGTCGACCCGTGTCGCGCACACGCTCGTGCTGGGCACGACACGGGTTGGGAAGACACGGCTGGCCGAGATTCTCATCACGCAGGACATTCGGCGCGGCGACGTGGTGATCTGTTTCGACCCGAAGGGCGACAAGGATCTGCTGATCCGCATGTATGCCGAGGCCCGCCGCAATGGACGGCCCTTCTACGTTTTTCACCTAGGTTATCCGGCGCTCTCGGCCCGCTACAACCCGATCGGCGCGTTCAGCCGCGTCACCGAGGTCGCCACGCGCACGGCCGATCCGCTTCCCTCCGAGGGCAATTCGGCCGCGTTCAAGGAGTTCGTCTGGCGCTTCGTGAATGTGCTGGCAAAAACCATGGTGGCGCTGGGCGAGCGCCCCGATTTCGCCAAAATCTACGCCTACGCGGTCGATACCGAGAATCTGGCCGTGCGTTATCTGACGCAATGGCTGAACAAGATAAAGCCTGGCTGGGAAGATTCGCTCGGGAGGATCCAAAAGGAACAGGGCAAGGAACTGGCGGGCCGGGCACAGAAGACCAACCGCTCGCTCGACACCTTGCTCATCGTGACCTACATCCGCGAACAAGGCCTGCGCGAGCCGCTCGTCGACGCGCTGCTGTCGATCCTGAGCAACGACCGGACCTATTTCGAGAAGCTGGTTTCTTCCCTCTATCCCCTGCTCGAAAAGCTCACGACCGGGCGGATCGCGGAACTGATCTCGCCCGACTACCTCGATCTGGCTGATCCGCGCCCGATCATCGACTGGATGAGCGTCATCAACCAGGGGGCGGTCGTTTATATCGGATTGGATTCGCTGTCCGACAGTGAAGTGGCCGGCGCGGTCGGTACCGCGATGTTCGCCGATCTGACCAGCGTCGCCGGGCAGATTTACAAGTTCGGCGTCGGCGCCGGCCAACTCGCGCCAGGTACGCGCAAGCTGGCGCTGCATGCCGACGAATTCAACGAGCTCGTCGGCGACGCCTTTATCCCGATGGTGAATAAAGCCGGTGGCGCCGGCTATCAGGTCACGGCCTACACGCAAACCTGGGACGACGTGGAGGCGAAGATCGGCTCCGCGCCGAAGGCGGCGCAGATCGGCGGCAACTTCAACTCGCGTGTCTTCCTGCGCGTGGAAAACACGACGACGGCCGAACTCCTGACCGAGAAGCTACCGCAGGTCAACGTCGCCACCATCCAGCCCGCATCGGGTGCGTCGGACACCAACGATCCGACCGATTTCGCGGAATTCGCCGCGCGCAATGAAGACAAGATCAACGTCACACAGGTGCCGATGCTCACCCCGGCCGATCTGATCCAGTTGCCGAAGGGACAGGCTTTCGCGCTGATCGAGGGCGGACAACTCTACAAGATCCGCATCCCGTTGCCGGACAACAGCGGGGATCCGATGCTGCCCGCCTCACTTGCCGAGATGGTGCAGGACATGGAAAGACAGGCTGCCGAGCGCGCCGGCAACGGCCCGCCGAAGCAGTCGATCGTTCAGGAGGGGCGCGGCAGTGGCTGGTGACGGTACGACGTTCGAGGGTGGCATACGGACTGCGATCCTGTCGCCTTTCCGCTGGGTGCTGTTCATCGTCGCCCTGGTGCTGGGGGTTGTCGTCGGGCGCATCCTGATCGACGGCTCAGGCCTTGCCGGCAAGATCGCGCCGGAAGATACGCCCCTGCAAACGTCTTCCCTGGAGCAAGAGTTCGCCGTTGCACAGCAGTGCCCCGATTTTTTGGGGTCGACGCATGAACGGGCGCAACGCTGGGTCCAGTGGGTATCGGTCACATTCCTGGAACCCCAAAAACATCCGGAAAAAGCGGCCGGAACAAGTAAGGCGAATCTCGGGAAGACCGATATCGAGGCGGCGTTCCAGCGTGGCGTCGATCGGCTTGGCATGGAATTGACCGCCGTTCCGCATGGCGTGCTCATTCTCACCGCCCGCCTGGCGATTGTGGTTTCTTTCATCCCGACCCTGGCCCTCGGGTTCGTGCTCGCCCTGCTCGATGGTCTGGCTGCGCGCAGCATCCGCCGATATGCCGGTGCGCGCGAATCCGCAACGATCTATCACCGGACGAAGTATCACAACGTCGTGTTCGTGACCGTTGTGACCGTCGCATACCTCTGGTGGCCCTGGCCTGCCGTTCCCAATCCATATGCGATTTTAGCGGTCATCTTCTCGGCGCTTTTATTGCGGTTTCAAGCCAAGTTCTACAAAAAATACGTGTGAGTGGAGATGAGCCGGACGCTGCACGGCCTTATCGCGTAGCGTCTGTGTTGATTGCCGGGCTAGCGGTACTGGTAGCAACGACTGCCCCTAGCTTTGCTATCACGACTTTTGAAAGCTCTATATATTGCTCAACTGATTCGACTGATGGAGAAAACCCTCTCTCATGAATAGCCCGATTCCGAAGACTCTGAAGCTCTCGAACGAGCATTGACTCTTCAAAAGAGATGACTCCGCGATTCTCCAATTCCCTCAGACAAGACAAAAATGGAGTATGGGGCGTTCCTGTATAGGCAATTCCAAATTTTTGGAAAACTTTTTTAGCCGAGTGTTCTATTTCAAGCCATGTTTTTATCACCGCTCCGTTTGGATCGGCTGCGGCGATTGCCTTTTCGCGCTCTGTAATTTTCGGCGGCTGCTTGCCCTCTAAGCTATTTTCTGTCAGAACCTCAACTTCCTTTTCAAATTCAAGTTCTGCTGTACCAACTTTTCCTCTCCTCAATCTCAAAAAGAGGCTCTTTATTTCAGGATGAAAAGAAGATAGCCCGTAGGCTGTGACAATCGGCCACGCTAGATTCTTCGTGATTTCGGCAATGAAGGTGAGACAATCCATTTTTGTACCGCCAACTAGTGTCCTGATCGAGAAGTTCAATGAACTAACAACGGGCAAGCTGAATCTGTCGTGTACCCTGGGGGTAAGACGTAGCACTACCTGAGATTCGTGCGTGCTTCAATCATCTTAATGGCGTTCAGTGCGTCGACGCCGTAGCTCTCATGGTCACAGAGGTGCCTCAGAGCGGTCAAATCGTCCTTGTCACCTAACGATCCCAGGGTTCGGATGGAGAAGGCAGTAATGCTCGCCATATCCTGAAATGCGTGCGTGTAGAACGAAACTTGCATGTCTGACCTTTTGAGTGCCTCGCGGCAAACGGCAGCAGCCAGATTCGGATAGTCGTTCTTCAAGGACTTGCGCGTGCCATCAGTGGAGATCATTCGCGATGTAGTGAGATACAGTGCGCCGGCACTTGCACGTGCGGCATGGTCCAGGAGGACGGATCGGGCTGCACGCGAGTGGATCGAGGTCTCGGGACGTTCTACATCACTTCGATTCGACCAATAGAAGAGTTCCCCACATGCCAACAGGGCGAGCCCCGCAGGTGTTGAAGCGTCGCCTCTCGATTCGGGAAGCTCCACGCCAAGGTGCCCCAACGCTTCATGCGCAGCAACGAAAACTTCGATGGCATCCTGAGGCAAGAAGTGCTCTTGATCGGGCAATTCAGTCCATGGCGCAATTGCGGAGGCCACAGCAGGGTCACCGAAGTCAGACAGCCGCCGTATGAGAATATCGAGAAACGAAAGATAAGGCTTAGCTGCACCGCGACAAGCTTTGGTGAACAAGTTCTTCTTCTGCGCACCATCGAGTTCCTGCACGATCTCCCAATACGAAGAATCGAAAGGGTGGTCGAATTGGCACGAGAAAATTCTCCAGGCAGCCTGATCCCCCTTCGGCCCTTCCGCGTTCAATGCATACTGGATCTCGCGCTGGATGACCTCCACGTGATTCTCTTCCTCCTCTTGCAAGGCACCAAGAGCACCAAGAGCCTCGAAAATCATCGTGTTCATCATCACTCCCAGCTTGTCGAGGGATGCCTCCAGTGCGTCGATCATCGCGGAACGGTAGGGCTCTTCCACCTCGCGGGCATGGCTTGCAAAGTCAATCAAACCAAGTTGCAGATGATAGGGATACGATTTGACACTCTTCAGGAGCTGCGCCACGTATGGAACGAGTTCTTTTTTGCGGCCCGTAGATCTCGCTAACCCAATCAGGAAATAAAACTGACCAGGGGTCTCCGCCTCGGACCAGGCTTTCCTGACAGCGGCCGCAAATTCTGGATCTCGCTGCCGATGGCCTAAAAGGCCGCTGTGAATGAAGTTGACCAGTTGCGATATACCCGCAGCACGATTAATGACATACGCTTGATAAAAAAGCGCATGACGGAGGGGGATTTTCCTGAGCTTTGCTTCAGTAAAAAACTTACGCTCAGCATTCGTCAGAGCTTCATCCATACTCCTGCATGCAGTCATGACAATGTCAAAATATTTCCCTTCTGTCAGGCCTTGCCCGATTACAGGAAGATAGCTTTGGCAGTCCGCAATAACGTGGCTCAGTGAGGCACTGGCAATGGTTACGCTGTCCCATTTCTCACCGGTCAGCTCAAACTCGATTCCCCGCGCCTCGTCAACCATGACATTCAGGATGGTCTCGATCCTGCGCCTCACCATGGATTGAGCGGAGGCGCCACATTCGCCGCGACCGCATGCGGCGAGGAGATTCTGGTCCGTATTTCCTTTGAGAACGTCCTGCGTCAAACGGTCGTCTTCAACGGCTCCAATGATGAATGATTTGGAGGAATGAAAGCGTGGTGACCTGAGCGCAGATCGAATTTGCGAGGGGTCGTTTCCTGCTCCACGAATGACGGCTTCTGCGGCAAACGCCGCATAGAACAACTCATGCGCAAAGCTCACCCGATCGCCGCGCAGATGGAGCAACTGTGAGCAGAGCAGCACATCCCGGGCCTGGCGGCTAAGGTCAGCCGAGTCACTGAGCCTGTCAAATTCTCGAATGGAAAGACTGAAGCAAGCGCGCTCGGCAAGCGTATATGCAAGGGTGCTCAGGATGCGAACGCCCTCGTTGGCCATATTTCCTAGTTTGATCCTCGAATACGTATCGAAAAGAATAAACCTGCTGGCGCCAATCATCAGCGGCGACATACCCGTCTGTCCTACAAGATATGCTTCAAGCCCCGAACGCGCAACCTGAAGAAGGTCTAGGCAATTTCCTGCCTGATCGCCCAGATCTTCAACTCTCGCGAGCGCAGCTTTCAGCTCATCCGAGGGGTACTTGACGATGACTGTTTTCACCGAGAGCAAATCCGGGCGAGACAGGTCGTGCTGCGTACTGACGAAAATGCCAGAGCCAATGCGCGTCGCAAATGCCCTCAGGCTTCTGGTCAGGGCAACCTTGAGATCGTCCCTGCACTCGTTGTAGCCATCGAGAAAGAGGATGATCCTCTTGTCGAGAATCCTGCTGGCGCCAATGATGCTGCGCACTGAAAGGGGGGCCAAGAGGCTAAGCTCCCTATCGAGAAGGGCCTGAAACTGACCATCAAAGTCCTTTGCGGAAATGAAGATCGGAATGCAGTTTCGTTCCATGCACGATAGCGCGCACGAAACCGCCAGCAGAGTCTTCCCGCAACCCGACGGTCCCTGTACCAGCACACCATCAGTTCCCTCGGTGGTCATGGACTGAACATCCGCCAGCGTCACCGTGGATCTTTGGTGTTCATACTGATCATCCAGGAGGCTAGCGACCTGTGGCCCATAGAATTCGGCAAAGGCCGTAAGGTATGTCGCACATGTTCTTGTCGCGAGTAACACTTGATTATCCAAGGCAGCATCAACGCTCGCGACTTCCTCGAGGTGCAATCGCCTAGCCAGTGCCACGCACATTTTTTCTGTAAAGAGGGCGCCTGATCTGTGGAGCAACATCTGCGCGATTTGCTGTTCGCTACCAACAGTGGCCTTGAAATCACCTGGGGGCACCTTCGAGTTTTCTGGGATGTCCGGCATGATGGCGACCAACCCATTGGGGTACCCATCGACAGGGGCGATCTCCTGCATTTCATCGCGCAACGCGTTTTTGGCCCCCAGCACTTGTTCGTAGGCGTTTCTGATCTTCTTTTCACCATAGGGGCCGCATTGCACCCATGGTCCGTTCAGGCCTCCCCTCACGGGCTGGATATACCCTTTGGCTTCAATAACAAGCGTCGTGGTGTCAGTGAAAATGGCGAGGTCCACCTGACGGCCAGACACGTTGAAGTTCGCGAAGACGTGAGCCCTGCAACGCAATTGCATCAACGCTGTATGTGCTGCCCGGAGGGCGTCGTGTTCCGACTGGTACTTCAGTGGAGCACCAGTGAATATACGGATACGCGGGGCTGGTTCTTGATTCGCAATCATTGCGATCGATGCGGTACCCCTCGAGAAAGATAGCGGCAAAGAACACCGCTAATGCCGACCATCAGCTCGGCTTCCTCGAACTGTGGTGGTTGTCCTTCAGTGAGGTGACGACCAAAGTTGGAGGTATATCCCCATGCCTTTTCGACGATCTGCCCAATCGGCGGAGGGAAAATCCCCTGGTTGCGCTGGATGAGCTGTCCCAGCGTATCTTTGCTCCCGGCCACATCGCGCGCCACGCACTCCAATGCCGCCATCGCATGCTGAATGGCACCGGTCGTTTCCGGCTGGGGACGCCGGGAGAGATCGTTCAGTGCTTCATGAAGTTCGGTTGCCGCCGTCGTTCGTCCCTGCGCATGTAACACTGCCTGGCCTTGACGGACAGCGACCTCGAATATCTCGGTGCCGCGCATTTCGACCCGGTTACCGATGAGCTGCCAGCCAACACCAGCACCGCGGAAGAATCGGTTCATCTCCTCGGTGTAGTTTTGCCCTCTGCGTAAGCACTCGTCTGCAAGCTTTTCGATCAGGTCATAGACCTCGAACCATTCGCAAGTGTTGATCAGTTCCTGAACTTCATAGTTGATGTTTGGAAACTCCGACCAATTGTTCCCATCGGGCATACGAAAAAGAATCTGGCATAGCACCGTTCTGACTTGGCTTGGTTTCAGACCACATTGATAGGCGATCTGAACTGCTGCATACCGAACCTCCTGTGGTGCATCATTCCTAATCTTGATTTCCGCGTCGGGACGGGCTAAACCTCGACGCCGTGAGAATGAGTCCATGCGATTTCCTCCAGTGGCCATGTCTATAGCGCATTGCTTATAGCCTTCTCCAACCGGTCCATGAAGTCATGGAAAATCGGGGCGCATTTACGCAACTGACGCCGATAGCGTTTCCGAATCTCCAGCCGCCACTTGTAACGATTGGCGCATCGTGGGCAGATTCCATGTCGGCACGGATCGTTCAAATTCCACTACAGCCCGGATATACGGCTGCGGGTGAATCGCCCCCAAAAGCCAAAATCACGATCCGTCTTGATTTACGGGAGAGTCCATATAGGAAGGGTTAGGCATCGCCTTCGTCCCACATGTAGCCTGTAAAACTCGCTGAGTCGATTACTTCAAGCACTTGCTGTTCTGTGTAGCTACGTCCAAACCAGTCGCCGTACTTTATGGTGATGGAGATTGTTGCCCGATACTTCCAGAAACCCTTGTTTTCGGCCTGTGTAGTTCCGAAAGAGCAGGATATTCTATCGCCGTTGTGCAGGATCCTGATCCTCGGAGCAGCTGAGAAGCACGCGAGCCATCTAGTTTTGTTCTCAGTCGTCGCGCCATCCCCAAACGCTGCCTCCAGCGTAGACGCATCCACACTCAATGCGATGTTCTTGGCCGGAATGGCACCGGAGTTCAATAGGATTAGATTATACGTAATCGCTTGATTACCCGCACCGTGTGTTCGGATCGCAGCCGTCACTATCGCGCGGAATTGCCGTCGCCAAAAAAAGATGGATGCACTGAAGGCTAGGATCGAAACAAGAAGGACAACAAGCGCGATTACTGTGTCGACGGTTATATTCATAATTTTGGAACGTGCAACGAGGCACCGATGGTTTTTCTGTGAGGCCTAACGTGGAGCGAGCCCGACGGTCGTCAAGCCGGTCAGGTTGAACGCGAGGCTGAGAGTTTGCCCGGAAAGCAGCAGTGCAAGCAAATGGTATGAATAGCCAAGCTCCCTGGCATTTATTTCAGACTACTCAACTATTTGCCACCATTGCCTTACAATAAGGTAAGGAAAATCCATGGAGAAGAGAAACCATGCCTACCGCTACCATAACCAGCAAAGGCCAAGTGACCATCCCGGCAGTTGTACGGACGGCTCTGGGAGTCGATGCCGGCGATCGGGTTGAATTCGTCCAGGTCGAAGCGGGCCGGTTCGAGATCGTTGCCGCTACCCAGCCCGTCACCGCGCTGAAGGGACTGATACGCAAGCCCTCCTCCCCTGTGACGATCGAAGCGATGAACGAAGCCATCGCTGCCAGTGGAGCCAAGGGGCGATGATCGGGCTAGACACCAATGTTCTCGTGCGCTATGTGGCTCAAGACGACCCCAAGCAATCTCTTAAGGCAACCCACCTGATCGAGTCACTGACCGCCGAAAATCCGGGTTACGTTACCGTCATCTCGATTGTCGAACTGGTATGGGTTTTAACGGGATGTTACGACAGCACGAAAGACGAAATCTGCGAAGTTCTGGAAACGCTGCTGCGCACCAAGGAACTGGTGGTGGCCGAGGCCGATACCGTCTGGAAGGCCCTGCGCACCTATCGCCACAGCAAAGGCGACTTTGCAGACTGTCTCATCGAGCGATCAGCAAACGCCGCAGGCTGTAGCCATACGGCAACCTTCAACCGCGGTGCTGTGAAAGCCTGCGGCATGCATCTGGTTGAGTAGCTGCGATCGATCCACTTTGGTGTGAGCATGGCCGCGAGTGTTGGGCAGGCCACCCGGCCGATTACTATCCAGGCGGTTATGAGCCTTCAAAAACAACCCAGCCAAAATAAGTTATTTGCATATTTATGGGACAACTAATGGATACACGGATGCGTATTGGTTGACAGCGCCTGCAAAACAGATTCAAATCACCAGTGGATAGTTAAATCAGTGCAAGTGGTTGAATAAAACACAGAAAAGCTGTCAAAAAAACCGAAAATAAAAACACGAAAGCATATTTTATTATGCCTAAGACATAATACCAATTATGGCTGTTTCGGAAGCCTGAACCTGACCGGAAAACCAAGGCGACGCACCGGCGTCGCGCAGTCTTATGTAGGACTCCCAACGACGGCGGCTCGACTGCAAATGCGGGTTCGCCAGCAGCCGGCAGTACAGATGAATTTCAATCGCCGGCACGCCCTGAGCCAGCAAGACGCGCCGTTCGGCCGCGATCTGCCGCCAGTACTTGTGTTTCTGGCCCGTGCGCCGCTGATAACGAAGCCACCAGTACAACTCACGAAGCCGAGAACCCCAGGCCGGTACCATCCAGTCCCACCTTCAAAAAGCTCGAAAGTCTAACCAGCTCGAAAGTCTAACCGTGCGCGCGACGCCGCGCGCATAAACCGCAAGCCTCGCGCTCCCGTGGCGAATTGTCACCGTCGATGACGATGCACAACCTCGTTTGGGAACTGATTCCGCCGCTCCAGGACGTTCATGCGGGTGGCACGGTGGATTGGACCCACAACGCGGAGTCGGCTTCTTCGGCCTCCCCTGCCCTTCCCCTGCCCTTCCCCTGGGCCCACCCTGGCACCGCCTCGCGGCACCAGCCTCACGCAAACTTGGCCACCACGGACGACCGTATGAGCGTGGCAGCCGCTTGGAAAGAATCCTCCAAGCCGAACGTAATTTGAAAGCTCCAATGAAGTCAGCGCGGGTAGGTGCAAAGGTACAGGGAATGGCTCGCAAAGGCCATCACCGGCAGAGTGACCAGCAGGAGAGGGGGCACCAGTATGCTAGCGATGATGGTGACCGAAAGCAGCAAAGCCCAGGCCATCATGATAGAGAAGTTGGCAAAAATAGCCCGGACACTAGCCACCACCCCCGACACCATGTCGGCACGGCCATCCCGGATGAGGGGAATCGAAAAAGCGGAGACTGCAAAGATGATGAAGGCGAGAACAGCCCCCATGATAGAGCTGTAGGCCAGGAAACGTGTTACGTCTGCCCCCGGGGGCAACATCGCCCCAAAGCCTGCCTGGATTTCGCCAACGATGAAGGCGTAGAGGGTTCCCGCGTCGGTTATCCAGATCAAGAACAGCAGCGTGCAGACAAAGGCAACGACCCAAGCGCCCCGGGGCAACGCCACAAAGGACTTCACGACATCGCTGAAAGTCGGGGAGCGACCGGCACGGTGCGCATCGATTATGGCGAAGAAACCGGATAGCGTGGCTGGTCCGACAAGCATGAAGCCTCCGGCCAGGGACGCACTCAGGGGGGCCCACCGTAGTAGTTCGAGCAGGGAAAAGAGTCCGAGGCCCACCATTGTGAAGATGGCAGCATAGGAGACGCTGAGCCGCGGGTAGGCCCGGAAGAGCGAAATCCCCTCGGCCACCGCCTGGCGGATATCGGCGAGGCCAACCCGAACTGGAATCAAGGCCGGCGCATCAGGCATGTCTTTCCTATTCTCCTTTTGCCTGCGCTCAGGGAATGCAGGCACACATCCCGCCGCGATGTGCTGCGCGAATACGACCAGCACCTACATCACCAGCGCTATCTCGTTGAAAACTCGTTCCCGCACCCTAAGTAATAGCGTGGTATCGCCACGCGCTATGCCAAAAATCTCTCCTTGCTTCTCGCCGCTATGAAAATTCGGCGCTTGCTGTGGATGGCTATCTTATGACGACACCACCCAGGAATTAGGGACGGTATCTTCCTGAGTGACAACCTGAAGGGCTGGACTGTCCAGATTGAAGAGCGCTTTCCTGTCGGGATCGAAAGTATCGCACTCCAGAATTAGGCGATAACGGTAATTCCCCGGTTTCAGTTCGGGCATGACGGTGCCAGCCCAGTAATAGTACACCGGAGTCAATGGCGTCCGCATTTTATCGGGTGCCCCATACACTTTTAGATCGGAGCATATTTTTGCGGAACAAGGGGTACCGTCCTCTTCGATGAAAACGATGTTGGCGATACGCGCCAACGGAGGCCATCTGCCGTCGGGACGTTTGCATGTATCCATGCAATAGAGCAGCCAGTTCAGTGTCTGGCCCTGCCTGCAGACAGTCTGCAGGCGGGAATCACCCTTGTAAAGACTGTCAGGACTGTTATCCATCATCCCGACGCAGCCATTCAGACCGCCGGTGCACAGCACGCGTGCCACATCCACGACGGTGACGATATTGAGTTGGGTGGAGGATAGGCCGGGCGGCAGTTTCAGCCCAGTAGTTTGGACCTCTTGGTTTGTCATTCAAGTACCCTCGCAATTCCTTTATCCGTGCGGCCCATTCTGTATCGCATCAATCAGCCGGGCGGTACGGTTGGTAGTCATTTTATTCTCCGGCGTGCCGACTCTAAAAGTAATGTCGTAAGGCAGTTCTCCAACCGGTTTTTTGACTGTTCCAGCCCAGTAAACGATGTTGGTACCTTCGTAGGTCTGCTGCGAAATTTCGCAGAAGTCTCCAGGCATATCGATGCGTTCCAATGCCACGTATACTTCGCATTCGATCGGCGACAGCAGCCAGACAATGCGGTCGCCTGGAGAAACGGCGGTATGAAGACGGTTGGTGCTCTGGAAACGGGAGCCGGCCAGCCGTCTGTTGTCAAACATGAAAAGGCTGCCTTCAGGAGCGCCGGCTTCCAGAGCACCTGCGACATCGATGATCATACGGATGGTTACCAGGTTCATATCACGTCTCCCACTGGCATTGCCATTCCCACATGCAGCGGCAGCGGGGGTAGTCCCAATCCGCCGGTGAAGCCATTGACCTTCAGGCTGCGGCTCACTTCCACGCTTGCCGTTATGGTATAGGTTTCGGGAACCCATACCCCCCCCTCGGGCCGATGCAGCACTACATCCATATGGTAGAGATGCCGCCCTTCCTTGGCCGTATCGACCGAGGCGCTCCAGTACCAGCCGCCGGTCTTCAGATCCGGCGATCCATATAGAGCAGGATATATGACTTTGTCACTTTCTGCCGGTCCATAAACAGAATTGACCTGCAAGGGGACATAAGCTGCCGCATCGATATCTTGATCCGCTATGGCCTCTCCAGCCGCATCGAGCAGCAGGGTTTCGGCCATCAATACACCACCGTCAGATTTCTGAAAGACAGGCAAAGACGCCATCGGAACAGCATCACTGCGTTTTTTCACTTCGTTGGCGTTTCTAAGGGCATTGAGAAGGAGGGCATCGCTTTTCCGATAGGCGTAACCTTTGGGCAGAGTAGTAGGCAGCGATGCGATGCTCATGACGATCCAGTTCAGCACCACTTCTTCGGCCTGCGACCCGTCGGCATGGCATACGCCACCCACCCGGGTTACAGGAAATGCGTCCTGATCGCTTTCGCGCGCAAACCCCTGGGTGTTGTCTATGACATACGCGTTATTGTCAATGGACTTCTCTGTCAGCGTAGCGACGACATCCACGAGGACGATGATGGATATCTGCATCTTCGTTTCCTTTTCCGTTATGTGGGAGTCGGGGGAGCTAAGAGATGGATTCCCAACAGACCGGCAGCGGCGGTGCCACGGGTAGCGTCAACAGGGCCGGGCCATCGATGCTGATCGTTCTACCGGTCAAGGCGCCGAACTGAAAATCCAGCCGATAGGGAAAGATCATGCCAGGTGGCAGGCCACAGGGAACGTATCCTTCCCAGTGGCGCGCCCATACCGGATGAGGGACAGAAGGTGGCGAAGATCGCCCGTTATCGCAGTTCACCGCTGCAACCATGCCAGCCGCTGGCCCTTTTTCTTCTGCCGGAGAGGGTGGTACCGTTTCCCCCTCTGTTTTGCTACTTGCCGGAGCAGACCGCGCAGGAATTTCAAAGGAAACACCAGCCAGCCATATCATGGTCTGAGTATCGACAGGCACCACCGACCAGCGTATCCGCTGACCCGGCCAGACAGGCGTACGCAGATGAGGAGTGCCCTGCCCCACGTCAACGCGGTTGTCCGGGCTGTCATCAAACAAAAAGACCGTCCGCTCTTCCGGATTGCCTGCCAGCAGTGCGATCACATCTACGAAGATATTGATATTTAACGGCTTCATCACGACATCCCTCTTTGTTCCAGTACGATGTCCTTATGGTCAGCGGAAATTGTCGACCACTAACGGTACCTTGCCGATATCGGTGCGTACCAATTCCGGCGATCCGGGTTCGACCAGCTTGACGCCGAAACGATATCCACTACGGCGCAAACTGGCTTCATTGGCTTCCAGGCTGTTGAATACCGACAGCGAAGCCATCAGGCCGGCAATGATCAGCGGTGCCGTTCCTTCCGGTCCAAGCTTTGCCGCCAGTTGATGCAGCAGTGTTTTGGTATCCAGGGCTGAAATCACCAGCAACAATTCTCCGCGGATACGGTCGATGCGAAATTGCATATCGGTGGCTACCGCTTCGATATCGAGTATTCGGTGCTTCTGGAATTCGGTGACGATGGCGGCAAGCGCACGGGATGCGGAGTACTGTGTATCGCCGATATGCATGAAATCGCCACTGCGGCCGGCATATTCAAACTGCGTGGCATTGAGTTCCGGGCCGACACGGTCGCTGCGGCGGATCGCGCGATCTCCAACCTTATAGCGCAGCACCGGAGCGGCATTGCCGAAAAGGCGCGTTACTACCAGTTCGCCCTCTTCCCCCTGCGCGACCCAACGACCGTTATCATTGACAACCTCGACCAGATGAAGGCCGGGTATCGCTGTCAATACCGGCGTCTCGGCATCGAGTTGCAGGCCGATCGCCTCTGCCTGAGTAGCGGCGAAATAGCTGAGAATCGACAGGTTCGGATAGGCTTCCTTCAGATCGGTGCGGACCTTCGGCGTCAATACACCGCTTCCGTAAAGAGCGACGCGCAGTTGCCCGCGCGCCGTTTCGGATAACCCATCGGCAAAGCTGGCCAGCAGCGCAATGCTCTGGGTGATGCCCATAATGGCTTTGGGACCGGGGTAAGACATCATCAGGTGAAACACATCGCGGCTCATCGGACCTGCACCGATGTAATTGACACCGGGTATTTTCTGCAGAACTCCCCCGACCATCGTGCCGCTACTCCACATCTGATAGTCCGCCAACGTCGTCACCACCCATCTCGCGCCTTCACCTGAAAGATGGTGATCCATCATATGTCGCCCGATGAATTCTCCTGCCCATTCATAGGTTTGCTGCAATTCATCGAGCGGATAAACCGTTTCGGACGGAGCGCCCGACGAAGTACCGCCGCTGGCGACGACCTCGAATCCGCAGCGATCTATCGGCACAATCATGCCGGGACGGCTACCGGTAAACATTCCACAGAAAGTTTCCTTGTCTGTGAGGGGGATGGATTGAAAGGCTTCGAAACTATTGACCGGCGTTTCTTTTACAGCGTCGAAAATGCGTTCCCGCCAAAACGGATTGAGCCGGCAAATTTCCACCAATTGCTGCAACCGCGCCGTGATGATGACATCCTGCACAGCGTGGGGCATCCTGTCCACCGTACTTCCCAGCGTCGCTTCAGCCTGACGCAATACCGATAGAAAAGACGGCAGTTGCAGAATTTCGTCGATACTGTTCGGGATTTGTGCCATTGCAGCAGTTACCGGTTGCAAGGCCGATGTTGTCTTCAACATGACGCATCCGCCGTTTTGACAGAAACATCCTCCCTACACGCTACGGATAAAGAGGGAGTTCCGTTCCATTCTTCCAGGATTTCGCGGGCACAACAGCGTATTTCGTCCGTCAGGCCCGCTATGTCTTCCAGGCCAATACGATGATTCATTATCACCATGCGCAAAACGTTTTCCCCGTCAAGGTTGACCATCGAAATGAAATAGCGGCCTTCCGCCCTGATACGATTACGCAACGCCAGTTGCAGGCGGCTCCGCTGAAACGCAGGCAGACCGTCAGGGCAATAGGTAAAGCACAAGATATTGGATTCCGGCCGGTGCATTACCTTGAAATCCGGTAGACCCGTCAGATAATCATGGGCCGACAGCGTCATCGCAACCAGATGATTCAGCTTATTTTCAAAGAAACGGCGACCGAAAAGCGCCCACACCAGCCATAAATTCAAAATCGACGGGCGCTTGGTGCATTCAAAATTTTTCATGCCGCTTTCAAAACGGCTGATTTCATCATTCCGGTCTTCGGAAACATAGCTCGCCTGCTGCGGAAACGCTGTATCGGCGACTTCTTTGTCACGATAGAAAAGCAAGGTGCATAAAGCTGGCACAAACAGCATTTTGTGCGCATCAAGACAGAAGGAGTCCGCCAGTTCCAAGCCTTTCAAACGGGGCCGCAGGCTATCCGATACTAAAAAAGCACCGTTGTGCGCGGCATCGACATGTAACCATGCATCATGCGCTCTAGCCAAATCTGCTAATTCTGCCAAGGGGTCGTTTGCCCCGATCGAGGTGGTACCAGCCGCCGCGACAATGCAGAAAACATCCAGCCCACAATCCGCTGCTGAACGTAGTGTGGCGGCGGCCTTATCGGGACAAATCTGGCGAAGGGCGTTCAGTGGTAATCGTATGATCTGATTTTGGCCAATACCCAGAATGCCAGCGAGACGGGTAACGGAAAAATGAGCATCCATACCCATCGCGATGGCCGGGCGCCCTTTTCTTTTGGTGAAAGCCACACCATGCTCCCAACTACCGGCCAAACGGCGGTTACGGGCCGCCAGAACGGCGGTCAGATTGGCCAGAGACGTTCCGGAGGTGGCGACCATATCGAAACTGCCAGCTGGCCAGCCGATCAAGCGGCCAAATTCTTCGGCCATGATTTTGTCGACGGCATTGGCCAACTGCCCCGCTTCGTAGAAAGAAGCGGGTTGAGGCGCCATGGCGGTAATCAGATCGAAAACAGCGGAAACCGGCACTACCGAGGAAAATTGCCTTGCCAGGTACCCTCTGGAATTTACTTGGATACCGGTACGTAGATACAAATCCACAATCGCGGAAAAACGGTCGGGATCGAACAGTTTTTTTTCATCGCCGCTCATCAGCGTACGGGCAGCGGAGATAAGAGTCTGAGGGCGCTGCAGGGAAACCCCCCTTATGCTCTGGTCGTTGAGCAGTCCACCAATTTTATTGGCAGCGATCTCGATTGCCCCGATGAAGTTTTCAACGCTGAATGCAGCATCGAATTGATCCGGGCTTTCATTTCGGATCATGAGGTCTGAGGTTGGTTCTGGATGTGCAAAAGACACTGCTCCCTCCCCCTGTTTTTTTAATAGTATTTTCAGCCTATGGATTTTTGGATAAAAGTCAATCACCTACGACATCGAGATCGGCCGTACAAAAAACCGGTGCAACGACCATCAAGCGCACCAGCCACCGAAAGCGGCAAGACAGATCAGCCGAAGGTCGCCACCATCCTGCTGACCTTGCGAATCGAGAACAACAGCAAGTTCGTGTGCGGCAAGAAGCGAACGATCAAATACGTCGAGAGTCTCTACCTCGAAGACTACGACGCCAAGCGGCGGCCGAACGACGAGTATAAATTGAAGGCGTCTTATGACGCGGACGACCGCAAGTAGTTGCAATAGCTCTACCTTAGCACATTGATGTCGCTCAGTTCTGGAGAGGTACTTTCCTGAAAAGGCCCACCCCCGATTTCTGCCTCCATACCGAACAGCCGATCTGATCCGCGACACCCGTGATCTGCCCTACCCTTACAAGGGTGAAACCACTGTCATCGCGGCAGCGACAGGCGATTTCTGCTCTGGTGGATCAAGAGGCGGGAAGGGAAAGATGAAATTTTCCAGTACCGTTTTCTTTTCTGTTTCTATGTCGCCGCCTCTCTGAGCAGCCAATCGCGAAAAGCAACCAGCCTCGGCAGGCTGGAGCACTCGGCGCGGTATACGATGTAATAGGCTAACGCCGAGGCGAACTCAATTTCCGGGAAAAGCCGCACCAGGCGGCCCGCCGCCAGATCGTTCCGTGCCATGACGCCACGGGCAAGCGCAACGCCGTGGCCCTCTATAGCCGCCTGCAAGACGGCTGCGGAGTTGTTGATCTTCAAGCCGCGTGTGGTGGTAGCGTCGGTTACACCGGCTTTTCGGAGCCATGCATCCCAGGAAGGAAAGCCGGCGTGATCATCCATCGACAGGTCATGAATCAGGGTTTCCTGCGCCAGATCGCCCGGTTTATCCAGCCGACGATTCCGGCGCCGGCGCAGCAGTTCGGGTGAGCAAACCGGGTAGATTTCTTCGTCCATCAATTTTTCCGCGGCCAGTCCCGGCCAGTTCCCTGTGCCATAGCGCACGCCGATGTCCACCCGCTGGGCCACGAAATCCACTGGCTTAAGACTGGTATCCAGACGTACATCCGTGTCGGGCCATGCCGTCTGGAAGCTGTCGATGCGCGGCAATAGCCATTTCGCGGCGAAGGCGGGACTGACCGTCACGGTCAGCACGCCGCTGGCCGATTCTTCCTTGAGCCGTTCCAACCCCAGGCCCAGCCTGTCGAAACCCGCCCGAATGTCCGGCAAGGCACGTTGGGCCGCTTCGGTGGCGATAAGCCTGACACGTCCGCTGGTGCTGCGATGGAACAAGGGGATGCCCAGCCATTCCTCCAGGCTGCGCACGAGTTGACCGACTGCGGCGGGAGTGACGCTGAGTTCCGCCGCCGCTGCGGAAAAGCTCTGGTGGCGAGCACTGGCTTCGAACGCACGCAATGCGTTCAGGTAGACGGGTGACTTCATACGGTAAACATTTTCTTTCAGGCATGGATATTTTATCTCGTTTGTCGTCGGGCAAGAATCAAAACAAAATCCAGTCAATGCTTTGTTGAAATAATCATTTTTCACCCTCTGACATTCATCAACTCGATCTACAGGATACATTCATGAATAGTTTTTCTTCCAAGGTTGCCATTGTTACCGGTGGCGGTTCCGGCATTGGCAAGGAAGTGGCTGCCCGTCTGGTGAAGGCCGGTGCCAGAGTGGTCATTGGTGGCCGCGACGAAGCCAAGCTCAAGAAGGCCGCATCGGAAATCGACCCGACCGGGACCAGTGTGCGTTTTCACGCTGGCGACATCGCGCAACCGGCCACCGCGATTGCGCTGGTTGAATTGGCGACCCGGGCGTTCGGCGGCGTGGATATTCTCGTCAATAACGCGGGCGTGTTCCGGCCCAAGGCATTCCTTGACGTCAGCGAGTCCGAGTACGACTGGTTCCTCGACACGATTCTCAAGGGCAAATTCTTCATGGCGCAGGCGGCGGCCAAGGCGATGCAGAAGCGCGGGGGCGGCGCGATCGTGCAGACCGGTTCCCTGTGGGCCTTGCAGGCCATCGGCGCCACGCCTTCGGCGGCCTATTCGGCGGCCAATGCCGGCGTACATGCGCTCACGCGCAACCTCGCCATCGAACTGGCGTCCTCGAACATTCGCATCAATACCGTTGCGCCGGGCGTGGTGGAAACACCCGTCTACAACACGTTCATGACGGACGAGCAGGTCCGGGAAACACTGCCGACGTTCAATGCTTTTCATCCCCTCGGGCGCAATGGCCAACCGGCCGACGTTGCCGAGGCGATTCTCTTCCTGGCTTCCGCGAATGCGTCGTGGATCACCGGCACCGTGCTGCCGGTCGATGGCGGCGTGATGGCCGGGCACCAGTAATCTTTCACGACAAGGAGAAAACCATGGTCTATCTGCAAATCACCCTGAAAATCGCCGCCGCCAACCGTGCCGCCGCCGCAGGCGTTTATCAGAAGTACAAGGCTCCGTTCCTCGATACCGTCACCGGCGCGAAATCGAAGGAACTACTGGTGCGCGACGAGGATGTGCAGGTGCTGCACGGCTTCGACGGCGTGGAAAATGCGCGCGCCTATCTGGAAAGCGCGCTGTTCACCGCCGATGTGGTCGGCGGCCTCGCACCGCTGCTGGATGCCGCGCCCGACGTGCGTATCTATCAGGTCGCGTAAATTCATAGCAGCCTACAATACTTGACCCCGGCAGAGTTCAAGCAGCAACTCTGCCAGGAACTGCAACCCGCCATCCTCAAGGAATAACTGTTTCGATTAATCCAGGCAGGTCAGGATGGCGGATCGTCTTTCAACGCATGCTGAAGCGATCGTAGTGGAAAGCCGTGTCCCTGAAACCGAGACAGACGAGCCCGGCAAGAAGGCTTTCAGCAAAGCTCTGCGGACCACAGAACCAGACCTTGACACTGGAGACGTCCCCGACAGACTCTCGAATCGTGTCCGCACTCAAATATTGCTTGCGTGCTGCATCGACGCGATGCAGCACGACGCCAGCCTTCTTGCACAAGGCATCGAGCTGCCCAGGAAAAGCGGCATCCCGGTCGTTCTTTGTGCAGTACCAGAAATCGACCGGCTCGCTCGTGCCACCTCTACCCGCCAGCGCTTCAAGGCGCGCCATGAACGGGGTAACGCCAATACCACCTGCAACCCAGACTTGATGTCCCTTGGCATCGTCAAAACCGAACTGCCCATACGGGCCTTCAACTTCGACGGTTTGCCCTTCGCCGATCTTTTCCCCCAGCGTATTGGTGAAGTCGCCAAGCGCCTTGATCGCGAAACGCAACCGCTTCGGATCGTCACCCGATGATGCGATGGTGAATGGATGTGGCTCATCGCCGAACCCGAAGCGTACGAAAGCGAACTGCCCTGCCTGGTGCGAAAAACCATCGCCACACACCCGCAATTCGATATCGACGATACCGTTGTCGTGGCGATCTACACCATGGACGATAGCCTCGACCTTGCGCGACGCACCGATTCGCTGGGTAAGCGCCACCAGCGACGCCACGGTTCCGGCAAGCGCCAGCGTCAGAATCAGATAGGCCGCGGGAGTCGTCCACCATGAGGTTTTGAACAGAACCGCGACCGCATGGTATGCCAGTGCAATGTAGATGACCGGAAAAATCCGGTGCGCATAGCGAAACCAGTGGTAAGGAATTCTCTGGAACAAGGCGACCACGACCAGGATGGTCAATAGATAGAAGGCCCATTCGCCGACGAATCCTCCGCTCTCCACCAGGAAACGCTCCCATGGAGCGGGTTCGATGTCACCGCCAAGATGGCCTGGATGCGGCATCCAGCCCAAGGAGACGATCCATTTCGGGCCATTCTCGGCAAGCCAGTGCGCAATCGCCGCAATCGTCGCACAAATACCCGCCCATTTATGCAAACCGTAAGCCTTGTCGAGTCCCCCCATGGTGCGGTCGAGCCAACCCGGACGTACCGAGATGACCATTGCCAGAGTCATGAAAACGAAGGCCATGACTCCAAACGCCAACATGATTTCTTCGCGCCACCCCCAAAAACCTGCTCCGCTCAGCAAATTACCCAGTCCGGGGGACGACGAATAAACCAGGCCGACCAATGCGAGCGAGCCGATGATCCACAAAGTTGTCTTTCTCATGATCGTTCCTTCCACACTGATATGTCGTTCAACCATGAGCGAACTGGCACGGATGTCATACAAACGTGTCGTTCCTGCCCTTGATCACTGCTTTGCATTTCTTATTCGGCACATGGCATGAGCCATCTTAATCGTCATGAAAATGAAATAAAATAGGCAATTGAACAACTGTTCGTCTCAAAAACAGGACGATACAATGAAACAAGATTTAAACGATATGGCATATTTTTCGGCGGTCGTCCGAAACAAGGGATTCACCGCCGCCGGCAAGGCGCTCGGCATTTCGAAATCGCTACTCAGCAGGCGCGTCGCCGAATTGGAATCCCGGCTCGGTATCCGCTTGTTGAACCGCTCGTCACGACGATTCTCCGTCACCGAGCTTGGAGAGCAATATGCTTCGCAATGCGCCAAGATGCTCGAACAAGCCGATCTCGCCCAACAGTTGATCGACGACTCGCTCGCGCACCCCAAAGGCAGGTTAACCATCAGCGCACCGGTAACGATGACCGAAACCCTGCTCGCGCCACTGATCGCGGAATTTCTCAAGAAACACGAAGACGTCCAGATCGACCTGTTGGCGATCAACCGCGATGTCGATTTGATCGAGGAAGGCATCGACATCGCCATTCGCGCGAAGCCGTCGCCGCTTCCGGACTCCGATCTGCACTTGCGTGTACTTGGACGGAGGCGGGATATCCTTGTCGCCAGCCCGGCATTCGTCGCAGATCACCCAGGCATGGCTACGACGATTCACAATCTGAAAAAACTGCCAACCCTGACCCGGAAGGACAATGCAAAAACCCTGACATGGACACTGGAGCACGCCACGGAAGGACATAGACGAATCGACCTCGAGCCCCGGCTGGCTGCCAGTAATCTGACCGTTATCTTCCAGGCGGCAATCGAGGGCGTCGGCATCGCGCTACTGCCACAAATCCTCTGCCGTCGAGCGCTCGCCCAAGGCGTATTGCGGCATGTTTTCGAAGGCTGGCACTCGCAAGAAGTGCTGGTGCATGCAGTATTTGCATCCAACAGAGGCAGTTCGCCCGCCTTCAGGGCATTCATGGATCACCTGGCACGTTACTTCGACACCCCCGGCGCGTTTCTCGGCGAGAACCTCCAACAAGGAGCTTCATTGGGATGACATGATTTCTGGCACAGCCACGAAGCATCGTGTCAAACCCGCCGTGATCTTCGTCAGCACCACACGAACTGCGCCCGGACGAGTTGCGCAAGCATATGGGGCATGGGCAAAGCACGCAGGGAACGTGTGAATTTGAATCAAAAACGCTATGGCTCTACCCTGATGCGGTTATTCCGCATTTTTTGCCGCCCCATGTCACTATCCGCACCTTCGTCGCCTTCCGCTCCGCTGCAGAAGATCCTTTTCAGCCAGCATTTCTATAACGGCCTTTCGGTCGGTGGTGGCGTGATGGGTGCCGTCTTTCTCGCCTATCTCGCCAGCGGGGGGGATCTGGCGATTACGGCGGGCATGGCCTCTGGCGCAGTGTGCGTGAGCATCGCCGACATTCCCAGCCCGGCGCGGCACAAACGCTACGAACTCCTCGCCGCGCTCGTTTTCAGTGTACTGGCGACGCTTGCAGTCGGGTTCGCGCGGCATTCTCTGTGGACGCTGGGAATCGCCGTGCTGGTATTGAGTTTTTTTACCGCGCTCGCCAACGCCTACGGCAAGAAGGCGATGCCGGTCAGCTTTGCGGCAATCCTGGCGATGATCATGACGCTGGGCGGGCCGGAGCATTCCTTTGCCGAGGTACCCCGGGCGGTAGCACTCTTCGCTGGCGGCGGCATGTTGTATTTCGTGTATGCGCTCGCCGTTGCGCGGCGGTTGGAGTTCCGCACGCGGCAGCAGGCCTTCGCCGAAAGCTGTTTCGAACTGGCGCAATACCTGCGCGTCAAGGCAAGCTTCTACGGGCAGGATGCCACGCTCGATGAATGCTACGGCATGCTGATGCGGCAGCAGGCGGCGGTTGTGGACAAACAGCAGAACGCACGCGATTTCGTACTCGGGCGCATCGGCACGCCGCGCGAAGCGCAACTGGCGCAGATGCTGCTCGCGCAGTTCGATCTTTTCGAGTCCGTCCTTTCCAGCCACACCGATTACCAACTGCTCCAGGAATGGTACGGCGGCTCCGATCCGATGATGCTGCTGCGCGACCTCGTCGGCAAGGCGGCGCTCGATCTCGACCGCGTTGCCTACACCGCGCTACGCGACAGCGAGGCGCCGCATCCGGTCAACTACAAAGCGGAAATATTCGCACTGCGTTACGAGATCGAACGGTTGGAACGGGAAACAGCGGCGGAGGGAATGGCAGCGGCGATCACGGCACTGAAAGCGTTCAAGGAGGCTTTCGAGCGCATCAGCCAGTGTGTCGTGCTGGTCCAATCGCTGCATGAAATCGCACAGAAACCCTTGTGCCCCGAGGCGGTCGCTGCCGGCATCGACCTGCAGCCGTTCCTCACCCCGGCCAGCTATAGCCCACGCGTTCTCCTCGAACATTGCCGCCTCGATTCGCCCTTTTTCCGCTACGCGCTGCGTATGACGTTGGCAATGGGTTGCGGCTTCCTCGTCGCCTACCTGCTGCCTTATTCCACGCACAGCTACTGGATTCTGCTGACCATCGCCGTCGTCATGCGTTCCAACTTCAGCATGACGCTGCAACGCCGCACCGACCGGATCCTCGGCAACCTCACCGGCTGCGTGCTCACCGCGCTCCTGCTGCAATTCACCCGCCATCCGGCAGCGTTGCTGCTGGCGCTGTTCGCCTCGCTCGTCGTGGCTCAAACCTTCGTCGTCGTCAGATACCGCTATACCGCCATCGCTTCTTGCGTCATGGCACTGTTGCAGATTCATTTCCTCAATCCAGGAATTCCGTTCGCCATCGGCGAACGCCTGATCGACACACTGGTCGGCGCGCTCTTCGCGTACGGGTTCAGCTTCATCCTGCCGAGTTGGGAATACCGCGACCTGCCGCGGCGCCTGCGCGACCTGCTCGCAGCCAACCGGCGCTACGTGGAAGCGGTGCTCTGCGCCTCCAGCGATTTCGACTACCGGCTGGCGCGCAAAGCGATGTTCGACAACATCGCCGCCGTCACCGGCGCCTTCGGGCGGATGTTGCAGGAGCCGGCAACACGCCGCCGCGCCGTCGCCGTCACACAGTCCTTCATCACTGCGAACTACCTGTTCGCCGCCCACGTCGCCGCGCTGCACGTACTGGTGAAACGCCTACCCGAGGCCGAAAAGCGCGAAATCCTGGGGCGTTCGGGCGACCACCGGGAAGCGATACAAGGATGCCTCGCCGATGCGCAGGATCTCGTCACCCGTGCGGTCGTTCAAGAAACCGGCGCCGCGTTCGTGCTCGGGGGAGAAACCACCGTTCCCGAAACAGCGCCGGCTGTCACCGCCGACCCGCGCCTTCTCATCGCCCAGCGCATTCGCGTCATCGACGCCGACGCGGAAGAAATCCGCCGCTTGGCGGCAAAAATGGCGATGGCAGAAGCCTGATTCGGCGTTTGGGGAAGCTTCCGACGGAAACAGCGGAAGCCACCGAACAAGCTGCATGCCGACATCTGGACGATCCCGCCAATGATCCGTTCCGACGTATCCCATTTCATTACCAAGCGGCATGTGTCTATGCCGTAGTAGGATAGAAGCTTCAAAGCAACAGAGGAACGTCCGGGCTGCGCCCGGCTCTCTATGGATATTCCTGATTCTCGAAGTCGCCAACCATCAGCCGTCGATCATCGTCTGCACCGCGTCAGCGTGCCAGCAGGGGGTACCTCAAATCCCTCTGCGCAACAACCCGGATTACCGACATTTTTCTGGCTACCCGAAAAAGTGTTTTCGCTGCGGGTCCGCAGCCCTAGCGCATAAGGATGCCACCCATGGAATTCCTGCTCGACCCAGGTATCTGGGTCTCTCTCGTTACGTTGGTGATTCTGGAGATTGTGCTCGGCATCGACAATCTCGTATTCATTGCGATCCTGGCGGACAAGCTGCCCAGCCGCCTGCAAGACAGGGCACGTTATATCGGCTTGTCTTTGGCGCTTCTGATGCGGATTGCGATGCTTGCCGCAATGTCGTGGCTCATCACGCTGACCCAGCCGCTTTTTACCATCTGGTCGATCGAGTTTTCCGGAAAGGATTTGATCTTGCTGGGTGGCGGACTATTTCTTACTTTCAAGGCAACGATCGAACTGCATGAAAGGCTCGAGGGGACCATCCACAAGGATTCGAGCAACAAAGTCCATGCGGGCTTTTGGCTCGTGATCGCACAGATAGTGGTGCTCGATGCCGTGTTCTCGATCGACTCGGTGATCACGGCCGTGGGCATGGTCGATCATCTCGGCGTGATGATCGCGGCGGTGGTCATTGCCATGATTGTGATGGTGGTAGCCTCCAAGCCCTTGACGCTGTTCGTGAACGCCCACCCGACAGTGGTCATCCTGTGCCTGAGCTTCCTGCTCATGATCGGCTTCAGCCTGATCACGGACGGTTTTGGCCTGCACGTTCCAAAGGGATACCTCTACGCTGCGATCGGATTCTCCATACTTATCGAGGTGTTCAATCAGATGCTGCAGCGGAATCTGCGGCTGAACGAAGCGCGGCAACCCTTCAGGGATCGGACTGCCGAAGCAATCCTGCGTCTGATGGGAGGTGCAAAAACGCTGGAAGAGAACGCCACCGACAACGCGAACAAATCAATATCCGTCACAGAACCTCGCGACGCTTTCGCCAAAGAAGAGCGGCAGATGATCACGGGCGTATTGACCCTGGCCGAGCGTTCCGTCAGACGAATCATGACGCCACGCAGCGATATCTCGTGGCTGGACAGCACGGTGGATTCGACCGTGCTCAAGAAACAGCTACTGGAATCGCCTCACAGTCTCTTCCCTATCTGCCATGGCTCCCTCGACATGGTGATTGGCGTGGTTCGCGCGAAAGAACTGCTCGTGGTCATTGATCAGGGGGACGATATCGAATCGTTCGCCCGCAAGCACCCTCCTCTTCTCGTGCCCGACCAAATCGACAACATGCAACTCTTGCAGCGGCTGCGCGAGGCGAAAGGCAGTCTGGTGGTGCTGATCGACGAATATGGATCGGTACAAGGGCTTGTCACCCCTCATGACATCCTTGAAGCCATCGCAGGAGATTTCCCGGATGCGGACGAAACGCCGGATATCCTCAAGGATGCCGAAGGCTGGCTGGTCAAGGGAACGACCGACTTGTATCAATTGGAGCAGGCCAT
>JAVBSY010000060.1:0-16638 GCA_031556475.1 Azoarcus sp.
GCCGGGCGTGCGCATGTTGAGCACGGTGACGACGATGTTGATCGCACCCATGATCGAACTCACACCCATGATGTGAATGGCGAAGATCGCCATATCCATGCCCATGCCCATCTGCACGGACAGCGGCGCGTACATCGTCCAACCCGTGCCGGGCGCGCCGCCGGGGGCGAAAAAGGATCCGAGCAGCAGAATCGCCGCCGGCGGCAGCAGCCAGAAGCTCCAGTTGTTCATGCGCGCGAAGGCCATGTCGCTGGCGCCGATCATCAGCGGAATCTGCCAGTTGGCGAAGCCGACGAAGGCCGGCATGATCGCGCCGAACACCATCACCAGGCCGTGCATCGTCGTGAGTTGATTGAACAGTTCCGGTTTCACCACCTGCAGGCCGGGCTGGAACAGCTCGGCACGGATCGTCAGCGCCATGACGCCGCCGGACAGGAACATCACCAGGCTGAAAATCAGGTACAGCGTGCCGATATCCTTGTGGTTGGTGGTCGTCACCCAACGCATCAGACCCGACGGCGCCGGGTGGTGGTCATGCAATTGATCGGGGGTGATGGCGGCCATGTGGCGTTCTCCTTTGCGGCGTTGCGTTACTGACGGCCTTACTTCTTGTCGCGCCCGGCTTTGACGTCCGCCGGCTGCACCGCCTCGCCGCTGTGGTTGCTCCAGTTGTTGCGGGTGTAGGTGATGACGGCGGCAATATCCGTATCCGGCAGCAACTGCCCGAAAGGCGCCATCGCCGTGTTCGGCCGCCCGTGCAGCACGACGTCGATCTGTCCGGCCTTGTCGCCGCGCACCACTTTCGATCCGTCCAGCGGCGGAAACGCCGGTGGCAAACCCTTGCCGTCCGCCTGATGGCAGACCACGCAATTGGTGGCGAACACCTTGGCGCCGCGCTCGACCAATTCCTCCAGCTTCCACGTGCGCGCTTCATCCACCGCCGCGCCTGCGCTCTTCGCCTGGTGCTCGGACACCCAGGCGGTGTATTGCGCCGCCGACACCACATGCACCTCGATCGGCATGAAGCCGTGGTCGCGCCCGCACAACTCCGCGCAGTTGCCCCGATACACACCCTCCTTGTCGGCGCTGAACCAGGCATCCCGGATGAAGCCGGGGATGGCGTCCTGCTTGACGCCGAAAGCCGGTACCCACCAGGCATGGATAACGTCGTTGGCGGTGAGCAGCATGCGAACCTTCTTGCCCACCGGCACCACCAGCGGCTCGCTGGTTTCAAGCAGGTAGTTCACGCCCTTGGCTTCGCTGCCCTCGATCTGCGCACGCGGCGTGGATAAATTGGACAACAGGCGAATACCCTCGCCTTCGCCCTGTAGATAGTCGTAGCCCCATTTCCACTGATAGCCAGTGGCCTTGATGGTGAGATCGGCCTCGCTCGTATCCTTCATCGCGATCACCGTCTTCGTCGCCGGCCATGCCATGCCGAGCAGAATCAGCACCGGCACGACGGTCCACGCGATCTCGACCGCAGTGTTCTCATGGAAATTCGCCGCTACCGCGCCACGGGACTTGCGATGGCGGATCACCGCCCAGAACATGACGCCGAACACGCCGATGAAGATCAGCAGGCAGATCACCAGCATCATCGTGTGCATGTCGTAGATCTGCGCGGCAATGCCGCTGACCGGCGCCTGCAGGTTGTAGCGCGCGGGTACGCTCTCGGCCCGCAAGGTGCCGGCAGCACAGAGGAGAGGCATCGAACCCGCCATGCGGACAGCAAGACTCATTTCTCCTCCATCCCTCTCGTGGGGCGTGGTTTTCGCGGCTACGATGGTCACAGCGGCGCAGTCGGATTCCCCATGCGACCGCTGGCCAAGGCAGGCATTGATGAAAAAGGCTCAGATGAAAAAGACTTGATGCAGGCTTGACGGGACGGACTTTTCGATGCAGTTTGCCACCCGGCATGCCCGCCTCATGCCATTGCTTTTGCACCGATCATGTCACGGCGGATTTTTCGGCCGCAATACGGGTTTCTGGCAATGCGGGTTTATGCCGACGACCGAAAATCGGCCGCCAGAATCGAGCACGATTCAGGCACGATGTCATCGCCGCAGGTTTTCCGGATCACTCCGGAGCCTGCCCGAAACGGGTATGCCCGAAGGGCGCGGCACGGAGGGCGCGGCACGGAGCACCGGGGCCATACGCCGGGGCCGTAAATTCTGAGCTTATGCATCCGAGTGCTTAACCGCCCCGGGTGCCCCCTTCTAAAATCGAAAGACCGGAAAGCACAACAACAGGAGATCGCCCGCATGAACATCGCCAACGACATCACCGCACTGATCGGCAATACGCCGCTGGTGCGCCTGAACCGCCTTGCACAAGGCATCGACGCCACCATCGCGCTGAAGCTGGAATCCTTCAACCCGGCCCACAGCGTCAAGGACCGCATCGCCGTATCGATGATCGACGCCGCCGAGAAGGCCGGCAAGATCAAGGCCGACACGATCGTTCTCGAGCCGACCTCGGGCAACACCGGCATCGGGTTGGCGATGGTGTGCGCCGCGCGCGGCTACAAATGCGCCTTCACCATGCCGGAAACGATGAGCCGCGAGCGCCGCCTGCTGCTCAAGGCCTATGGCGCCGAACTGATCCTGACTCCCGGCCCGGAAGGCATGACGGGTGCGATAAACCGGGCCAAGGCCCTGGCCGAATCCGACCCGCGCTACTTCATCCCGCAGCAGTTCGAGAACCCGGCCAACCCGGAAATCCACCGCAACACCACGGCGGAGGAAATCTGGCGCGACACCGACGGCAAAATGGACATTTTCGTCTCCGGCGTCGGCACCGGCGGCACCATCACCGGCGTGGGCGAGGTGTTCAAGGCTCGCCGGCCCGGCGTGCGCATCGTCGCAGTGGAACCGGCTGCCAGCCCGGTATTGTCGGGCGGGCAGAAAGGGCCGCATCCGATCCAGGGCATCGGTGCCGGCTTCGTACCGGCGATCCTCAATACCGCGATCTACGACGAAGTGTTCAAGGTCGCCAACGATGACGCATTCACCGTCGCGCGCCGTCTGGCCGCCGAGGAGGGACTGCTCGTCGGCATATCCTCCGGCGCGGCGGTACATGCGGCGCTGGAAATCGCCCGCCGGCCGGAGAACAAGGGCAAGCTCATCGTCGTCGTCATTCCCTCCTTCGGCGAGCGTTACCTGTCCACCGCGCTGTACTCGCATCTGGAAGTCTGATTCCCTGCGCCTGGTGCCCCCAGTGTTTCCGCACGGGGGCACCGCACCGCAAGGCGCTCTCCATCGCCAAGGGGAAACCCTAAAAAGGGAAAAACCTTATTTCTCCATGCCGACTCACCTCCTAACCTGAACGCTCCTGTCGCCGCCCCCATCCACGGTGACTGCAAACGAGTACGTAAGGAGCACGGCATGGAATCGACCTTTCCCTTCTTCCTTGGCATCGCCTCGACGTTTTTCGGCGGTATCGCCCTGCTCCTGCTCGGCCTGCATCTTTTCGAAGCCAACACCGGCCATACCGCCATCAGCCTGCATGCACGCTGGGCCGAACGCACCGCCCAAGCGCGCGAACCGGCCAGCGGCGGAGCCAAGAGTGGTATTGTTATCCCTCTGCGCAGCACCGGCCGGCGCACATCCGCCTATCTGAAAACACGCAGGAGATTGCTACCGTGAAACAGCCCCCCCTCGCGAAAATCGCTCTGGCTCTTGGCGTTCCGTTGTTGTTGATGCTCGGTGGCTGCATGTCGGCAGGCACCCAGACAGCATCCGGCGATCCGAACGCCACCACCACACTGACACCGGACGAACGCGAGGAAGCACGGCAGAAAATCCTGACGATGCGCGATCAGGCGCTGCAGGATCTGTACCTCCAGAATCCCACCGCACGCGAGGAAATCGCAAAAGCCACCGGCTATGCGGTCATCGACACGAGTGGCATCAACCTCATCATGCTCGTGGAGGCCAGCGGGCACGGCCTGCTGGTCGACAAGCGCAACGGCAAGGAAACCTTCATCCGCATGCTGCGCCTGGGCACGGGTCCCGGCCTGGGTTACGTCAACTACCGGCAGGTGATGGTCTTCAAAAACGATACCGTATTCGATCAGTTCGCCAAACTCGGCGTCGATGTCAGCGCCCAGGGCAATGCCACTTTCAAACCCGGTGGCAAGGGCCAATCGCTCGACGACTCGACCTCGTTCACACCCTATCTGTCGATCTACCAGCTCACCGACTCCGGCGTGCTCATGCAGGCGAACTGGGGCGGCACGAAATACATCGCCGACGAGCAATTGAACGACTGAGCCCCTCCTCCCTGCCTTCGCCACTCAGGACGCGCGCCTTCATCGGCGCGCGGGGATCAGGCTACTGAATACCCGAGAGCAGGGCGCGCAAATGCGCGACCGGAATCGCGTAACTGATGCCTGACGGATCGCTCAGCACGCTTTCCTTCGTCGATTTGACGAACACCATGTTGATGACGCCCAGTACTTCGCCGCTGTCCGGGTCGAACAGGGGGCTGCCGCTGTTGCCGGGATACGCCGTCGCGTCCAGTTGATAGACGCGGAAGACGTCACCCGCCAGGCGGCGCACCAGTACCGGATTGAGGTTGCGCGAATTGGCCTGGGGAATGCCGATTGGCGTGATCGCCGAGACGATGCCGCGATGCGTCACCGGCGTCATACCCAGCACATTGCCGATCGGGAAACCGGTAAAGGCAACCGACTGCCCTTCATGCACCGGCGCATCCGCCGCCAGTTGCAGCGCAGGCAAAGGCGCACCGCCCTCCAACCTCAGCACCGCCAGGTCGGTATTGGGATCGGCCGCCACTCGCACAGCGGCGCGCACGTTGCCGTCGTTGTTTTCGCCCGGCACGACGACAACGAGGTTTTCAAGCTGCTCGGTGGCGAGTTTGCCTGGCAGAACGTGGAAATTCGTCACCACCAGCCGGCCATTGCCAACGACGAAACCGGTACCGAAAAACCGGAACGCCGGGCTGCGCGTGCGCTGGTAAGTGCCGACCGCGACCACGGACGGCTTGATGCGCGGCAAGGTCTGCACCAGATCGGCCCGTGCGGGCGCTACCGCCAGCAAGCCCAGGCATGACAGGAGGATGAGCACTCCCCGAAACATGGGGGACGAGAAAACAAGACGGCTGCCCATCGGCCTCACTCCTTGCTCGAAAGCTGCAACGTCGGCAGTACCGGGCCGGGGTCGACGACGCGGCTGTCGTAAGAATGCAGGCGGTTGTGCACCAGGGCGAGAATTCGCTGGACGTATTGGCGCGTTTCGGGATAGGGCGGTACGCCGCCATAACGGTCCACCGTACCTTCACCAGCGTTGTACCCGGCGGCGGCATGCGCGACATCGCCACGGAAATAGGCCAGCAGCCAGCGCAGGTAAGCCAGGCCGCCCTTGATGTTTTCCTCGGGGTCGTAGGGCTTGCGGACGTTGAAGCGCTCCGCCGTCTCGGGAATCAACTGCATCACGCCCATCGCGTTCTTGGGCGACAGCGCCGTCGGCTCGAGGTTTGATTCGGCCAGCGCAATCGCCAAGGCCAGGCGGGGATGGATGCCGTATTCCGGTGCGCGCGCAACGAGCAGGCGTGCGATACGCCGTTTTTCCTCCGGAATGGCGTTGATGATGTCGTCCACCTGCGGCTCGTCCGTGGGACGCGCAACCAGACACTCAGGCACCGCCCCGGTGTAGTCGCCAGTGTAACGCTGCATGCGCGCCGCCTGTTCGTCGCCGAGAACAGCCGCCATCGCGAACAGCGTGCCGGCATATTCGTCATTACGCGCCAGACCACGGCCGTTGGCGTACATCCAGCCGAGGGCATACATTGCGCCGACATCGCCCAAACGGGCCGCTTCGCAGTAAAGAACGGCAGCGCGAGCCGGATCGCGGGGCATGCCTTCGCCGTGCTCGTAAGCCAGGGCCTGTTCGGCAAGGTAGCGCGCTTGCTGGGCGAACGCGGCAGCCACGGCGGGATCGGTTTCGGCGGTATTGGCCGCACGCGCCGGCCCTCCCGCAATCGCCGCGCTTACGACGATGATGCCCGCGGCAAACAGCGCACGGCCAAAGCGCCGGATTCGCATATCCGCCTTCACGGCCTTGGTTTCACACATGCCAACACGTTTCAGAGCCGCCAGACCTTTGCCCCGGCCGCCGCAAGCTCCGCCGGGTCGTACTGCGACTTGACGTCGCAGAACACGCCACCCGGCACGAGCCTGGCAAGCAGTTCGGGCAACGGCATCTCGACATACTGGCGATGCGCAACCGCCGCAACGATCGCATCGGCTGCCGGCAGGTCGTCCCAGGCGACAAGCCGCACGCCGTATTCGTGTACCGCCTCATCGGCCTCGGCGACCGGATCATGGACATGGACGCGGCAGCCATAGCTTTCGAGTTCGCGAATGACGTCGATCACCTTGCTGTTGCGCAGGTCGGGGCAATTCTCCTTGAAGGTCAGCCCGAGCACGACAACGTTCGCGCCCTTGATGCTGGAGCCGGCGACGATCATCTGTTTGACGGTCTGCTCCGCCACGAATTTGCCCATGCCGTCGTTGATGCGCCGCCCGGCAAGGATCACTTCGGGGTGGTAACCGAGCATTTCCGCCTTGTGTGTCAGGTAGTACGGATCGACGCCGATGCAATGGCCACCGACCAGCCCCGGACGGAAAGGCAGAAAATTCCACTTGGTACCGGCCGCCTTGAGCACTTCCAGCGTATCGATGCCGATCTTGTGAAAGATCACCGACAACTCGTTCATCAACGCGATGTTGAGATCACGCTGGGTGTTCTCGATCACCTTTGCCGCTTCGGCCACCTTGATCGAACTGGCCGGATAGACGCCAGCGGTAATCACCGCGCCATAGACACGGCTGACCGTCTCCAGTGTCTCCGGCGTATCGCCCGACACGACCTTGACGATACGCGTGACGGTACGCTCCTTATCGCCCGGATTGATCCGTTCGGGTGAATAGCCGACGAAGAAATCGCGCTTCCACTTCAAGCCCGATTCGCGTTCGAGGATAGGAATGCATACCTCCTCGGTCGCACCCGGATAAACGGTGGATTCGTACACCACGACCGCACCGCGCTTGAGGTTGCGCCCCACCGTTTCGGACGACTTCACCAGCGGCGTGAAATCCGGCTGATGCGCGTCATCGACCGGCGTAGGCACCGCGACGACGATGAAATCCGCCTCGGCCAGCACAGCGGGGTCGGTATGGCAGGAGAGCTGGGTGGCCGCGCGCAGATCGGTCGAATCGACTTCGCCGGTCGGATCGATGCCGGAACGGTAAGCCGCCACTTTCTCCGCCGACAGATCGAACCCCAGGGTCTTGAACTTCTTGCCGAACTCGACCGCGAGCGGCAACCCCACATAACCAAGGCCAACGACAGCGACGGTGGTCATAGCGACAAATCCTTACGCATCGGCACGATGCATTTCAATTGAAAACTTGCAACATTCATGGCGTTCACAACACGCTCACAGCGATTTGAGCAGCGACGATGCCTCTGCATGCAAGGGCGTGCCCTCCCTGAGCTTGGGCACGAGGACGTTCAGTTCCTTGCGCGCATCGTCCTTGCGTCCGAGCTTGGCATAGGTTTTCGCCAGGTTGAGACGCAGTTGCGGCACATCCGGCGCAAGCGATACCGCCCTCACGAGATGCGCCACGCCCTTGTCCGTCTGGCCCTGTTCGACTTCGATCATGCCGAGCGTATCGAGCACGACCGCGTTGTCCGGCTGAATCGCCAGCGCTTGTTCGGCATAGCTTTGCGCTTTCGGATCTTTCATCTGGCTGCTGACCCAGGCGAGGTTGTTCAGGATCAACGCGTTGTCGGGCGCGAATTCGAGAATGCTCCTGAACATGCTCGCGGCATCGGCATAGCGTTTTTCGGCCATTGCCACTTCGGCCAGATAAGTCCGCCCGAGCGCATCCTTCGGCTGCGTGCGCAGCCAATCCTGCGCCAGCCTGTCGGCCTCATCCTTTTTGCCGGAGCGCACCAGCGCCGAATGCAGCTTGCTGAAAACCCCCGGCACCTTGGCCCGCTCGAAGGCCTTGCGATAAGCGGCGACGGCATCGTTCCACTTCGCCCCGACGGACTGGATATCGCCTTCCGATACGTAACCAATAGGCATATCGGGGTGCTGCTGCTGCATGTTCCGCGCCAACTTCAACGCCTCGGTGGCATCGTTGCGGGCCATCTTCACGTCGACCAGCCGCTGCTGGACCTCCAGCGAATCGGCTTGCAACGACAAAGCCTTGCGCAGGCTCTGCTCGGCACCGTTCAGGTCGTTGAGCTGGCGTTGCGCATCGGACAGATCGATCAACGCCGCCGCCGACTGCGGCTGCATCGCCACCACTTTGTTGAACGACGAAATGGCTTGCTGGTGATCGCCCGTGGCCATCTGCGTGCGCGCCAGCACACTGACCGCACGTGCATCACCTGGATTCGTCGTCACCGCGGCCTGCGCCACGCCGAGCGCCTTGCCTGCTTCGCCGTAGCGCAGGAAATGCTGGATCAGCGCGAGCCGCGGCGGCAAGGCCGTCGGCGTGGCCGCCACGGCACGTTCCAGCGTCGCCTGCACCTGGTCGGACGGCGCACCCGTGCGGCTCTGCACATCGGCCAGGGCAAGCAGTGCATCGGCATTGTTCGGGTTGCGCTTGATGATCGACTCGAAGCGGCCCTTGGCGTCCGCCGGACGTTTTTCCTGCAGATCGAGCCGGGCCAGATTCAAGGCCGCGGGCAAGAAATCGGGCTGCAGCGACAAGGCTTTCTCAAAAGCGGCCCGCGCCCCGGCCTTATCCTCCTTGGCCGACAAAATGCCGCCCTTGAGGCTGTAGGTCTGCGCACTGTTCGGCTGCTTGCGCTCCAACTGCTGCTGGGCATCGAGCGCCTTGTCGAACTCACCACGGCGAAGGTAGGTGAGCGCCAGCGCGAGATCGGCCTGCACCGCCTTGTCGTCCAGACCCGATGCGGCTTCGAGATCGGAGAACGCGCCCGTCGTGTCGCCACCGGCCAGCTTCGCCACACCCAGGCGCATCCGTGCCTGCGCATCGGCCGGCGACATCGCCACCACCTTGGCCAGATAGCTCTCGGCCTTGTCGAAATCCCCGTTTTCCATGTAGACCTGCCCGGCCAGCCCGAGCAGCGCGGGGTCGTTCGGCGTCGCCTGGAGCAAGGGCTGAATGGCCTCCAGCGCACGTGCCGGTTCGCCGCTGCCCATATAGGACATGACCAGCAGGCGGCGGGCCATGCTCTGGTTCGGTGCGCGCTCGAGCACCTTGTCCAGATATGAGCGAGCGAGAATGAACTCGTTCTGCTTCACCATGATGGAGCCCATCAGCAACTGCGCCGGCAGGTAGGCAGGCGTGGCCTTCAGGACCTGTTCGAGGTTGGCACGCGCTTCGGGCAGACGGTCGTTACGGAAATCGACGAAGGCCTGCAGGTATTTTGTCGAGGGCAGGTTCGGCGCGAGCTTGGTCAAGGCCTGCAGTTTTTCCGTGGCCAGATCGAGCTTGTTCTGGCTGAGCAGCACGGAAACCAGCCGGAACTGATAACCGGGAATCGCGGGCTGCGCCTTCACCGCGGCCTCGAGCGCGGCCACCGCCTGATCGGACTTGTTCTGGACCAACAGTACGTTCGCCAGCAGGCTCTGCGCCTCCGCCACTTCGGGCGCCGCGGCCACCACCGCTTCGGCCTCGGCCTGCGCGCCGGCGAAATCGCCACTGAACAGCTTCACCTGCCCCAGACCGACACGCGCCAGGCGGTTGTCGGCATTCGCCTTCAGCGCCGCCTCGTATGCCGCCCTGGCACCCGCCAGGTTCGCCTTCGCCAGGTTGGCTTCGCCGACGGCGGTCAGCAGGTTCGCCTGCTCGGCGGGGTCGGCCAGTTTCTTGTCGGCGAACTCTTTCAGCACACGGTCGAATTCGCCCGTCAGCACCAGTGCCCGCGCCAGCAGTGGCGTGATTTCCTCCGTCGAATAGCCCAGGTCGGCGGCACGCTGCAATTCTTTCACCGCACTCGGCGCATCGCCTTGCGCAAGGTGGATCTTACCCAGCAGAAAGCGCGCTTCGGCCAAGTCGGTTTTTTCCAGCAACGCGTTCTTGAGCTGGATGCTGGCGGCATTGAGGTCTTGCTTGGCCAGATAACTCTTGGCGGAGGCGACCATGTCGTCCGGGTTCTTGCTGCACGCGGCAAGCAAGGCGGCGGACAGACAGGCTACGGCGGCGCCACGGGCGGCACGGCGCCACGGAGCCGGCAAGCGGCGATGACGGAACGGTGCGGACACGCTCAATACTCCTTCTTCAATCCAAAACGATTCATCAAGTCGTACAAGGACGGCCGGCTGATACCCAATACTTCGGCCGCCTTGGCAATATTTCCGTTGGTCCGCGACAACACGCGGACGACTACACTGCGCTCGGCCTCATCGCGCACCTGGCGCAGATTGAGGCGATCGAGATTCTCCTCGACCGCATCGAGGCCGAGATCCTCCGCGCGGATGCGACTTCCCTCGGCCATGATGACCGCGCGCTTGAGGCAGTTTTCCAATTCCCGCACGTTGCCCGGCCACGCATGCGTTTCGATCGCGGTCAGCGCATCTTCCGCAAGGTGCAGCACACTGCGGCCGTTGTCCTTGCAAAACCGCTGCACGAACGCATGGGCAAGCAGCGTCGCGTCGCCGTCGCGCTCGCGCAGCGCGGGAATATCGACGACGATTTCGGCCAGGCGATAATACAAATCCTCGCGGAACGCGCCAGCCTGGATCTGCGCCTTGAGATCCCGGTGGGTCGCGCAGACCACGCGCACATTCACGGGAATTTCCTCCCGCCCGCCAACGCGCTCGATCACGCGTTCCTGCAGGAAGCGCAGCAACTTGGCCTGGAGCGGCATCGGCAAATCGCCGATTTCATCGAGGAACAAGGTCCCTTTGTGTGCCGTCTCGATTTTGCCCGTCGTCTGCTTGGCCGCACCGGTAAATGCGCCTTTTTCGTAGCCGAACAGTTCGCTTTCGAGCAGGTTCTCGGGGATCGCCGCACAGTTGATGGCAACGAAACGCTCCTTGGCACGGGGTGACAAGGCATGCAGCGCACGCGCGAGAATTTCCTTGCCGGTACCGCTCTCGCCGAACAGCGCCACCGTCACCGAAGCCGACGCAACCTTCTCGATCGTCCGGCACACCTTCAGCATCGCGGGGTCGCGCGTCAGCAAGCCGGCCAGCGCGCTGCCCTGCTGCTCCTTCAGGCGCACATTCTCGCGTTGCAGATCGTAGAGCCGGAAAGCGCGTTCGATGGTCAGGCTGAGCAGATCGGGTTCGAAGGGCTTGGCGAAAAAATCGTATGCCCCCATCCCCACGGCGCGCACCGCGTTTTCGCGGTCATGCTGACCGGTAAGCACGATCACGCGCGTATCCGGCGCAAGCGCGAGCATTTCGCCCAGAAGCCTGAAACCCTCGGCGGTATCGTCCGGTGTCGGCGGCAGCCCCAGATCCATGGTGACGACCGCCGGTTCGTAGCGGCGCAACTGCGCGATCGCCGTTTCCCTGTCGTCCGCAACGATGGTTTCAAAAGCGTCAAAAGCCCAGCGCATCTGTTTCTGCAGCGCCAGATCGTCCTCGATGATAAGAAGCGTACGCCGCTCGTCAGCCATAATGCTGCTGCGCTCCCAGTTGTTCCACGCCAGTGTCGATCCGGGTCACGACGGGCAACTCGATCATCACCCGCGTCCCCTTCCCTTCTTCGCTTTCGAACTGGATCGAACCACCCAGTTCACTCACATACTGCCGCGTCTCATACACGCCGATTCCCATCCCGCTCTCTTTGGTCGTCTGAAACGGTTTGGACAAGCGCTCGCGCAAAAAAGCCGCCGACATGCCGCAACCCGTATCCGTGACGGCGATGCGAATCCGATCCGCATCACCGTTGCAGAGGGAAATGGAAACATTACCATCCTCCGGTGTTGCGTCGATAGCGTTTTGCACCAAATGCCCCATGACTCTTTCGAGCCGCTCGGCATGCGCCAGCACCGCAGCCGGACCGACGATCTCGTCATGCACGGTCACCGCCGGCAGCAGCGCCCGTTTGGTCTGGCGGACACGCTCGACCAGACTCGGCACATCGACCACGCGTGGCGGATCGATCGAGCGCTTTTCCTGTAGCTGCACCATCAGGCCACGCATCCGCGATTCGACATGGGCAACCGTTTCCAGCATATCGTCCTGAAAGGCGGGATTATGACGGTGTCGCTCCGCATTTTTGAGCATGAGCGACAATTGAGCGACGAGATTCTTCAAATCGTGTACGACAAAAGCCGACATGCGGTTGAACGACTCGAACTTGCGCGCCTCCAGCAGCGCTTCGGCCGCCAGCATCCGCTCCAGATAGCTTGCCGCCTGACGCTGCGCCGTCTTCAGCAGATCGAGCACCTCCCAATCGATTTCGAAGCGTGCGCGCGGCGCGTTGAGCACCACGAACCCCACCAATTCTCCCGGGCTTTTCAGTGGCAGCACCAGCCAGGCATCGGGCAGTACGGACAGCCATTCCGGCAACACCAGGCCTTCATAGGTAACAGGGCTGCGCCGGTATTGCTCCAGGTCGATCACCCATTCCTTCTCGGCCAGGAAACGACACAGCGCGCCCTGCCCCGGCTCCTTCGCCTCGGACGCGGGATGGTTGAGGCGCGCACGCAACGCATAGCGCCCATCCGCATCATGCAACCACAAGCCCCCGCCGGGGCTTTCAACCAGATCGGAAAGTGCCTTGATGACCGACTGCCCAAGATCCAGCCTTTGCCCCGCCGACGACAGCGCCCGCGTAAATCTCAGCCACTCGCTGCGGTAATCGTAGCGATAGGAGAATAAGTGCTTGCTGATGAAAATCCGCAGCCTCGCACGCTGCGCACCGGAAAAGACGAAAACACCAAGCAGCAGCAAACCCGCGAACAGCAGCGTCAGTTGCAGCGCACGGCCCCAGTCTCCGCCGAAATAGCGAACGTAATAGCCTGCCGCCGCGATCACCAGCAGATACAGGCCGGCAACGGCCAGGGCCGTGGAATGGAAGACCATCTCACGCGACATCGACATGCGCAAGGTCCAGGCCGGATTGCGTGCGCCGGATAACGCGATCAAGGGCATCAGCAACGCATGGACGACACCTCGCACGGCCCACACATCCGAGTCGAGACGCCCGAACAACAGGCCGTCGGCAAAGAAATAAAGCTCGAAGACGAATCCCGCCCCCAAGGCCAGGCAAAGCGGCTTGAGCCCCCAGCGCGATCCCGCGGGCAGGCTGCGGTAAAGCTGCTCGACCAGCACCAGGCCAAATACGGCATGGGCCAGCGATGCCGCGAAAACCCACCGGGCAATGATCTCGGGCGGCAGCAGATCGCTCGCGCTGAACACGCGCGCGACGATCTGGGCGATGACGATCAGGACTGCAACCACCAGCGGCCAGCGCACAAGACGGCCGCCAAGCGGTGCAAGAAGAATCAAGACGAACGCATACCATGCGGCGCCACGAAGAATGTCCAGCGCCTGCTCGGCATAAAACAAACTCGCTTCCAGCGGCGAACGGGCAAACAGGCTACCGGCTACGACCCAGGCGCAACTCGTTGCGACGGCCAAAAGCAGCCAGCCGCCAGGCTTGCCTCCACGCCAGGCGAAAAAAAGATAGGCCCCGAAGCACGCATAAATGAGCGCCGCCAGCCCGTAACCCCAGATCGCAACTTCCAACACGCCGCCCTCAATTCTTCCAATTCAGCACAAGAACCGAAAACGCGTCGGCGGCCGCGAATCTCAATCAAGCGTCAATGCGCACCCTCACCGGTCAGCACAACCCTCACCGTTTCGAACAGGATGAGCGTATCGAGCACCAAAGTATGGTTCTTGACGTAGTAGAGGTCGTACTGCAGCTTCTGGACCGCATCGTCGACCGACGCCCCGTACTGGTAACGCACTTGCGCCCATCCGGTCAAGCCTGGTTTAACACAATGCCGTACGCCGTAGAACGGCACCTCCCTCCCCAACTGATCGACAAAGTAAGGCCGTTCGGGACGCGGACCGACGAGGCTCATGGAGCCGACGATCACATTGAACAATTGCGGCAGTTCATCGATGCGCGTCTTACGGATGATCCGCCCCACTCGCGTCACCCTGTCGTCGTTCGAAGACGCCCAACGTGGCTTGCCGTCCTTTTCCGCATCCGTGCGCATACTGCGGAACTTGGTGACACGGAAAATCCGCCCGCCCAAGCCGACGCGCTCCTGCCGATACAACACGGGGCCGCCATCTTCGATCAGGATCAACAAGGCCGCCACCAGCATGATCGGCAGCGCAACGACCAACAGTGCCAGTGCCGCGACGAGATCGAAACAGCGCTTCACCACCGTCCGCCCGATTCCCTGCCGAAAACCGTCGCCGTAAATCAGCCAGCTCGCGCGCAGGGAGTCGACGCGGACCTGCCCCTGGACTCGCTCGAAAAACGAGGACAGATCCAGAACACGAATACCGGACAGCTTGCAATCGAGCAATTCGCGCAGCGGCATGACCCCGCCGCGACGTTCGCGCAAGGCGACGATCACTTCATCGACCCGATACTTGCGCACGGCTTCGACCAGACCCATGCCACTGATCACCCGGCTCTGATCGACCTCGACCGGCTCCTCGCCGCCCGGCGAGAAAAAGCCGACGACGCCCGCTCCACCCTGCTGCGGGGACAACAAGGTCCGCTGCACGGCCAACGCATCGTCGCCCGTACCGATGACGAGCACGCGGGAAGTAAACAATGCCGCCGCGCGCCTCCGGTTCACCAATCCACGCATGGCGAGCACGAACCCGAGCAGCAACACGATGGAAATCTGCATCGCCTCGGACGTAAACCCCGCCCACGGCAACAATCCGAATATGCCGTAGGCAACCGGCACGCTGACCAGAATCGAAAGCAGCACGCGGACGAAGGCATCCCGATGGGAGCTTTGTACCACCGGCCTGTACAGACCCATCGCGGAATTCAGCACCACCATCGTCACAGCAAACAACAACGCCGACGGCACCACCAGTTGCCACTGGATCGCGTCCGACTGAAGCTGCAGGAACACCGCGAGCATGACTGCCATGAACAGCAGAAAAGCGTCGAACAGTATCTGCTGCAGCGTATGCGACGGGAAATAATGTCTGAATACGATCTTCAAAGCCGTGACCCTCGTTGCACCGCAAAACTGCGCGCCCTTCTTTTGGAAGACCCGCCTGCGCCGCCTGCGTCGATTTCCGATGAAGTCACATTACTCGAACGGCGAAAACAACAGCGTTAAACTGGTCACGAGCCTTGAATCATTGCCATCGATTCGATAACGACGGAACACTGATTCCTTACTTTCCCATTGATTCTTATAGCACCGATGAAATGCGGGGGAGGGTTCTCGACGCAATCGTATTACCCAAAAAGGGTACCAGCCAACCCTGACGAAACAATCGACGCGCCGAGGCGTCGATGTCATCATGTTTCCTTCCTACTCTGCTGCAGCGCAACCGCGGACCCATGCCAAGCGCCGCATCAGGCATCACACCAACCGCTACGCTCACTACAGGAAAAAGACATGACCAAAGCAGCCCATCGCGACTTTTCCGAGTCGTACAACCTCTATCTGGAAGATCTATCCGAGGGCATGAGCGCCAGCTATGCGCGCACCGTCGGCGAAGCCGACATCCTGATGTTTGCGGGGGTCTCCGGCGACACCAATCCGGTCCACCTCGACGCGGAGTTCGCCGCGAACACGATGTTCGGCGGGCGCATCGCGCATGGCATGCTGGCGGCGTCCTTCATTTCGACCGTTTTCGGCACCAAGCTTCCCGGTCCGGGCGCGATCTACCTCAGCCAGAACCTCAAGTTCAAGGCGCCAGTCAAGATCGGCGATACCGTCGTAGCGCGCGTTACCCTGCAATCGCTCAACGCCGCGAAACGCCGCGCCACTTTTCTGACCGAATGCCACGTTGGCGAAACCGTCGTGCTGACCGGCGAAGCAGAACTGCTCATCCCGGCTCGCGGCTGAACCGCGTTTTACCTGCCCGGGTGGTGGTCTTGCATTGCAAAGCCGCCACCCAAGGCTGCAATACGGCAAATCCGCATGGTCTACAGTGCGAAAACCTGTTTGATGCGCAGGGTTTGCCCGCGCTCGACCAACCCGATCAAACGGTCGATGTTCGGATGCTTGCCTGGATGGTGTCTTGCATCCTCGGTATGCTCGGCATACAGATCCAAACCTTTTTTTGCCGCCTCCGGCGTGATCGCGCCATAGAGTTGCGCCAGGTGGTTATAGACCGCAAGCGAACCGGCCTGCCCGGGTTTGTTCTCGATCGTGGCGACCACGGAATCGGCGCCATCGAGCAAATTGATCGCTGCCAGATGCGAAATACCGGGCAACTGCTTGAGATTGTCGGCAAAAGCCATGGGTCGTCGATCCTTGTGCGGTCAAAAACCGGCTGCGCGCCGCACCGGCGGCGGTGAGGAACCAGACAGCCGGGAACGAAAAACAGAGAAATAATCAGATGGCGCGTGCCAACTCCACCGCCTTGCCGATATAGCTCGCCGGCGTCATCGCCAACAGGCGGTCGCGGTCGGCGGCGGGGATCGCCAGCGTGCGGATGAAGTCGTGCAGCGCG
>JAVBSY010000158.1:0-11691 GCA_031556475.1 Azoarcus sp.
CCTGGCAATTGCACTGGGGCCTTCTCCTCGTTCCAGCGCACGAAGTACTCGGTCACGCAAATCTTGTGAATAGGCTTGCATGAATGTCTCCCAAATCCACCTGGGAGAACAATATCAAATGTATATATTTAAATCAAAAACGCTCTAATTCGGAAGCCACTGCGCTGTGCGTGTGCCCCCTGGCGAGTAGTCGAATAACCGTCCGACGCAGTTGCTCGCGTGCCGCAGGTTCAAGCTTTCTGGCATCAATCTTGTCCATGCCAAAAGTATACGATAGGTGCGATAATTTTGGGCCGGGTTAATAGGTTCAATTGTCCCTGGCAGTCGTTCACTCTGGTTTTTTGGGCCGATCATGCCGCGGAACCTGGTGGAACACTTTTCGATCATCGAAGACCCGCGACGCGGTCGCGTTGAGTATGACCTGACGGAGATCCTGGTGATCGTGACCTGCGCGCTGTTCGCCGAAGTCGAGACTTTCGTCGATATCGCCGATTGGGCCGAGTTCAAGGCGCCGTGGCTGCGTCGCTTTCTGGCGCTGAAGAACGGCGTGCCCTCGCATGACACGCTCAATCGGGTATTTCGTCTGCTCGACCCGAAGGTGTTCGCGGCCGTATTTACTGACTGGGTCAGCGAGGTGCTGCCTACCTTGGGCCAGGTGGCGATCGACGGCAAGAGCTTGCGCGGCGCGCGGCGCGAGGGCGCCAATCCGATCCACCTGGTCAGCGCCTTTGCCACCGAGGCCGGTCTGGCGCTGGCGCAACATCAAGTTGGGAACAAGGGCAGCGAAGTGGAGGGTGCCAAGGCTTTACTCGAGGCGCTCGAGCTGCGCGGGTGTCTGGTGAGCATCGATGCCGTTGGATGCCGGATTGATCTGGCGGAGCAGATCCGCGCACGCGGTGCCGACTATCTGTTGTGCGTCAAAGGCAATCAACCGAGCCTGCGTCAAGCCTTGGAGGACACCTTCGCCGATGTGCCCGATGCAAGCGCCTTCGAGCAAACCGAACGCGGCCACGGCCGACGCACCGCTCGGCGCGCCGAGGTGATCGACAACACCGGACGGGGGATCGTCGAACGCTGGCCCGACTGTTGCACGCTCGGGCGCATCCTGTCGCTCAGAGCCGAGGGCGACAAGACACCACAGATCGAAGCCCGTTACTACATCAGCTCGGCCGTGCTTACCGCCGAGCAACTGGCCAGTGCGGTGCGCCAGCACTGGGCGATCGAAAACGACCTGCATTGGCGGCTGGACGTCATGATGGGCGAGGATGCTTGTGTGGTCAGCCGCGACAACGCGCCGGAGAACCTCTCGATCATCCGCAGGCTCATCCTCAACATGCTCAAGCTCGATACCGCGCATCCGAAAAAGAGTGTGCGCCTGCGTCGGAAGCGGGCCGGCTGGGATGACGATGAGCGCATGCGTGTCTTGGGCCTGAAACCACTATGACAAACAGGTGCAATCGCCCTGTGATCATGCCGAGGAACCTGGTGGTATTCAAAATCAACCAAACATACAAAAAAACATGAAAATATTTCTTGACGATGTTCGCACTGCACCGGACGGATGGACGCATGTGCACTGGCCCGATGAAGTCATCGCACTGCTTCAAACCGAGGAGGTCGAAGAAATAAGCCTCGATCACGACTTGGGCGATGACGCGCGGGGTACAGGGTATGACGTGCTTCTTTGGATCGAAGAGGCTGTCTCGACAAGAGGGTTTTGCCCACCGAAAATCCGGGTGCATTCGGCAAATGTGCCCGCAAGGGCGCGAATGGAAAGCGCCATTGAAAAAATTGAGGCCCTGTTTCACAAGGGATGCTGAATCGGCGTACTCGACTTTTCCGGTCCAGCCCTTGAGTTAATGGGCACATCATTCTTTAGGTTAAGGTTCGACTCACATAACAGCATGCCACGCTCAACAACCCGCTCCCACCGACCATCGAAGAGCCACGCTTTTCCCACCGGCTGAGCGTCTTCATCAGGCGACTTACCCATGACCCAACACCATGATCAGCAAGGGTTTCGACACCCTGCAGCGCCCAGGCCTCTCTCTACCGGAATGCATGCAGGCATACATGGACGGATCGCAATCGGATTGGGCGTATTGGGTTTAGCCACTTGTGTTGCTCCCGCGCCGTGGTCTGCTTTGGCTCTTCCCATAGTTTTCCTTGCATGTGCGGTTGCCCTGCTCACCGAGGCCGTATTTATCTGCAAGGATCGAAAGGTCGATGCAACACTCAAGGGAACAGGAGGGCATTTCATCACCATTCGCCAGGAGGAAAATCCTGTTCGATTCTATGTCCATGTGCTGGCCTACGGCGTGCTTGGCGCTTTCAGTTTATTGGCCAGCATCGGATCATGTCTGGCTCTATTGATTAAATTTGCCGCCTGAATTCCATCCTGGAATGCGGTAAAGCCCGTGAATACGCCGTCTGGCGCCCCTCTCCTGCGGATGGCCCGGCAACTGCGTCTGTTGATATTGCTCCCGAATGGATTTCAAGCATGCCGTTTATGCGCACCGGGCACATGCAGCGAATGCCCGGCGTCACCGCAGCACTGTGGCAAAACCGCGGGTGGCGCGGGCTGTTCCAGTTCGAGCAGGATGCCGCAGTGTTCGCTGTTGCCGGCCACCGTGCATTGGGCGCGCAGCGCCTGTAGCTGGCGGCGCAGGTTGTGCAGTTCGGCAATGCGCGCTTCGACGTGATGCAGGTGCTCGTCGATCAGCAGGTTGGCCGCCGTGCAATCGGCTTCCGGGCTGTCGCGCAGCGCCAGCAGCGTGCGGATTTCGTCCTGTGTCATGTCCAGGCAGCGGCAATGGCGGATGAACGACAGGCGTTCCACGTGCGCCATGTCGTACTGCCGATAATTCCCCTCGCTGCGTGCCGGTGCCGGCAGCAGGCCCTCGCGCTCGTAGTAGCGGATGGTTTCGACGGGGCAGTCCGTCCGTTTGGCCAGTTCTCCGATTTTCATCGCGCACTCCTTTCTTTTTTCCTTGCCGCTTGACTCTGTAGTTACTACAGCGTGTGCAATAACAATCGTCTAGTCAAACGGGAAGTGTTTCCATGCGCTACGAACACACCGATACCTGCTGCGGCGGTCCGCTGCTGCGTCCGCACGCTCATGAACACGGCCATAAGCATGACCATGACGGCGCCCACGACCACAACCATGACCACAGTCACGATCACGGCCCGCGTGCGCAGGCCGCCGCGGAAGCGGCGGCCGGTACCGCTGCCGGCGAGTTGCGCTGGACCAGCCTGCGCATCGAGGCCATGGACTGCCCCACCGAGGAGCGCCTGTTGCGTGATGCGCTGGGCCGCGTGCCGGCCGTGGCGCAGCTCGATTTCAACCTGATGCAGCGCCTGCTGCGCGTACAGCACCGCTTCGACAGCATCGAGCCGTTGCAGAAGCTGGTGGCTTCGCTAGGCATGCAGGCAGAGCCGGTCGACGACAAGGCTACCGCCGCCCCGGCCGACGCGCCGCGCAAGCCGTGGTGGCCGCTGGCGCTGGCCGGCGTCGCGGCGGCGACTTCGGAGTTCTTCGAGTGGTTCGCCGTCGGCCCGCAGTGGCTGGTGGCGGCGCTGGCGGTGGCGGCCATCCTTGGCGCCGGCCTGCCGACCTACCGCAAGGGCTGGATCGCGCTGAAGAATCGCAACCTGAACATCAATGCGCTGATGAGCATCGCCGTTACCGGCGCGATGCTGATCGGCCAGTGGCCGGAGGCGGCGATGGTGGCGGTGCTGTTCGCCGTCGCCGAGCTGATCGAGGCCAAGTCCCTGGACCGTGCGCGCAACGCGATCCGTGGCCTGCTGCAACTGGCGCCGGAGCAGGCCACGGTGCAGGTCGGCGGCGACTGGCGCGAGATGTCCGCCAAGTCGGTGGCGCTCGGCGCGCGGGTGCGGGTGCGCCCGGGCGAGCGCATCGCGCTGGACGGCGAGGTGCTGGAAGGCCGTTCCAGCGTCAATCAGGCGCCCATCACCGGCGAGAGCCTGCCGGTGGAGAAGCAGGCGGGCGATGCGTTGTTCGCCGGCACGATCAACGGGGAGAGCGCGTTGGAGTACCGCGTGACACGCGTGGCCGACGACAGCACGCTGGCGCGGATCATCCACGCGGTGGAGGAGGCCCAGGGCGCGCGGGCGCCGACCCAGCGCTTCGTCGACCGGTTCGCGCGCATTTATACACCCGTGGTGTTCGCCATCGCCATCGCCACCGCGCTGTTGCCGCCGCTGCTGTTGGGCGGCGCGTGGCTGGACTGGGTGTACCGCGCGCTGGTGCTGCTGGTGATCGCCTGCCCGTGCGCGCTGGTGATTTCGACGCCAGTGACGATCGTCAGCGGCCTGGCGGCGGCGGCACGGCAGGGCATCCTGATCAAGGGCGGGGTGTTTCTCGAACTGGGCCGTTCGTTGGATTGGATCGCGCTGGACAAGACCGGCACGCTGACCGAGGGCCGCCCGAGCCAGACCGATTTCGCCCTGCTGCGTGAGTTATCCGGAGGCGGGGGGTACGAACTGCCTAGGGGCGGAGTGCGCGCGCTGGCCGCCAGCCTTGCCGCGCGTTCGGACCACCCGGTATCGCAGGCCGTGGCGCAGGCCGCCAGGGCGGAGAACATCGCGCTGCACGACGTCGGCGAGCTGACCGCCCTGCCCGGCCGTGGCGTGAAGGGCGAGATCGGCGGGCGCGCCTACCACCTGGGCAATCACCGGCTGGTGGAGGAACTCGGGCTGTGCTCGACCGAGCTGGAAGCGCACCTGGACGCCCTAGAACAGCAGGGTAAGACCGTGATCGTGCTGCTCGACGAGAACGGCCCGCTGGCGCTGTTCGCGGTAGCCGACGCGGTGAAGGAAACCAGCCGCGAGGCGGTCGCGCAGTTGCACGGGCTGGGCGTGAAAACCCTGATGCTGACCGGCGACAATCCGCACACCGCCGCCGCCATCGGCGCCCAGGTGGGCATCGAAGCGGCGCAGGGCAATCTGCTGCCGGAGGACAAGCTGCGCGAGGTGAAGCTGCGCCAGGAAGGCGGCAGCCGCGTGGGGATGGTGGGCGACGGCATCAACGACGCGCCCGCGCTGGCCCGCGCCGATATCGGCTTCGCCATGGGCGCGGCCGGCACCGATACGGCCATCGAGACCGCCGGCGTGGCGCTGATGGACGACGATCTGCGCAAGCTGCCGTCCTTCATCCGCCTGTCGCGCCGGACGCACCGCGTGCTGGTGCAGAACATCACCCTGGCGCTGGGCATCAAGGCGGTATTCCTCGCCCTGACCCTGGCCGGCGAAGGCACGCTGTGGATGGCGGTGTTCGCCGACATGGGCGCGAGCCTGCTGGTGGTGTTCAACGGCCTGCGCCTGCTGCGGGCGTCGCCCGCCCATCGGGGCCAGGCCGCGCACGGCACCTGATCCCGGAGCACGGCGCCCGCCCGCGAAGCGTGGCGCCTGCCCCCTTCCGTTGCGCGCCCTTGCCGCCGCCGCGTGCCGGCTGCTACGCTTCCGCACTTGTCCACCGCAAATCCCCCTGCCATGACCGCCAGTACGGATTACCTGGAACGCATCCTCAATGCCCAGGTGTATGACGTTGCCGAGGAAACCCCGCTCGATCTCGCCGCGAACCTTTCCGCGCGCATCCACAACCCCGTCTATTTCAAGCGCGAGGACATGCAGCCGGTGTTCAGCTTCAAGCTGCGCGGCGCGTACAACAAGATGGCCGGCCTGTCGCCGGCGGCGCTCAAGCGCGGCGTGATCTGCGCCTCCGCCGGCAATCACGCGCAGGGCGTGGCGCTGGCCGCGCAGCGGATGGGCGTGCGGGCGGTGATCGTGATGCCGAGCACGACGCCGCGCATCAAGGTCGATGCGGTCGAGGCCCGCGGCGGCGAGGCGGTGCTGGCCGGCGAATCGTATTCCGACGCCTACACGCACGCGCTGGAACTGGAAAAGAAGGAAAAACTCACCTTCGTCCACCCCTACGACGATCCCGACGTGATCGCCGGGCAAGGCACCATCGCGGTAGAAATCCTGCGCGCGCACCCGAAGCCGATCCACGCCATTTTCTGCCCCGTCGGCGGCGGCGGGCTGATCGCCGGCGTGGCCGCCTACGTGAAGCGCCTGCGGCCGGAAACGAAGATCATCGGCGTGGAGACGCTCGATGCCAACGCCATGACGCGCTCGCTCGCCGAGGGCCGGCGCATCACCCTCGAACAGGTCGGCCTGTTTGCCGACGGCACGGCGGTGAAGCAGGTCGGCAAGGAAACCTTCCGCCTGTGCCAGCAGTATGTGGATGAGATGCTGCTGGTGGATAACGATGCATTGTGCGCCGCGATCAAGGATGTGTTCGAGGATACCCGCTCGATTCTCGAACCCTCCGGCGCGCTCGCGGTGGCCGGCGCGAAGGAGTACGCGGCGCGGCACAAGCTGCGCGACAAGAACCTGGTGGCGATCACCTCCGGCGCCAACATGAACTTCGACCGCCTGCGCTTCGTCGCCGAGCGCGCCGAGCTGGGCGAACAGCGCGAAGCGGTGCTGGCGGTGACGATTCCGGAACGGCCCGGCTCGTTCCGCAAGTTCATCTCGCTGCTCGGCAACCGCAACATCACCGAATTCAACTACCGCTATGCGGACGCCGAGCGTGCGCACATCTTCGTCGGCGTCACCCTGCATGCGCGCGGCGATGCCGCGCGGCTGGTGGAACTGCTGGAACGCCACGAGTTGCCGGCCATCGACCTGACCGACGACGAGATGGCCAAGACGCACATCCGCTACATGGTCGGCGGGCGGGCGCCGCAGGTGAACCACGAACTGCTGTACCGCTTCACCTTCCCCGAGCGGCCGGGCGCGCTGATGAATTTTCTCTCCAACCTGCATTCGGACTGGAACATCAGCCTGTTCCACTACCGCAACCACGGCGCCGATTTCGGCCGCGTACTGGTCGGCATGCAGGTGCCGCCGGCGGACAAGCCCGCATTCGAGGCTTTCCTCCAGCGCCTCGGCTACGAGTACGTCGCCGAAACGGACAACCCGGCCTACCGGCTGTTTTTGTCCTGAACCTGGCCCGAACTCCGACCTGATCGCATCGGCGGCGGCGCGCGTTTCAAGGCTCGCCGTCCGGGCGGAACAGCCCGGATTCGGTCACGATCCAGTCCATCGGGCAGTCGTGCGGCTGCGGCAGCACGGAATCGACCCGGCTCAGTTCGAAGCCGACGCCGACCGCCATCGGCCGTATCGCCGCCAGGGTGCGGTCGAAATAGCCGCCGCCGTACCCCAGGCGAAACCCCCGTGCATCGAATGCGGTCAATGGCACCAATACGGCGTCGGGTTGCACGGTTTCACCCGCGGCCGGGTAGAGGATGCCGTGGCGGTCGGCCGCCATCTCCGCGCCTGGCGTCCAGGCGCGAAAGCGCATCGGCGCTGCCGGTACCGTCACGACCGGCAGCGCGGCGCGGCGCGACGGCCCGCCCTGCAGCCAGCGCGCGATCCAGTCGCGCAGGTCCGGCTCGCCGCGGTACGGCCAGCAATCCGCCAGCTCGGCCGGATCGAGCGTGGCGCACAGGGCGTCCAGGGTGGTGTCGAGCCGCGCGGTGAGCCGCGCCCGCTCGGCCGGCGGCAAGGCTTCGCGGGCGTGCAGGGCGGCATCGCGCAGCGCGCGCCTGCGCACCTGGATATCGGCAAGGGAAGCGGCGAGGGGGGCAGAATGGGTATCGCTCACTATGGTATGGTTGGCCGTCGTACGACCACCGTTGGCTGGCTGATGAGATCAAGGATAGCAAGGGATGAGTGAAATGCCGTGGGGAGGCGTGCGCAAGGCGCTGGCGGCGGCGTGCCTGCTGCTGGCGGGCCATGCGTTCGGCCAGCAACAGGCCGACGATTCCCTCATCGTCACCGCGCGCGACGCGGTGCGCAACGGCGACCGCAATACGCTGGAACGGCTTGTCGCGCAGCGCAGCCGGCACGTGCTCGAACCCTACGTGCGCTACTGGCTGCTGTACAACAAGCTCGCTCGCCCCGAGCAGCCGCCGGTGGCGGAACTCTCGGAATTCATCCTCGACTACCCCGGCAGCATGCTCGCCGAGCGCCTGCGCGGCGACTGGCTGCGCCGGCTGGCGAAGGACGGCTACTGGGCGAGCTTCGTCCAGCTCTATTCCGACCTGCAGACCCCCGACGCGGATTTGCGCTGCGCCTACTGGACGGGCCGGATGATGACCGGCGACCGCACCGTGCTGGACGAACTCGCCCGGCAGTGGTCCGACCTGTCGGACGCCCCCGCCGCGTGCGAATCCGTGCTGCAGGCGGTGGCCGACACCGGCCTGGTGAGCGAGGCCGACATCTGGCAGCGCCTGCGCCGCCAGACGCTGACCAACAACCTGGACGCGGCACGCACCACGCTGCGCTGGATTCCCGGCGGCGCGGCCCTGCTGCCCGCCTTCGACCAGGCCACGCGCAGCCCCGGCACCTACCTCGACCGCCTGCCGGCCAACTTCGCCGTTCAGCGCGGCGGGCGCGAAATGGCGCTGGTCGCCCTCGTGCGCCTTGCGCGCGACGACGTGCGCACCGCCGAAAACCGCCTGATCCGCATCCAGAGCCGGCTCGAAGAGGACGAGCGCGCCTATGCCTACGCCAGCCTTGCGCTACGCGCCGCGCTATCGCAGTTGCCCGAGGCGGACGAGTGGTTCCGCGCCGCCGGCGACACGCCGATGACCGCCGATCAACGCGCCTGGCGCGTGCGCTCGGCGCTGCGCGCGGGCAACTGGAGCGCAGTGCGCACCGCCATCCAACGCCTGCCGGCGGACGAACAGGCGCTGCCGGAATGGACGTACTGGCTCGGCCGCGCGCAGGCCGCCACGGGCCACCAACCGGAAGCCAACGACCTTTACGCGCGCATTGCCGGCGAGCCGCACTTCTACGGGCTGCTCGCGGCCGAGGAACAAGGCCGGCTGTTTCAGCCACCGGCGCGCAGCGGCGCCGTTACCCCCGCGAACATGCGCGAGGTGGAGGACGACCCCAGCATCCGCCGGGCGCTGGCGCTCTTCCGCCTGGACATGCGCGTGGAGGGCGTGCGCGAGTGGAACTGGGCGCTGCACAGCCAGAGCGACGGCTTCATCCTCGCCGCCTCGCGCCTCGCGCTGAAGAACGAGATCTACGACCGCGCCATCAACACCGCCGAACGCGGCGACCCCAACGGCAGTTTCGACCTGCGCTTTCTCACCCCGCACCGCGACGTCATCGAGCCGCAGGTGCGCAACCAGGGGCTGGACATCAGCTGGGTATACGGCCTGATGCGGCAGGAAAGCCGCTTCGTCGTGCCGGCCCGGTCGCGCTCCGGCGCACAGGGGTTGATGCAGGTGATGCCCGCCACCGGCAAATGGGTCGCCTCCAAGCTCGGCATGAACGGCTATCGCCCCAGCATGCTGTCGGAGCCGACCACCAACGTGCGCCTCGGCACCGGCTACATGCGGCTGATTCTCGACGACCTCGACAACCATCCGCTGCTCGCCAGCGCGGGCTACAACGCCGGCCCCGGCCGCGCCCGCCGCTGGCGCGACGCCAAGCCGCTGGAAGGGGCGGTCTATGCCGAGACGATCCCGTTCGACGAAACCCGCGACTACGTCAAGAAGGTGATGGCCAACACCGTCATCTACGCCGCCATGCTCGAAGGCCAGCCACAGTCGCTTAAGGCGCGGCTGGGCACCATCAATGCGCGGGAGGACAGCCGCTGAAATGCTTTCCGCGATGGTCGCCAAAAGGTCGGTCGCCAAAATGCCCGCTGAAACAACCGCCGAAACGGCCGTCAGGCCGTTTTTCGCTTTATCCGTTCATTCGTTCGACAATGTCTTCAAATCAATGCCTCTAAACCTCATCACATCGACTTTTCTTCAGTGAGAATATCGCCATGACCCTCAAGCGCGTCGTCCTCATCGGCGGCTCCGGCTTCGTCGGCAGCGCCGTCGCCAACCGCCTGTCCACGGCCGGAATCACCGTGCTCGCCCCCACGCGCCGGCGCAGCCGCGCCGGCCACCTGCTCTTGCTGCCCACCGTCGAGGCGGTCGAAGCCAATGTCCATGATTCCACCGCGCTCGCGAGCCTGCTCGCCGGCGCCGATGCGGTAGTCAACCTCGTCGGCGTGCTGCACTCGCGCGGCGGCACGCCCTACGGCGCCGATTTCGCCCGCGCCCACGTCGAACTGCCGCAAACAATCGTTGCCGCCTGCCGCGCCGCCGGCGTTTCGCGGCTCGTGCATATCAGCGCCATCGGTGCCGACGCCAACGGCCCGTCCGAGTACCAGCGCTCGAAAGCCGCCGGCGAAGCAGTGATCCGCGATTCCGGGCTGGATTGGACCATCCTTCGCCCGTCGGTGATCTTCGGCCGCAGCGACCGCTTCCTCAACCTCTTCGCCGATCTCGCGCGCACCTTCCCGATCCTGCCGCTGGCCGGCTGCCAGACCCGCTTCCAGCCGGTCTATGTCGAGGACGTGGCCGAAACGGTCTGGCGCTGCCTGAACGACAGCAGCGCCATCGGCCAGACCTGGGATGTGGCCGGCCCCACCGTCTACACTTTGCGTGAACTGGTCGAATACGTCTCCGCCCTCGTCGGCTGCCCGCGGCCGATCATGCCGCTGCCCGAAGGACTCGCCATGTTCCAGGCCATGCTGATGGAGTTCACGCCGCAACCGCTGATGAGCCGCGACAACGTACGCTCGCTGCGCGCCGACAGCGTCGCCCGCGCCGCGCCACTGCCCTTCGGCCTCACCCCCACCGCGCTGGAAACGGTCGAACCGCTGTGGCTGGGCGGCAGCGCCCGCGCACGCTTCAACCCGCTGCGACGCCACGCCCGGCGCAGTCGCGCGTAAGCGTTTCCACCCCCAAACCTTCCATCCTCCCAACCCCATTCCATCCATACGGAACCTGCGATGAAGCTCATCCTCGGCAACAAGAACTACTCCTCCTGGTCGCTGCGCGCGTGGCTCATCGCCCGCGCCGGCGGCCTCACCTTCGAGGAAATCCACATCCCGCTGTTCATCCCCGGCAGCCGCGAGCGCATCCTGTCGCACTCGCCCTCGGGCAAGGTGCCGTGCCTGATCGACCACGGCATCACTGTGTGGGAATCCATCGCCATCGGCGAATACCTGGCGGAAAGAAACCCCGCGCTGTGGCCCGAGGACCCCGCCGCCCGCGCCACCGCGCGCGCGGTCAGCGCCGAAATGCACGCCGGCTTCACCGACCTGCGCCGCACCATGCCGATGAACCTGCTCAAGAATTACGCCGGCGACGGTCGCACGCCCGAGGTGGAAGCCGACATCGCCCGCATCACCGCCATCTGGAACGACTGCCGCAAGCGCTTCGGCAACGGCGGCCCCTACCTGTTCGGCGCCTTCACCATCGCCGACGCCATGTATGCCCCGGTGTGCTTCCGCTTCAAGACCTACGACGTGCAGCCCGAAGGCGTTGCCGGCGAATACCTGGCGGCGATGCTCGCCAACCCGCACATGCAGGAATGGGTGGTCGCCGCGCGGACGGAAACCGAGCGCCTGCCCAAGTTCGACCTGTACGGCTGACCGTACGGCCGATGCGCGCCTACGTCGTCGGCGGCGCCGTCCGCGACACCCTGCTCGGCCTGCCGGTCAAGGACCGTGACTGGGTCGTCGTCGGCGCCACGCCCGACGACATGCTGGCGCGCGGCTTCCGCCCCGTGGGGCGGGACTTCCCCGTA
>JAVBSY010000079.1:0-4199 GCA_031556475.1 Azoarcus sp.
TTGCCGTTGCCGCGATGAAGTCCGCCATCGCCGCCGCCAACAGCGCCTACGACAGCCTGAGCAAGACCGCCAAGCAAGTTGCCGAAATCGCCGAAGCCAACGTGGCTGCCGCGACCAACGCCACTGTGAAGGCCGTCAGCACCACCGCCAAGTCGGGTGCGAAGAAAGTCGCCTGATACCGGCAAGACACAAAACGAAACGGCCCCGCAGTGATGCGGGGCCGTTTTTTTTGCTTTTCTTTTTTCCAATCCTTCCAATATCAACGATACCCATTTCGGGTCTGAGCGTTCGTCGGATCACTCACTTGCGCGATGTTCAATGCTCCACTTCCACCTCGCCGGTGACAACGGGAAGTGGCGTATCCGAACTGTAATGGTGCGGAAAGAGCCGCCGCATTTCGCCTTCGATCCAGTTTTCCGCTTCGGTGTTGATTGCTTCCACCTTCTTGCCCTTGACTTCGACCGGTGGGCCGATGCTGACGACGATCTCCCCCGGATATTTGAGGAAGGCGTTGCGCCGCCAGAATTCCCCGGCGTTGTGCGCCACCGGCACCACAGACACGCCGGCGCGTCTGGCCAGCCAGGAGCCGCCTATCTTGTAGCGGTGTTGCGTGCCCGGCGCCACGCGCGTGCCTTCGGGGAACACGATGACCCAGAAGCCTTCCTTGAGCCGCATCTTGCCTTGCTCGACCACTTGAGCGAGTGCATCCTTGCCGGCTGCGCGATCGATGGCGATGCGGGGCATCTGCGCCAGTCCCCAGCCGAAAAAAGGCACGCGCAGGAGTTCGCGCTTGAGCACGAAGGACACCGGCGGGAAGATGACCTGCAGTGCGATCGTTTCCCACGCCGATTGATGCTTCGACAGGATTACCGCAGGGCCGGCCGGAATGTTTTCCCGCCCGAGCACGGTGTAGCGGATGCCGAGCACGTGGCGGATGAGCCACATCGCCATCGGTACCCATGACGTGATGGCGCGGTGCCGGGCCCGGGGCGAAAACGGGAACACCAGAAAGCCGAACAGCCCATAGGGCAGCGTGATGATGGCAAGCGCGACGGCGAACAGGATCGAACGCAGCAGGATCATGGCGTCAGTCGGTCAATTCGGCGACGACGGCCGCCAGATCGGGGTAAATCCGCGTCTGCTCAGGTAATTCCGGCTCCTGCCGGGTTTTTTCACCCTTGCCGGTGAGCACCAGATAGGGCTGGCAGCCGACGGCCATCGCGGCCTGCAGATCGCGCAGGCTGTCGCCGACTGCCGGCACGCCGGTCAGGTCGACGTTGAAGCGCTCGGCGATCTGTTTGAACAGGCCGGGCTTGGGCTTGCGGCAATCGCAGGTAGAGTCGGCCGCGTGCGGGCAAAAGAAAATGGCGTCGAGCCGGCCGCCGACCTGGGCGAGGCTTTTGACCATTTTTCCGTTGATCGCGTTGAGTGTATCCATGCCGAACAGGCCACGCCCCACGCCGGATTGGTTCGACGCCACGACCACGCGCCAGCCCCATTGGTTGAGTTTGGCGATGGCTTCGAGCGAGCCGGGAATCGGTTTCCACTCGTCCGGTGATTTGATGAACTGCGCGGAGTCGACATTGATGACGCCGTCGCGGTCGAGAATGATCAGTTTCATGCGCGCACTCCGTTCCCAATGGCGGCGATGCCGCCGGCCCCGATTACGGTGCCGACGGCATCCGTTCCGGTTTTACGCCGACAGGCGCGAAATATCCGCCACCTGGTTCATCAGGCCGGCGAGCAAGGCCAGCAGTGCCAGCCGGTTTTGCCGCGTCAGCGGCTCTTCAGCCATGACCATGACGCTGTCGAAGAAGGCATCGACCTCCGCGCGCAAGCCGGCGAGTACGCGCAGCGCTTCGGTGTAATCCTCATTATCGACATGCGACTTCACCTTCGGTGCAATTTCGATGACGCGGTGGAACAGCGCTTTCTCGGCCGGTTCCTGCAGCAAGGCGAAGTCCGGTTCGCCCGGCGCGGCAGCCGATTTCTTCAGGATATTGACGATACGCTTGTTCGCCGCCGCCAACGCTTCGGCTTCAGGCAGCTTGCGGAATGCTTCCACTGCGGCGAGCTTGGCCGGTACCCGGTCGATGCGTGTCGGTGCCAGTGCCAGCACCGCATCCACCGTGGAAGCGTCGCTGCTCGCGCCGCCCTCTGCGCTTTCCTGTTCGCGCAGCAGGTTGCGCAGGCGTTCGCGCATGAAATCGAGCAACTGCGCCTGGAAGCCTTCGGCGGTGAGCGTGCCGGGCTTGAAGCCGGCCACCGCGTCCGCCACCAGTTCATCCAGGTCGAGCGGCAACGGTGTTTCCATCAGGATGCGCAGAACACCCAGCGCGGCGCGGCGTAGCGCAAACGGGTCCTTGTCGCCGGTGGGCAGCAGGCCGATACCGAAGAAGCCGACCAGCGCGTCAAGCTTGTCCGCCAGCGCCACCGCCGCGGCCACGTTGCCGGCCGGCAGTTGGTCGCCTGCGAAGCGCGGCTGGTAGTGCGCCTGGATGGCATCGGCCACGACCGCGCCCTCGTTGTCGGCAAGCGCGTAATAGCGCCCCATGATGCCTTGCAACTCGGGGAATTCGCCGACCATGTCGGTGACGAGGTCGGCTTTCGCCAGCCGTGCCGCGCGATTCGCGGCGGCAACGTCGGCGCCAAGGCGCGTGGCGATCTTGCCCGCCAGCGCTTCCAGTCGTTCGACGCGTTCCAGCAGGTTGCCGAGTTTGTTGTGATAGACCACGGCCGCCAGGCGCGGCAGGCGCGAAACGAGATGTTGTTTCTTGTCCTGCTCGAAGAAAAAGCGCGCGTCCGACAGGCGCGGCCTCACCACGCGCTGATTGCCGGTGACGATGTTGGCCGGATCGGCCACACGCATGTTGGAAACGATGAGGAAGCGGTTCTGCAGCTTGCCGTCGGCGTCGAACAGGGGGAAGTATTTCTGGTTCGCGCGCATCGTCAGGATCAGGCATTCCTGCGACACGGCGAGGAATTCGGCGTCGAAGTGGCCGACGTATACCGTCGGGTGCTCCACCAGCGCCGTCACCTCGTCGAGCAGATCGACGAATACGGCCTGTTCCGTGCCCAGCGATGCACCCAGCCGTTCGGCCTCGGTGCGCAGTTGGCGGTCGATTTCGGCGCGGCGCTCGGCAAAATCGGGGATGACCTTGCCTTCGGCAAGCAGCGTCGGTTCGTAAGCCTCGGCGGTGGCGATGTCGATCGCCCCGCGGCTCATAAAGCGGTGGCCCATCGTCGTGCGTCCGGCGTCCAGGTCGAGCACGCGTCCCGGTACCACATCGGCACCGTGCAGCATCACCAGCCGATGCACCGGGCGGACGAAAGTCGCTTCGCCGTCGCCCCAGTGCATCACCTTCGGAATCGGCAGTGCTTTCACCGCTTCCCGCACGATGCCGGCGAGCACGTCGGCCAGCTTCGCGCCGGGCGCCATGGCGGAGTGGAACAACGTTTCCGTCTTGCCGTCCATGCGCCGCTCGAATGCCGCCATGGCGGTAGGCGGAATGCTCTTGGCCGCCATTTTTTTCAGCAGTGCAGGCGTCGGGCCGCCACCGGCATCGAAGGCCACCGCCACCGGCATCATCTTTTCCGTTACCTGCCGGGCCATCGCCTCGGCGGCCACGCCCGTAATGGATACCGCCAGGCGGCGCGGGCTGGCGAACCAGCGCATGGCGCTGTTGGCCGTCGCCAGGCCACAGCCGCGCAGTCCCTCGGCGATCTTTGCGGCAAAGGTTTCGCCCAGCCGGGGCAGTGCCTTCGGTGGCAGTTCTTCGGTCAACAATTCGACGAGCAACGTGCGGGCCGTCATTGCGCCGCCTCCTTGTCGTGACGCGGCAGCATCGGAAAGCCGAGTGCTTCGCGGGATTCGAAATAAGCCTGCGCGACCGCGCGCGACAGGTTGCGGATGCGGCCAATGTAGGCAGCGCGCTCGGTTACGGAAATCGCTCCGCGCGCGTCGAGCATGTTGAATGTATGTGCCGCTTTCAGTGCCATTTCGTAAGCCGGCAGCGCCAGCTTCAGGCCCATCAGCCGTGCGGCTTCGGATTCGTAGTTGCCGAACTGGCCGAACAGGAAATCGACGTTGGCATGCTCGAAGTTGTATTGCGATTGCTCGACTTCGTTCTGGTGATACACATCGCCATAAGTCACCTGCGTGCCGTCGGGACGCACGGCCCACACGAGGTCGTAAACGT
>JAVBSY010000064.1:0-3665 GCA_031556475.1 Azoarcus sp.
TTCAAGCGCGTCAGTGCGGCAGGGTTAAAGAAGATGACGGATGCATCGGCCGCTTCGGCGCCGTTCGAATTGGCCACGCCCTGGCTGCTCACGCTCTGCACGCCGAAGTGATAACCTGAGGCGAACGCCTGGCCGCCGAGCAGCACAACGCTGCCCACGCCAAGAAGGCGCAGGGCAAAGGCGATTTTCTTCATTCACTGTCTCCTGATTGTTTTAACTGATCCGGCAAGTTCATACGGTACCGTATGTTTGCACAGAGCGGACCTTAAACGAACTGACGCGAGCTTGCACGCTTCGGATGAATGATTGACGCGGCAGTGTTGTCCCCGCGCCGCGTCTGGATAATTGCTGTCAATGCAGCTTTCGACATTCGTCAGCTCGGGTAATCCGCGCAGCCGAGCGCCACCACGAGCAAGGTGCCGAGTCCGCCGAGCACGACCAAAGGCACTGCGCCGAACAGCGCAGTCGTCATGTCCGACCCGAATTCGCCGAGCTGGTTTGACACGCCGATGAATGCCGAGTTGACCGCACCGACACCGCCACGCATTTCGTCGGGCGGAATGCCGAGCGAATGACCACGCTGACCATGTCGCAGGCGCCGAGTACCGAAAGCGCGGCAATCGAAAGCGGAATCGACGATGAAAGCCCGGACACGATGATTGCTACGCCGAACATGATGCGGCTGACGTGCTTCCGCAGCGGATGGTAGGCCAGCCGGGGCGACATCGACAGGGCACCCACGGCCGGCGCCGCGCGCAGGACGCTCGAGCAACGCGACTGCCGCTCCCTCCAAAGTGAAGCGTGCAACGAAATGGCGCGATTGCGAGTGGTCGTGGAAACGTCCCGAACGCGGGACATCAAGTCTCGATACAGAGGCACGCTTTCCTCGGCGCGCAGCGCCAAACCGCACTGTGCCGGGGTTCGCTTGCGGGTACGGTTCTTGCGCCTCGCCATGTTGCGCCACACGTTGCGAGGTTTCGCCATGAACGTGGAACTCTCCAGCACGCAGCTTCAGCTCATGAAGTGGCACCTGACCGAGCTTGTCCTCAGCGAGCCCGCGCTGGAACGGATGGACCGCCATGCCTTCGTGCTTCACGCCTGCGGCCAACGCTTCGAACGCCACCTGCGACCCACGGCCGCGGTTGCCGCCGCGAACCTGCTTTCCAAAGGCCTGCTTTGCGAGGTGTCGGTGCTCGGGCGCAGCGGATACGAACGCAGCGTGACGCTGCGCTTTTCCGTGGCGGGCGCTGGCCTGCTCTTCGGGATGCTGCAGGAAACCCGTGCCGCAACCTCGTCGCCGCGGCGAAGAAAAAGGCGCTCGGCCGCCTGAGCGCTGCCTGCTGCTTCCTGTTCAAAAAACGACCATCGTGGCGTCGCCCCGTCCCAATGGCGAGAAACACGGGGATGCCTACACTGAGCTGTCGGAACCGTGGCCGTCAGCTTTTTGGAGGCACCGTCCCCGTCAAAAAACGTGGCCCTTGGGGAATTTGCGGACCCAGCTGTGGTGGCGCTTCGTGCGACCCCGATTAGGAAAGTGATTTGAACCGCTCCCCTGTCCGGCGCATTGCCAACAGGAGGTTGCCATGTCCAGGAAGGGAAAGGCGGTCGGCTTGCCGATCATCAACGCACGGGCCGCCGGCATTGATATCGGCTCGCGTATCCAGGTCGCCGCGGTGCCGCCGGAGCTGAGTGACGATCCGGTGCAAACGTTCCAGAGCTTCACCGCTGACATCGAGCGTATGGCGGATTGGCTGATCTCGTTGGGGATTACTACCGTCGCAATGGAGTCCACCGGCGTTTATTGGATCCCGGTGTACGAGATTCTGGAGGGGCGAGGCTTGGTGGTCGTGCTCGCCAACGCACGCGACTGCAAGGCGGCGCCAGGTCGCAAGAGCGACGTCAACGACGCTCAGTGGTTGCAGCGCTTGCATGCCTGTGGCCTGCTGCGGGCGAGCTTCCGACCGGCGCGTGATATCGCGGCGCTTCGCGCTTACATGCGCATCAGAGACCGGCACCTGGAGTATGCCGCCGCCCACATGCAGCACATGCAGAAGGCGCTGACGCTCATGAACCTCCAGTTGCATCACGTCATCAGCGACATCAGCGGCGTGACGGGTCTGAAAATCATCCGCGCCATCGTGGCGGGCGAGCACGATCCGGATGTCCTCGCCGCCATGCGGGACGTGCGTTGCCGCGAGAGCCGCCAGACCATCCGCGCAGCCTTGGTCGGCAATTACCAGCCGGAGCATGTGTTCGCCTTGTCGCAGGCCTTGACCTTGTTCGACACGTATCAGGCTCGCATCGCCGAGTGCGACCAGCAGCTGGAAATGGCTTTGCGGCGGCTCAATGTCGACAAGCCGCAGCCACAGCGGCCACTGGCCGCTCCGCGAATCCGCACCAAGCAAGTGAACGCGCCGAAGTTCGACGTGCGGGCGATGCTCTACCAACTCACCGGTCTCGACCTGACCAGGATCCACGGCATCGGCTCCAGCGTGGCCTTGTCATTGATCGCAGAGTGCGGAACCGACCTGAGCCGCTGGCCTACCGAGAAGCACTTCACCTCTTGGTTATGCTTGTCGCCGGGCTGCAAGATCAGCGGCGGCAAGGTGCTGTCGTCCCACACCCGCAAGAGCACCAGCCGGGTAGCCAGCCAGTTGCGGCTCGTAGCGACCACAGTGGGGCGTACACAAACCGCCCTCGGAGCCTTCTATCGTCGCCTGGCGGCGCGGATCGGCAAGGCCAAAGCGGTGACGGCCACGGCGCGCAAGATCGCTATCCTCTTCTATCGCGCGATGCGTTTCGGGATGCGCTACGAAGATCCTGGTGTCGACCAATACGAACAGCGGTACCGCGAACGTGTGCTCAAGCAACTGCAGCGGCGCGCCGCCCACTTCGGCTTCTCGTTGCAACCGGCCGAGGAAGGTGTTTCTTAGGAAAGCGCAGCAGGCGCGCGGCGCAAAACGCAACGCGCGGACCCGGCCTCAGATCGTGTAGCTGGAGATCACCTTGTTCAGATCGCGCGCCAGGGCATTCAGGTCGGTGCTCGATTCAGCGGTGCGCTGCGCGGTGACGCTGGTCTCTTCGGCCATCTGCGCGACCCGTTCGACCTCCTGCGCCATGCTCGTGCTGGCGGTGGTCTGTTCGCGCATCGCCACGGAAATTTCCTCGACCTGCGTCTTCACGTCGTCCGCGCTCTGGCGGATGCGCATGATCGCGGTGAGCGCGTCCTGCGCGTGGTGCACGCCTTGTTCCACTTCGGTGACCGTGTTCTTCATGGCCACCACCGTTTGTGCGGCTTCATGCTGGATCGAGTCCACGGTGCCGGAGATCTCGCGGGTGGAACCGGCGGTGCGCTCGGCAAGCTTGCGCACTTCATCGGCCACCACCGCGAAGCCGCGGCCGGTTTCGCCCGCGCGGGCGGCCTCGATGGCGGCGTTGAGCGCGAGCAGGTTGGTCTGGTCTGCAATCTCGCGAATCGTGCTGACCACCACGCTGATGCTTTCGGTACGCTGGACCAGGTTCTCGATCTGCTGCGATGAATCGCGCACGTGGCTGGCGATGCGGTTGATGCGCTCGATGGTTTCCTCGATCACGCGCCCGCCGGTAGCCGCATGCTCGCCCGCCTCGCCGGCGAGGCCGTCCGCTTCCCCCGCGCGCTCGGCCAC
>JAVBSY010000147.1:0-28893 GCA_031556475.1 Azoarcus sp.
ACCGCAGCATCATGAAGGCGCTCGATGCGTGGGACTACCTGCAGAAAACCACGTTCGAGGAGGCGGACTTCATCGAAACCTTCCTCGATATGCTGCGCGCGGCCAAAAGCCGCCGCGCCGCCGCGTCCGAACCGCGTACCGACAGCGAACTGTCGCTCGATCCGCTGCGGCAAAGCGCGCCGCTGTGGCGCGGCAAGCGGGTGAACGTGCCCTTGACCGCGCAGCGCATCCTTGCCGCGCTGTACGAGCGGCGTGGCGAGGTGGTGTCCTACGACGAACTGTTCGCCGCAGTGAAAAGCGGTCGCAACCGCGAGAACATCCGCAAGCATATCAGTACCATCCGCGAGGCTTTCCGCGAGTTGGACGAAAATTTCGACTGCATCGAAAACGTGCCGATGCGCGGTTTCCGCTGGACCGATGCGTGACGCGCGCCTGTATCGCGGTAGCGCGCCGGGCGTTGTGGTCAACGTCGTTCTTGTGCCGATAGCCATGCGCGAACCGCGATGGGCACGATGAAAAAGGCCTTTCTCTGGCTCGCCTCGTTCCGCCTGCGCGTACTGTTCCGCACTTCGTTCCTGCTGCTGGCGCTATCGATGGTGGCGCTGGTGGTTACGGTGCTGCAGGGGGAAAAGCAGCGCGACTACCGTAATTACCAATCGGGCCTGAACAAGACCAAGGAACAGATCGTTGCCCGCCTGCGTCATCCGTCCGGGCAGTTGGCGTTGCTCAACCCGCCGCGGGCGCAGGAGGGGCACAACCTGTATCCGGTGCTGCTGCCGTTCTCGGCCATCGATTTCGACGACCAGAACAAGGTCCGCCACGCGGTGGAGATGGCCGGCTGCCTGATCCAGTATCCGCGCCAGGGCAGCCTGTGCGTGGCGATCGGCAACAATCCGTGGGTGGGCGGCTTTATCTACGCCGCGGGCACCTTTGCCAGCGGCACGCTGGTCGCGCACGACATCGGCGACCGTTTTCTGGATGGCGCACACCGCATGCGGGTCGCCGTCGATCTGCGCGGGCGGACCTACCGCTGGCTGGCGCCCTTCGAGGTGCTGCCGGCCAGGCGTAGCGCGGCGGTCGAAGGTTTGCGCGGGCGTTTCACCGGTTATACCGAATTGGACGAGCGGGATTACACCGGGGCGCTACCGATCAAGGAGTTTCGCGGTTGGGTATGGCAGGGCGCGCAGTGCGCGGATGCGGCGCAGAGTGGAGATGCTGTACAGCGTGGGGACGCGGAGGATGCAAGCGATTGCGCCAAGAAGTCCTTTTTTTCCGTGCGCCTGCCGGTGGATGCGCTGATCGCCGATTTGTTCGAAACGCGAAAAACGGTGTGGCCGCCGCCCGACCTGGCCGATATCCATGTGCGTATCGAGGTACTGCCGCCCGGCGAGGCGCCGGCGTTGTTCGACAGTAGCGCGGCGGGCGCGGTGGCGCCGTTCTCCCTCAACGATCTGGGCGCGTTGCTGCAGCCGGGCGAGGAACTGCGCATTCGCAAGGAAAATGCCACACAGGACCTGGCATGGATCGGGAGCAAGGAGGACCGGGAGGAGGAATCGGCCTCGCCGCTGCTCGCCCGCCTGGTCCGCCAACTGCCGGTGAAGGACTTCGACGAGCCGGTGGAGTTGACGGACACGGTGGTGACCCCTTCCGGCAACTACACCGTGGTACTGCGCGGCGACGCGGGCAGCGTCGTCAACCGCACGCTGAGCGCGACGGCCACCCGTGTTTCCTGGTTTGTCGCTGCCATGCTGCTGGCCATCGTGCTGGCCTGGTTGGTGATCGAGATCGGCATCGTGTGGCGCATCGCCCGCCTGACGGGGCGCACGCGGCAATTGTCGAAATCGGTGCAGGGGCCGGATGCGCTGACCGCTTACGACCTGTCCGACCTCAGGGGCAACGACGAGTTGGGTCTGCTCGCCACCTGCCTCAACGACTTGCTGCGCCGGGTCAAGGAAGACGCCGGGCGCGAGAAATTCCGTGCCGAGCAGGAAAAGGACCAGTGGCACGCCGTCGGCCACGAAATCATGTCGCCGCTGCAATCGCTGATGGCGCTGCACGGCAGCCCGGATGACCCCAGCCACCGCTACATCGCGCGCATGCAGCAGGCCGTGCGCGTGCTGTACGGCCATGCCAGCCCCAGCGAGGCGTTTCAATCGTCGACGTTGGCGGTGGCGGCGATGGATATCGACAAGTTCCTGGCAAACGTTGCCGCCAATGCGACGCACATCGGCATCGACAACGTCGTCTATGCGCCGGCATCGGCGCCCGTGCCGGTTCATGCCGACGAATACTCGCTGGAAGACGTGGTCAGCCACCTGCTGCGCAATGCCGACCGCTACCGCACGCCCGGTTCGCCGATCACGCTGAGCCTGGAAATCGATGGCAAGGTGGGCGAGGCGCCGGTGGCGGTCGTCGTTCACAACGTTGGGCCGCAGATCCCGTCCGAGTGGAGCAGGCGGATTTTCGAGTATGGCGTGTCCGACCAGCAGGACGCCGCGGCCAACGGCAATCGCGGCCAAGGCCTGTTCGTGGCGAAAACCTACATGGCGAAAATGGGCGGCACGCTCGGCGTCAGGAACGAAGCCGATGGCGTCAGTTTCATCCTCGGCCTGCAACGGGCCGCGGGGCGTAGCGCCTGACCCCCGAGCCCTGCGCGCGATTGCTCAGATAAAACCGGCGAAGCCGCGCAGAAACTCTTCCATCTGCTTGCGGGTGCCGTCGTCCTTCAATGTGCCGTCGGCATCGAAGACGTGGTCGGCGCGGGAAATCAGCAAGCGCCCGCCCGACCAGTGGCGCGCACCGAGAAGCTTCAGCACCGGCAGCCAGGCATTTTGCGCGAGGATGGTGCCGAAGTTGCCGATGGACGCGCCGGCGATGGCGATCGGCTTGCCGCCGAAGACCTTGGGAATGTCGCCGGGCGGGCGGGACAGCCAATCGATCGCGTTCTTGAGCACGCCAGGAATGCCGTGGTTGTATTCCGGGGTGGCCAGCAGCAGGCCGTCGCTGGCGATCACCCGGTTTTTCAGGTCGCTCACGGCGGGGGGAATGCCCTGCTTTTGTTCGAGGTCGCCGTCGTATAGCGGAATACCGTGCAGCGTGGCGATTTCCAACTCGACGCCGGAGCCGGTCAGCGCCTGCGCGGCGCGCAGCAGCGCGGTGTTGTAGGACTGCGTGCGCAGGCTGCCGGAAATACCCAATATCTTGATCATGTGCTTGTCTCTCGTTCCGGTTAACGGGTTGGGAGCGGGCTGCCGCTCTCGCTTCCTTCCTGACGCAACCAGCCTGGCTGGGTGCCGGTCTGCGTGTCGTACTGGACTCGTAGCCATGCCATCGATGGCCATCGGCGACGAAAATGCCTCCGTACGAGGAAGTTCCCCGCGAAAGGTTCGTCGTCGGCTATCGGCCGGAGAACGCGTGACACGGCTGCGATGCACTGTGGAAGCGATACACGGCCGGTGCCCGGATAGGGGAGCATGACGACAACTGCACGCATCCTTCGCTTTGGTGTGTGGGCATGAGCCGGGAAAGATGCCCCCTTCCCCAGCCGGATTTCTGCGGCGTGTTCCGTTATTCACCTTGCCGCCGAAAATGGCGTGCGGCGTGCGTCACGATGCGAAAGAGGTTGCTATTCGCACCTCGCCCACCAGCAATTTATGGACCGGGCAGGCGTTGGCGATTTGCAACAAGCGTTCGCGCTGTTCGGTGTCCAAATCCCCTTGTAGGCCAATGCGGCGAACGATGTCGGTTCCCGTGGCGGGTTTGCCGTCCGGATCGATCTGCAATTCCACGTTGACTGCCGTGAGCGGCCACTGTTTGCGTGCGGCGTACATCTGCAAGGTGATCGCAGTACATGCTCCCAGGCCCGACAGCAGCAACTGATACGGCGTTGGTCCGCTGTCGGCGCCGCCGAGTTCGGGCGGCTCGTCTGCCGACCAGGTGTGGCCGGCATCGTCGGTGAATGTCACGGCGTAAGGTGCAGCGCCTGTGGTCGCGCGGACAGAGATCGGTTTGGAGGCGGTGGTGGATGGCATGGGAGGACTCCTGTTGTGGCGCCACGTACGGAAATGGCTGGTGGTTTTGGTACTCGCTGGGACGGACGAAAGGGCATTCGAGCGTCGGTGAGTGTAAGGCTTATCGGTCTCCGTACCCGCGAGGGTGTGGCCGGGATTGTTGCAGAGAATGTGTCGGCAGCCGGTCGATGAGTCGGCAATGGCTGCTGGTGTCGAGTGGTGCGCTTATGTTGCATGGGTGAAATCTCTTTGGGAGAAATCGACTTTTTGTCGATTATCTGGCGATGATTTGTTGTGCCATCTGGTGCCAGACCCAATGAACATGCCAATTTGGCAGACTTTGTTCTGTGGCATGGCGTGACGTATTTCACGTAAAAAAACTTTACCTGTTGTTAATATAGGTATGATTTATAGTGCCATTAACAAATAATCTATTGGTGCTCACGGGCCTCGTCTGACTGAGTTGGGTCGTGGTGCCAAACTGCTCCCGCTCAAATGGCGCGGCGATCATTCGGCGGCATGCCAGGCAAACGACTCATTTCATACTTGGGGCACGACGGCCGTAGGCCGTTTTTTGCTTTTGGCACAAGTACTTTTTTAGATGCACAGGCAGGATGGAGTTCGCATGCCTCATGATTTGTTAAAAAAACACGTTCTTCCCCATGTAACTTCTTTGGTTCGCAAAGGGGCCGGGCGCGGCTTTTTCATGCGTGCCGGCATGGCGTTTTGCGTGTTGCTCGGCATTTCCGGCTACGTTGGCGCGCAGCCTGATGAGCCGATCAAGCCCATTCCGGTGAAGGTAAAGCTCGATGCCGCGAAGGTGGTTCTTGGCGAGCGGTTTTTCAATGACAAAAGGTTCTCCAGGGACAACACCGTTTCCTGTGCGAGTTGCCACGATCCGAAGAAAGGGGGCGCCGACGGCCTGCAGACGGCGGTTGGCATTGGCGGGGCAAAAGGCCCGGTGAATACGCCCACTGTTTTCAACAGCGGTTTCAATTTCCGCCAATTCTGGGATGGGCGCGCGGCGTCTCTCGAGGAGCAGGCAAGCGGACCCGTGCATAACCCGCTGGAAATGGGTACCAACTGGCCGGAGATCATCGACAAGCTTTCCAAGGATGAGGCGCTTGCCGCGCAGGTGAAAAGTTCTTACCCGGATGGCTTGACGGAAAAGAATGTCGTCGATGCGCTCGCGACGTTCCAACGCTCGCTGGTGACGGCGAATTCCCGTTTCGACAGGTATCTCCGGGGCGATAAGGCGGCATTGAGCGACGATGAACTGCAGGGCTATCGATTGTTCAAGTCCTATGGCTGTATCGCCTGTCACCAGGGCGTCAATGTCGGTGGAAACATGTTCCAGGTCTTTGGCGTGATGGGTAACTATTTTTCCCAGCGCGGCAACGAAACAGCCGCTGATCTGGGCCGCTACAACGTCACCAAGAACGAAGCCGACAAGCATGTCTTCAAGGTGCCGAGCCTGCGCAATGTCGCGCTCACGGCGCCTTATTTCCACGATGGCTCGGCGAATACGCTGGGCGATGCGGTGGATGTGATGTTCAAGTACCAGTTGGGGCGTGCAGCGCCAGAGCAGGACAAGCGTTTGATAATCGAATTCCTGCAGACGCTGACGGGCGAATTCAATGGCAAGCCGTTGGCAACCCCGGCGGAAGCGGCCCCGCGCTGACCTAGCCGCTTTTGAAGAATAAGACGGAGCATTTCATGGTAGAGATGGCAAATAAAAGGGTGATCCTTTACGCGCTGGCGGCTGTTCTGCTGGTTGTCGTTCTGGGGGGTTTGTTCACTCAGACGCGCAGGGTCGATTTTGAGACGCAGAACGAAATCTTCAATAAATTGCGGGAGCTGAAACAGGTCGATGCCGAGTGGGACGTTAACTTGCTGCGTTCCAAAACAGGCTTGGCGGACAATTACGATGCCGTCACCACGCCACCGCTGTTGATTCAAACGCTGAAAGCGGACCTGGTAGCCAAAAGCCAGAAAACGTGGCGCGACCATCCCGAAGTCAATGCGCGCCTCGATGGTTTGTTGGAAAAGTATTCGGCGCTGATGGACAAGAAAATCGGCATGATCGAGCACTTCAAGTCGCAAAACGCGATCTTGCGCAATTCGTCGCGTTTTCTGCCCTTGGCTGTCGGCGATCTGACCGAGTCCGTCCGTGCCGGTGGCGGCGCTTCGGTACCGAGAGCGGAGATCGAAAGCGAAATCAACAGACTGCTTGCCGATGTCATGCTCTATTCGAACGTGCCGGAAGCGAGCCTGCGCGACCGTATCGGCCAGTCCGTCCGTGCGCTCGGCCAACTGACGCTGTCCTTGCCGCCGGAAGTACGCGAGCGCAACGATATCCTGGCTGCGCACGTAAGGGTGTTGCTGCAACAGCAGGATAGTGGTGCCAAGCTGCTGGCCGAGTTGGACGAGATTCCGACCGACAGGGCGATCGACGCCTTGAACGATGCCTATGTGCAGGAAAACGCCAAGTTGCTGGATAGCCAGCAGGTCTACAACCAGGCGCTGCAGGTTTATTCGATTTTCCTGTTATTGCTGCTTGCCTATGCCGGGTGGAGAATCTTCCGCTCATATAAGTTGCTGAACAAAACGAACGCGGAGCTGAATCGGGCCAACAGGGAAATCAAGGAGTCGCAGGTTCTGCTTGTTCAGACGGAAAAGATGTCGGCGCTCGGGCGCATGGTGGCGGGCATCGCCCACGAGATCAATACGCCCTTGGCTTATGTGAAGGGCGCGTTCGGCGTCATCGGCGATCAACTGATGCTGATTCGCGAGCTGGTCGACAGGAACGACGAATTTCTCCGGCATCTGCGTGCGACCCCGCAGGACAAGACCATGGTGAAGGAGGGTTTTCTTTCCGTCGAGGCCAAGGCCAAGGAAGTGGCCGAGCACAGCGTCGTGGAAGAAATCGAAGCGCTGCTCAAGGAGGGGGTTTACGGCATCGGCCAGATATCCGAAATCATCGTCAACCTGAAGAACTTCAGCCGGCTGGATCGCGCGAAGATAGAGAATTTTTCGGTCGAGGCCGGTTTGGACAGCACTTTGTTGCTGGCCAAGAACATTCTGAAAAACAAGGTCCAGATCATCAAGCAATACGGCAATGTGCCGTCGATCACTGGTTCGCCGTCGCAGATCAATCAGGTTTTCCTGAACATCATCACCAATGCCGTTCAGTCGATGCATGGGGATGAGAGGCCGAACACCATACGCCTGCGTACCTCGATGGAGAACGAGCAGACGGTGCGCATCACCATCGGGGATAACGGCAGCGGTATCCCAAAAGAAGTATTGCCGCATATTTTCGACCCGTTTTTCACCAGCAAGTCGATTGGGGAAGGAACGGGCATGGGTTTGTCCATCTCGTACAAGATCATCCAGGAGCACGGCGGTGAGATTCTGGTCGATACGGAGGTCGGCATCGGAACCGTCTTCACGATTCTGTTGCCGATCCAGGCCGTTTCGGTGGGTTCCGCGTTGATCGGCGACGATGCGCCCGCGGATCAACTGGCCATTGCCGTTTGAAAGGTCGGCTACCGGTAAGCTTGCGCGGAGGGACAAAGGGTGGAAAAGAAGGCCGAGATTTTATTCGTCGATGACGAAGAGCGGATCGTCAGTCTGCTTCGCATGATGTTTCGCGGTAAATACAAGGTGCATACGGCGACCTCAGGGCAGCAGGCACTCGAATGCATCGCCAGGAACAAGATCGACGTCATCGTCAGCGATCAGCGCATGCCGGAAATGCAGGGAATCGAGTTGCTTTCCGAAGTGCGCAGGCGCTCGCCGGCGACCATGCGCATATTGCTGACGGGTTATTCCGATCTGGCGGCGATCACCGGTTCGGTGAACGACGGGGAGGTTTTCCGCTTCATCAACAAGCCGTGGGATCAGGACGACATCAAGCGCATCATCGACGAGGCGGCGCAGGCCGCACAGGCTTCCGAGGCCGCTTCGACGCTTGCCGCGCGGCAGGATGAAACCGTGCTGGACTTGTCTGGCGAGCATTCCTCCGTGCTGGTGATCGACGACAACGCGAGCGACCGGCAGGCCATGGCCCGGGTGCTTGGGGATTTGTTCATGGTCTATACCGCACCGGATATTCCCACCGCGCTCAAGCTGCTCGAGGAAAGGGATATCGGCGTGATCGTGTCTGAGGCGCGCGTCAAGGGTAGGGACGTGGGGGAATTGCTGAGCATCCTGAAACGGCATTACCCGCTGCTTACGACCGTGATGCTGACCAACTCGGTGGATTCGGACCTGATCATTCGCTTGATCAATCGCGCGCAGATATTCCGCTTTGCGCCCAAACCCGTTCGCGTGGCTTCGTTCCGCCTGGCGGTGGCGGCTGCCATGCGCGAGCACAAGCGTTTCCAGATGCACCCCGATCTGATGCAGCGCCACCGTGTCGCGGCATCTCCGGAGGTCGAGGATGCCGCGCTGGTGTCTCGTATCGCATCGGGCCTGTCGCGCATGCGCGCGCGCTTCGCGCGCTTGCTGGGCGCAGCGTAGTCGTTTGCGTTTTTTCTTTCAGCGCATCAGATGCGCGCCGCGCGCCTCCAGCAATTCCCGTAGCACCGACCGGTGGCAGTGGTTTTCGTCGGCACAATAGCAGCCGATGGAAAACGCTGTCTGGTGGGATAGCGCGGCCAGCAGATCGAGCAGATGGCTGGCCGAGGGTGCGTTCATTTCCGTACGGAATTTTCGCAGGAATGCGCCCCAGGCTTTTTCGTCCTGTGCCGCCTTGCCCTCCGCCATCAGTTCCGCGCTGGGCGAGAGCATCGGTAGCCAGACATCGTAGAAATCCCTGCTTGCATATTCGGTTTTCGGTACACCGCGCGGCGGGCGGCGTACCGTGCCCAGACGCAGGCCTTCGCCGGTACTGCGCGGCGTACCGAGTTGCACGATATGGAGGGGCATGGGCAGTCCTGAACTGTGGTCTGTGCGCCCGAATGCGCTACACCGACGGCGGCAGGCAAGCGCCAGATTGCCGACAATGCAGGGAAAAAACCGGGCGCCGTGCAGCCGGCCGGCTTTCGCCGGCCGGTCGAGTGCGGGGAAGTATCAGCGCCGCGTGATCACGCCGCAGGCGACGCGGCCGCCGGAGTTGCCAGTGGGCTGGGTCTTGAAGTCGTCCGGGGCCGCGTGGACGATCAGGCCGCGGCCGATGATGGAGTTTGCGCCTTCGCCCAGGGTCACGCCATGCAAGGTCGTGCTCAAGGTCGCGTTGCCTTGCGCGTCGGCGATCAGCATCGGCATGTCGCCAAGGTGATGCGCGGCCTGATCGGGCGAGCCGTGCGGTTGGCTGGTGGGGTTGAAGTGGCCGCCGGCGCTGGTCGCATCCGGGGCGCTGCAATCGCCTTTCTCGTGGATATGGAAACCGTGGCTGCCAGGGGTAAGGCCGCTCACTCGCGCGTCGAGCCGTACCGTGTCACCGGCTTGCGTGATCGTGACGGTGCCGTGGGTATTGTTGCCTTTGGTGGGAGACAGCATGGCTTCGGCGGAGGCGCCGCTCGAATACGGCGAGGTGTTGCAGCCTGCGATCAAGGCGGCGAGCGTCAGGGTGGCGGCGAACAGGGTCGGACGATTCATGGTGGTACTCCTTCTTGTGGGAGGGGAAAACCAGTCTACCTTAGGCCGAATGGAGGAGCCGCGCTTGCGCGCCTTCCCCATAGGGGGAAGGGCGGATCGCTCGACGCTTCGCGTGGGCCGGTGCCGCGTGGTTCCGGCCGGCCGTCAACGCGCGGCCACAGCGGGGCTATCCTCGTCGCAGCTTGTCAGCCGCCGAAACTCGAAGCCGCGCGGCGCTGCACGGCGGAGCGCGACCGAGTGCGGGATCGTCATGGCGAAGGCTTGTTCGGTGTTGGTGACATTCCACGCGAGTTGGTCGCCGTTATCGGTGATGGTCGCTTCTATCGGCACGTTGTTGTGCGCGCTGACCAGACTGACCGTCAGCGTCGTGCCGGAATCGTCCAGCTTCCCGTATACCGTGGGTTTGCGTTCATCTTTCCAGCCCCAGTCGACTTTTTCCCTCTGGCGTGCGGTGCCATAGTGAAACCCGCAAACGGTGTTGCCTTGCTGGATCAGATAGACGTTGAATTCGTCGGAAATGCTCGCGATTGCGTTGCGGTTGGGAAAGTCGATGTGCCAGACGCCGGAGAAGTCGGCGACGGCATATGTGGGCAGGGCGAGGGCGAGGGCGACGAGAAATCGATGCGGTTTGTTCATGATGGTTGGGCATCAAAATGCCGTTGCGTGGCGGTGGGTCGAGTGGGGGCTGGGTTCTGTTTCCGCAGTGCTTCCCAAACCTTTTCAATGATGATCTGAGATGCGCTGTCCGGATGGCAGGGCTTGCCGCAGGCGGATTCGATCAGTTGCTTGTTGCCGCGCCACAGCCCGTAATAGTTACGGATGCCGGTGCCCCAGCCGGAATGAAAACGGATGAGGTCTTCTCGCGGGGTGTTTCGGATGTGTTCTTTGTCTTCCGGCGAAAGCCGTGCGATGAGATCGGACACGACGCCGTCGACGGTTGTCGGCCATGCGTCCGGCCCGAGCACGTCTTCCTGCGCCGTGGCGAAGCGGGGGACGAGTAGATAAACCAGCGCCAAGGCAAACAGCAAGCGCTTCATTGTTTGCGCATCCTCTTCATGTGCCAGGTCGATCCTGGGATGAATTGGTTAATGGTACTGCGGCTGCGGGGAAATGGGGGGAATGAAAACAGTCCTCTCTGTGTACTGGATTACGGCTGTACCGCATTGGTATGTGGTATGCAGTCTTGATTCCCTGGCGTGCGGCCTTGAGTGTCTCGAGTAGGTGGTTCCGAATCAAACGATAGGCGTGACGTCCGCCGGCGCCGAGTCGGCTATCCCAGCCAGACGGGCGATGGCGTCCTCGATACTGCCGGGCTCAAGGGCGGCGTAGCCCAGCAGCAGCACGCACTCGTTGAGGGCGGCGCAGGTTTCAACCGCACAGGCGCTTTCGACCAGGGTGTAGACGCGTACGCCGCGATGCAGTGCAGCGCGAACGATCTCGTGCGCAGAGGACACATGGGGCGGCAGGTGCAGGGCGATGTGCATTCCGGCGCGTTTGCCGCTGATGGCGCAATCCTTTCCGAACAACGTGGACAGGCCGGCGATGAGGCAGTCACGCTGTTCGCGGTAGCGCTTGCGCAGCCCGTGCAGATGTCGCGCGTAATCGTTGTTTTCGAAGAAATGCGCCATGACGGCCTGGTCGAGACTGGGGCAGCCGTTGTTGAGAAGGGCTTTGCGCCGCGTCATGTCTTCGACCAGGTCGGGCGGGCAGACCATGTATCCCAGCCGCAGCCCTGGCCCCAGGACCTTGGAAAAAGTGCCCAGGTGGATGACGCTGCGTCCGTCGAGCGCCATGAGCGAGGGCAGTGGCGCTTCTTCGTAGCGGAAGTCGCCGTCGTAGTCGTCTTCCACGATGTAGGCGCCGCTTTTTTCCGCCCAGGCGAGCAGGGCCCGGCGGCGTTTCATCGACAGCGTGTAGCCGAGCGGGTACTGGTGCGAGGGGGTGACATAGGCCAGTTGAGCCGGCTGCGCCGGGAGCGCATCGGTGCATAAGCCTTCGTTGTCCACGCCGACACAGAAAATCCGCGCACGGTGCAGTTTCAGCAGGTTGTAGAAACCGGAGTAGCAGGGCGCCTCGGCGATGGCGGCGCTGTCGGGGGTCAGGAAGTGCGCGGCCAGGAGACTGAGGGCTTCCTGGATGCCGGCGACGACGATGACTTGTTCGGGTTCGACGCGGATCGCCTTGGCTGCGCCGAGGTAGTCGGCGATGTGCATGCGTAGCGCCCAGAGGCCGCAGGCCGGGGCGTATTCGGTCATCGATTGGCGGCCCGGCGCGTGGCGCAGCAGTTCGCCGCTCAAGCGGCTCCAGAGTCGGTATGGGAAGGCGTTGGGGGATGGGCGGCCGACCTTGAAGTCGTGGCGGATCGGTTTGGTGGGGGGCGCGATGTGTACGCCGGATTCCTGGCACAGCCAGTCGGACGCGGGCTCTTTGGCCGGGTGGCGCTGCACGGGGGTGGCCGGGAGAGCCGGGGGGCTGGCGACGAAAGTGTTGCAGTCCGCGGCGACGAAGAAACCGCGCCCGCGCTCGCCGCGGATGAGTCCGGCACTGTCGAGCTTGTCGAAGGCGCCGAGGACGGTGTTTTTCGAGACGTCGAGCGCGCGCGCCATTTCCGCCAGCGAAGGCAGGCGGTCTCCTGGTTTGAGCAGGCCGTCGAGGATGAATTGCTTGATCTGGTCGACGATCTGCGCCTGGTAGGGCGCCGCCGATCCGCGATCGATCCGTAGTGGCAGGGCGATGGAGGCCGGCATGGCAATTCCCTTGGTCGAGGCTGAATGAGGTGATGGACGCCGGCGGGTGCCTGTCGTTCATCGACCCGTTCTTTTCAGGATTATCTCCCTTCTGGCTGCATGGGCTTTACCCATCGCGCGGCACAAAGCGTACCTAAACACGGTTTGCGCGCATGCGCATAGTGCAACTGGTTCGATCAATAGCCTCAAGGGAGGTCGTGATGTCATCCAGGGTTGCTGTTTCCATCCGTTTTTCTCTTTCCGTTGCGCTGGCGCTGGGCTGTTCGGTGGCGTTCGCCGCCAGTGAGGGCGCAGATGCGCACGGTGAAAAACTGTTTCTTGAAAATTGCGCGGTTTGCCATGGCGCCGATCGCGGCGGCTACATTGCGCCGGCGCTGACGCGCGAACGCCTGGTTCAGAGCGAGGCGGCGCTGCGCGGCACGATGATGACGGGGATTGCCGATACGCTGATGCCGCCTTTTGCCGGGCGCCTGTCCGACGACGATTTGCGCACGCTGGCACATCTGGTGAAAACGCAGCCGAAGGCGGAATACACCTGGGGCATGGAGGAGATCGCAAAGAGCGTGCAGGTGCTCGAAGACGAAAAAAATCTTCCCGCCAAGCCGACGTATGTGATCGATTCGGTGTACGACCTGATGGCCGTCGTGGCCCGTGGCCGCTATGGGAAGACGCGCGGCAAGGATGGGTCGAAGCTGGTGTTCTTCGACGGCAAGCGTAACAAGGTGGTCGGGGAGATCATCGTCGATGCGCCGCATATCATCGATTTCAGTCCGGTCGACGAGCGCTGGGCCTGGCTCAAGACCGACATGGGCGAGGTGCTGAAGATCGATCTTTATTCGCTGAAAGTGGTTCGCAAGGCCAAGGTCGGCCTGACCGGGCCGAGCATCGCGCTTTCCGCCGACGGCAAATGGCTGGCGGTGGGTTCGTTCGTGCCCAACAGCGTGGTGATCATGAAGGCCGATACGCTCGAGCCGGTGAAGTACATGAGCCTGGAAGGCGAGGATCCGGACGGGAAGGTCGTCAAATCGGCGGGTGGCCCGATCGTCGGCAGCCGGATCAACAACAAGTTCGCGATTTCGCTGCGTCAGGCCGGGCAGATCTGGATTGTCGATCCTGACCGGTCCGGCATGCCGGTGACGAAGCTAGGCAAGGTCGGACGCATGCTGCACGACACGTTCCTGTCGTCGGACGGACGTTATTCGATGGTCGCCGCTTATGACGACAACAAGGTCGTTGCAATAGACCTGAAGAACGACAAGGTGGTGCGGGATATTCCGGTCGGCTGCCAGCCTCACCTGGGTTCGGGCGCCATCATCCGGGTCGGGCAGCGGGAGCTGGCCTTCGGCACCAACATCGGCAGTTGCGACCTGGGCGACGTCGTGAGCGTCTGGGATATGAAGGATTTCTCGCTGGTCAAGAACATCCCGGTCGCCGGCCCGACCGAATCGCCGGCGGCGCATCCCGATGCGCCTTATGTCGCCGTCGATATCGTCAGCAAGGATCGCAGGGCTTCGACGATTCAACTGATCGACAAGAATACGCTGGAGGTCGCCAAGACGCTGGAGGTCGGCGGGCATGCCTTCTTCCCGGAGTACAACCGCGCGGGCGATTTTCTCTATGTCAGCGCTGGTTACTACGGCGATCGGGTGCGTATTTACGACAGCAAGACGTTGGAGCTGGTCGCCGAGCAGAAGGTGGAAAGCCCCGCTGGAATTTTCTCGCGGGCGCGCACGCGCTGGTTGACGGTCGGGTTGCCGGACTCGCGCCCGTTCTGAATGCCGGGTTTCCCCGTTTTCTCCGTGCTCCGCACGTCACATTCCAGAACCAGAAAGGTATTGCAATGAATACGATCCGATTTTCCATGCTTGCGGCGGTGTTGCTGCTGGGCACGGCGAATGTCCACGCCGCCGGGGCACCGGGTGCCAAGGCTGCGGAATTGTTGTCCCTGTGCGCCACGTGCCACGGCATCGACGGTATCAGCAGCGTCGATGTCCAGCCGAATCTGGCCGGGCAGAAGAAGGCTTATCTCATCAAGCAGTTGCAGGATTTCCGTCGCAAGGAACGGGTGAACGAGGTGATGGCGCCGATGGCCGAACCGCTCGACGATGCGGCGATCGAGGAACTGGCGGAGTATTTTTCCTCGAGGCCCGCGGCGAACTAGTAGCGCTTGCCGCCACCGCGAAACAGCGGTGGCGGTTCCCTTTCCCTTCCGATGGAGGCCGACATGGCGGCGGTGGTGAATCTGCAAGCGCAAAGTGCGCCGGAGCGGTTTGGCAAGGTATGGCTGGTGGGCGCCGGGCCGGGCGATCCGGAACTGCTGACGCTGAAGGCGGTGCGCGCGCTCGGTGCCGCCGATCTGATACTAATCGACGATCTGGCCAATCCGGCGGTGCTCGATTTCGCGCCCGCGCACGCGGTCGTTCGCCATGTCGGCAAGCGCGGCGGGTGTCGTTCCACTGCGCAGGGCGAGATCCACGGCATGATGGCGCGTGCTGCGCTGAACGGCAGAAACGTCGTTCGCCTGAAGGGTGGTGACCCGATGATTTTCGGTCGTGGGCATGAGGAGGTTCGGTATCTGCGCGCGCTCGGGATCGAAACCGAAGTGGTCAACGGGCTGACCGCGGGCATGGCGGCGGCCACCAGCGCCGGTATTCCGCTGACCGACCGCAGCTGTTGCCACGGCGTCACGTTCGTTACCGCACATACCCAGGAAGAAGGCGCGCCCGACTGGGCTGCGCTGATTGGCGGCGGGACGACCCTGGTCATCTACATGGGCATGGGATGCATCGCCACGGTTGGCGACGGCCTGCTGCGCGCCGGCATGGCGGGGACGATGCCGGCCGCCATCGTTGCCTCGGCCAGCCTGCCGCAAGAGCGCATCGCATACTGCTCCCTTGCCACCCTGGTGGCGACGGCGCGGCGCGAGAAGTTTTCCAGCCCCGCCATCATCATCGTCGGTCGGGTTGCGGCGCTGGCGGATCGCATCGGGCAGACGCCGCTGGAACCGGATGTCCGCGCGGCAGTCGGCACCTTCACTGGTCGTGCAGTTGGTATTTCTGGATCAGCCGATAGGCATGGCGTTCGCTGATGCCCAGCGCCGCCGCGGCTTTTTGCCGGTTCCCGCCGTACTTTGTCAGCAATTTGCCGAAATAGTCGCGCTCGATATCCTCGAGCGTCGGTTCGTGTTCGTACTGCAAGGTGGTGCCGCCGCTCTCGGTACCCGGAATGAAGGCGAGATGGCCCGGCAGGATCTTGCGCGATGCGCCCGAGAGAATGAAGCCGCGTTCGACCACGTTGCGCAGTTCGCGCACGTTGCCGGGCCAGTCGTAGGCCAGCAGGCGCTTGAGGGCCTCGGGGGCGAATTCCTTCGAGTCGGTCTTGCGGAAACTGTCGAGAAAGTGCTGCGCCAGCGCGGGAATGTCTTCACGCCGCTCGCGCAGCGGCGGCAGGGTGATGATGAAGCTCGACAGGCGGTAGTACAGGTCGCTGCGAAAGCTTCCTTCCTTGCTCATTTCCAGCAGGCTGCGGTTGGTGGCGACGACGAAGCGTACGTCGGCGCGCAGCGTCTTGGTGCCGCCCAGGCGCCGGAAGGTGCCGGTTTCGATGACGCGCAGCAGCTTGGCCTGGATCGACGGCGGAATTTCGCCGATTTCGTCGAGGAACAGGGTGCCGTCGACCGCTTCTTCGATCAGGCCTTTTTTCTGCTGGTCGGCGCCGGTGAACGCGCCGCGCTCGTGGCCGAACAGCTCGGATTCGAAAAGCTGCTCCTGCAGGCCGCAACTGTCGACGGTGACGAGCGGGCCTTCTGCACGGGCGCTGCGCTCGTGCACCGCGCGTGCGATCATTTCCTTGCCTGTGCCGCTTTCGCCCTGGATGAGCACGGTGACGTCGGTGGGCGCGACCGCGTCGATCAGGCCATAGACTTCGCGCATGGCCTTGCCGTCGCCCACCAGCGAGCCCTGCCGCTGGCTGATGCGCTTGCGGTAGTGCTGCAGGGTCTGGCGCAGCGCGGCGGTTTCGAGCGCTCGCCGCACGGTGAGTTCGAGTTCGGCGAGGTCGACCGGTTTGGTGAGGTATTCGCTGGCGCCGAGCTGGATCATACTGACGGCGTTGCGGATCGAACCGAAACCCGTCAGCACGACCACCGGGCATTGCGGCGAGAGCAGTGGCAGCAGGCGCTCGCAGTCGGCATCCGGCAAGCGGAAATCGAGCATGATCAGATCGGGTTCGTGCATGGCGAGCAGTTTTTCCGCTTCCCGCCAGGTACCGGCGCTTTTCGGCTCCAAATCCATGCGTGCGAGGTTTTTCACCAGCAAGGCGTTGAAGATGCGATCGTCGTCGATTACGAGAACGGTCTTTTTCACGCTGGGAGCCGCCGTAGGATGATGGGGTCGCCGCGCACGGGGCGGGGCGCGTCGCCACCGATCTCGTTGTGTCCGCCCTGGCTGGTCAGCGGCAGGCGGATGCTGAAACAGGTGCCTTGCCCGGGCGTGCTGTCGACGCCGATGGTGCCGTTGTAGCGCGTGACCGTCGAACGCACGATGGACAGGCCCAGCCCGGTGCCCATGGCGCCGTCCGCGCGCTGGCTGTAGAAGGGCTGGAAGATGCGGGCGAGGTTCTCCGGCGGGATGCCGACGCCGGTATCGGCGATCTCGATTACCACATGGTCGGCGTCGATACGGCTGCGCAGATGGACCTTGCCGCCTTCTGGCATGGCGTGGTGGGCGTTTTGCACCATGTTGAAGATCATCATGCGCAATTCGCTCGGATCGGCGTTGACCGTGGGCGAATCCGGTGCGAATTCCTCGATCTGCTCGATGCCGCGCGCAAGCGCGTCGTAGCTGAGCAGCAAGGACGCGTCATGCATCGCATGGTTGACCTCGACGCTTTGCAGGACTTCGTTGGGGTGGCGGCACAGCAACAGCAGGCGGCGCGTGACTTCGATGCAGCGGTCGATTTCCCCATCGACCAAGCCGAGGCAATCTTCCAGCTCGCCTTCGCCCATGGTGTTTTCGTGGGTGCTGCGCGTCAGGCTTTGTACCGCCAGGCGCACCGAGGCCAGCGGATTGTGGATTTCGTGTGCAATGCCGGCGGCGAGCATGCCGATTTCAGACAGGCGCTGTTCCTGTGAATATTTGGCCAGTGTGGATAGATCGCGCAGCGATTCGACGACGCAGGCCTGTTCGCCGTCCGGGCCCGCCAGCATGATGCGTGACGCAACGGTTTCGACGGCGACTTCGGTCCCGTCGGCGCGGACAAGCCGCTGCTCGTACTTGAGAACCGGTTGCGCATCGTTCAGCGCATGCAACGGGCACAGCGCCAGGGTGGGCGGGCAGGCCTCGTCGAGGGCGTGGCTGGTACGGTAGCATTTTTGCCCAAGGGCGGCTTCCCGGCTCAGGTCCAGCAGTTTGCAGTAGGCGTTGTTGATGGCGAGGATGCGGTGGTCCGGGCTGATGACGCGCACCGCGTCGGGCAGGCTGTCGAGCAGGCTGCGCAGGTAGTGCTGCTGGGCGTGCAACTCGCCATAGCTGGTTTCGAGGTTGGCCGCCATGCGGTTGAAGGTTTGCCCGAGCTGCGCCAGTTCGTCGTCGTCGCGCGTGGATACGCGCACGGTGTGATCGCCCTCGCTGAGACGTTGCGCAGCCTCGGCCAGTGCATCGACAGGCGTCATCACGTAGCGGCGCAGCGCGTGGTAGCCCACCACGCAGGACAGCAGCATGACCAGCGCCGCGCCGGCGGTCAGCCCCAGCGCACTGTTGCGCGCCTGGGCGCGCATGGTGTCGGCATCGTAATCGACCACCAGTATGCCGTTGAGTGGCTGTTCATTCAGAGGGCCGTGACAGGCGGAGCAGGCGGCCTGGTTGAAAACCGGATCGATCGAGCGCAGCACTTCCTGCCCGGAGTCGAGCGTGGTGAATTGGGCACGGCCGGCACTGCCGGTGTCGCCGATACCACTCGGCAAGGGGAAATGCTGGCCGGCGAGCTGTGGATCGGAGGCGAAGTGGATCATGCCGGAGGGGTCGAGGATGCGTACGCCGAGAATGCCCGGCTGCTGCCCCAGGTGGGCGACGATCTGCTGCAGGCCGGGCACGTCGCGCTTGAGCATGGCGTTTTCGAGCGCGGATTCGAGCAGGCGGTTGACCTGCATCGATGCCACGGTACGCTCTTGCGCGAGCTGGCTGCGGTAGACCGCAAAAAATGCGAGCAACAGCAGCACCGAAGCGAGCGCCGAGGCGGCCAGCATCGCCAGCATGATCTTGCGCCGCAGCCGGGCCGCCCACCAGGCGCGCAATCGGCTGAGCAACAGGACGGGCGTCGGGCGGTGTGGGTTTGGGATACTTTCGGCGGGGACTGACATGGCGTGACGACTCGCTACGGCTCGTGCCACGATAGTCGGCGGCGCGCAATCAGGCAATAGCGGTACTCGTTCTTGAGCGGGAGGGGTTGCGTATGCACCGATGCCGGGAAGAACGCTACCGGGATGCCGGCAGGGGGAGCGCGATCATGGTGGCCATCGACCGCTACCAGGTCGGCCCCGCGCCCGGCACGAAGGGTTCGGCATCGCCGCAGGTGGGGCCTTGCGGCACTTTTTTCGGCTTCGCTTCTTCCGTCGGCGGTGGTGGGTAAGGCGCGTTGGCGAGCACGACCAGGGCAGCGCGCAAGGCGCGCAGGTAGTCCGCCGTCAACATCCCCAGTGCGGCGTAGAACGGTGTTGCCGCGCGGCCGGCGACGCGCTCGGCGAAACGGTCGATCCACAGCAGCAGGTGCGCGTCGAGGAAGTCCGCCGCCGGGCGCAGCGCGGCATCGTCGGCGGCAAGGGTGCACAGGTGGGCGACGAATTGCAGTTGCAGGCTCAGATTGTCGTCCTGCCGCTGTCGCCAGTCTCCCGCTTCCAGGTCGTATTTCCGGTACCACTCACGTACCGCGAACATCGGCTCCTGGCGCTCCAGCCCGTCGTCGTCGAGCCAGGCGGATTCGTTGGGCGAGGCGTGGTAGCGGCCGGTGAGGTAGATCGCCGCGTAATCGACGGCAAACTCGTCCAGCGGGATCTGGAAGGCCGCTTCGTCGGCCGTGAGCGTTCGCGCCATCAGCAGCCGGGCTTCCTCGCCCTCGCGGATGCTCGCCGGCAACGCCAGGCAGGCGGGAAAATCCGCCGCCTTGAGTGCGGCGAGGGTGTCGGCGTCGAGTTCGACGCCGTGCAGGCGTGCGAGCAGGTCGAGATCTTCGGCCACCATGCCGCGCCACGACGATGCGACCCCTCGCGTTGTTTCCTGGGTGTCGGCGGTTGTGGTCGTGGTATCGGGCATGGTGTTTTCGCTCTGCATCGTGTCTTCAGCTTACATCATCGACACGGCCTTTACTGTGAGGCACGAAGACGATGGACGGGTTGGTCAGTTCCGGGTTGGTGAAATTCTTCACCGCGCGCACGACCTTCTCGTTCGGGCCGACCGCCTTGGTCTGGTAGGTTCCCGCGCGCAACTTGTCGATGGGGCCGATGTCGAGCACGCGCATCATGCACGCTTGCACGCAGTAAGGCGTGCGGCCGGCATCGATTTCATCGACGCACATGTTGCACTTCTTGACGATGTTTTCGATCGGGTCGAACTGCGGCGCGCCGTAGGGGCAGACCGCTTCGCAGCGCCGGCAGCCGATGCACAGGGTGCTGTCGATGTCGACGATGCCGTCCTTGGGGCGCTTCCAGATCGCGCCAGTGGGACAGGACGGCAGGCATGCCGGTTCGGCGCAGTGGTTGCACGATACGTTGACCTTGTACGCGAAAACGTCCGGGTACGTGCCGCCTTCGATATACATCACGCGGCGGAAACGCGGGCCCGCCGGCAGGCCGTTCTTGTCCTTGCACGCGATTTCGCAGGCGCGGCAGCCGATGCAGTCCACGTTGTTGTGCACGAAGCCAAGCTGCATTTTCGGCACAACAGGGGTGTACACCTCTTTCTTGCGCTGCTTCACCGCTTCCTTGACGCGTGCCTTTTTATCGTCGTCGATAGGGTTCGCCATGGTCTCGATTCCTTGCTCAATGATCGCCGCGGCGGAAGATGTGGCTGCGCGAAGTGGCGAGCTGATCCCAGCCAGGGCGGTGTGCAAGATTCGTTTTGCGGATGTTGCACAGCACGGTGTTGTAAGCGAATGCGCCGGCAGGGCTGGGGTCGTCCTTGGTGAGGAAGTCCGGGTTGCCGCTGCGGTCGATCGATTTTTCGTCCAGATCCATCCACGCGCCTTCGTGCAGCACCAGCACGCCGGGCATGCAGCGCTCCGTCACGTAGGTGGGCACCACGACGCGGCCGCGGTCGTTCCACAACTCCACCGTGTCGCCCATCACGATGCCCAGGCGTGCGGCATCGCTGGCGTTGATCGTGACTTCCTGCGAGTAGGTTTCACGCAGCCACGGGATGTTGTTGAAGATACTGTGCGTGCGCCAGCGCGGATGCGGGCTGACGAGGTGGAAGGGATATTCCTTGGCCTTTTCGTGATTGAGCGATTCCCACGGTTCGATCCATTTGGGAATGGACGGAATCTCGTAGCCGTACTGGGTTTTGGTCCAGTCCGTGACTCTGGCGAGCGTCGTCGACAGGATTTCGATCCTGCCCGACGGCGTCGGGAACGGCTTGCCGTTCTCGATCTGCGCGCGGAAGGCGACGATCGGTTCCTTCAGGTCGAACTTGTACACGCCGCGCTTCTTGAACTCTTCCCACGGCATGGTCACGCCCTGGTGTCCCATGACCTTGTTGTTCCACCATTCGCTGAGGTACTGCTCGTCGACATCGTCGTCATTGTGGAAGTAGTCGCGCGTGGCCTTCGGGTTGTACTTCTCGCCGAAACCGAGGCGGTAGGCCAGCTCGGTGAACACCTGGAAGTCGCTCTTCGATTCACCCAGCGGCTGGATGACCTTCGGACGGTGGATGTAGTAGTGCCCCTTGTACCAGGGCAGGGCGACGTCATGGCGTTCGAAGTGCGTGGCGATCGGGAACAGCACGTCGGCCCAGATGCCCGATGGTGTGATCGTCGAATCGTTGCAGACGATCAGGTCGAGCTTCTTGACCGCTTCGATTTCCTTGTTGATGTTCGTGAGCTGGTTGAACCAGTCCGAACCGTGCCACCAGATCGCGCGGATGTCCGGGATCTTGCCGTCGAGTTCGTCGTCGCGCGGCCACAGGCCGACTTCTTCGCGCTTGACGTTCGGGTAGTTGAGCACGCAGTGCGCCCAGCGGTCGGATTTGATCGAACCCCACCAGACGTTGGCGTATTCGTCGTAGGGATAAGCGACGGCCTCGGTGTGGAAGGCCTTGCCCACGCCTTCGGCGCAGCCGCCGAGGACGCCGATGTTGCCGGTCATCGCCTGCACGGCGGCGGCCATGCGGTTGTACTGCTCGCCGTAGGCGTTGCGGCCTGGCGCCCACGATGCCTTCAGCGCCGCCGGCTTGGTGCGCGCGTACATGTCGGCGAGCTTCTTGATGTCCTCGGCCTTGACGCCGCAGATCGCGGCCGCCCATTCCGGCGTCTTCGGCGTGCCGTCGTAGGTGCCGAGGATGTAATCCTTGAAGTTCTCCTTGTCCTGCGCCCACTCGGGCATCGTTCCGGCGTCCATGCCCTGGCAGAAACGGTCGATGAACTTCTGGTCGTGCAGGTCGTTGGTGAAGATGTAATGCGCCATGCCGGCGAGCATCGCCGCATCGGTGTTGGGGCGAATCGGAATCCACCAGGCATCGTATGCGGCGGCGGAGTCGGTGTATTGCGGATCGACCAGCACGAACTTGCAGCCGCGCTGCTTGGCCAGCCGCATGTAATAGAAGGTGTTGCCGCCGTGGAAGGTGTAGGCCGGGTTCCAGCCCCACATGATGATGAGCTTGGAGTGTGCGAAGGCGTCGTCTTCGTTGCCGTCCTCGATGGTGCCGAAGGTCGTGCGCGAACTGAAGGTGGTGCCTTGGTACGACGGTACCGACCACGAGTTGGTACGACAGCCGAAAATGCCGAGGAAACGCGCGAGCAGGCCTTCGATCTGGTCGGATTTATGCAGCACGCCGTAAGAGGCGCCGGCGTAGGACTGGTCCAGGATCGCGGTCGGGCCGTACTTTTGTTTCAGTTCCTGCATTTTCCCGGCGACGAAGTCGAGCGCCGTATCCCACGACGCGCGCTTGAACTTGCCTTCGCCGCGCGCGCCGACGCGCATCATCGGGTACAGCAGCCGCTCTTGTGAATACAGGCGCGCGCGGTACGAGCGCCCACGCAGACAGGCGCGCAATTGGGGCACCGCCTCGGTATCGAGGCCGAACTTGCCGCCGGCCTGGTAGGCGCCGTTGTCGGTCGACAGGCGCACGATCACGTCGCCCTTCTTGTGTGCGACCAGCATATGCCGTGAGCCGCAGTTGTGCGCACAGGAAGTGACCACCGTCTGCAGATCGTCGTCGCGCGGATAAGGCTCGTAGGCAAAGGCTTTGGCCAGGCGTGGCACGGACAGCGACATCAGCCCTGTCGCGCCCAGCGCGGAGGTTGCCAGAGCCGTTTTCAGGAAGCGGCGGCGCGACATTGTCGCGTGGCTGTGGCCGCGCTTGAGCCAGTCGATGATGCCGTCTTCGTTCATGAGCGGATGGGTGCTTAGGCTCACGGTTTGCTCCCGCTTGTATTGCTAGTGATTCCAGTCAAAAACCGGGCTTCCGATTGCGTGGGCCGGTTCTTGGCCCAATCGGGAACCTCAGGCGCCATGCCTTCCCACGCGTGGCGCGGGTAGGGGAAGCTGATCCGATACCATTGCCGGCCGCCGTGACAGCCGTAGCAAACGTCGCCGCCTTGTTCCGTGGCGAGCTTCTCGATGGTTTCGGGCTTCAGGTAGTTCACCTGGTGACGCGTCGTGCGGAAGGCCGCATGACAGGACAGGCAGTTGTTTTCCAGCGAGTCGCGTATTTCGGTCCAGGCCGGCAGGCCCATCGATTCCGACGGGAATTTGCCGTGGCACATCAAACAGGTATCCGGATTGACGTTCTTGCGCAGCACATGCGCGGTATTGCGCACATCGGGCGGGTTCACCGCCAAGTCGCGCGGGTCGTTGCCCTGGTGACAGGTATTGCATTTCAATTGCATGACCTGCGTGGCATAGGACGATTTGATGTGCCGCCAGTGAAACGTGGCCTGCTCCCCTTCGTAGGTGTCGAGGGTCTGGTACCACGCCAGTGAATCCGCCGCCTTGACTCCGGCCGGCGACTCTTTGCGCACGGAGTTCTCGACGACTTCCTGGTGACAGGACAGGCATTTTTCGTCGCTCGTGTTGTCGATGGCGGGCTTGAAGTGCACCGGATCCCAACGCGCGCGCTCGTAATCATTAGGGGCAACTTGTTGCGCTTCGGTATTCTCTGCCGGCTTGGCGGCAACGGAAACGGGCGGCTCTTCTTTCTTGGCGCACGAAACCAGAAGCATTGCGGTTGCGACGGTACAGACGGTACCGAGTAGCAAAATCACCCTTTTGCGAAGCTGCATGGCGATTCCATTCTTTAGAAATTAGAAAAGGGGGACGAATCCCCCTTTTTGCGGGTATTGCTTACTTCTTATTGCCGGACATACCGGACATGCCTTCCTGGCCGGACATGCCACTCATGCCCTTCTGGCCGGACATGCCGCTCATGCCTTCCTGACCGGACATGCCGCTCATGCCTTTCTGGCCGGACATACCGGACATGCCTTCCTGACCGGACATACCGCTCATGCCCTTCTGGCCGGACATACCGGACATGCCTTCCTGACCGGACATGCCACTCATGCCCTTCTGGCCGGACATACCGGACATGCCTTCCTGACCGGACATGCCGCTCATACCCTTCTGGCCGGACATACCGGACATGCCTTCCTGGCCGGACATGCCACTCATGCCCTTCTGGCCAGACATGCCGGACATGCCTTCCTGACCGGACATACCGCTCATGCCCTTTTGCTGGGCCATGACGGCGCCGGTCATGCACATCATCATCAAGCCGACGATCATCGTTTTGCGAGCTTTCATCTTTTACTTCCTCATGAGGTTTGGTTTGCATCACTCGCCAATCGTCAGGACTCTTGCCGAGTGTGATGCGGGGGAGCCGATGCACGCGTTGCAGCTTTTCTCCGTCGCGTGCTTCAGCAATTCTTCATTGACCCTTGGGATGATGGTATCCGCGTATGTCATACGGACCAGTCATGCCCGGGTGGGTGAATGGCGTATACCAGGCGCCCTGGCTGTCGAAGACACTCAGCGACGCGGGATAGGGTTCATCGATACCGCGAAAGGCGGTTTTCTTGTCGAGCGGAGGTGCTTCCTTGATGACCGGTATATCCGTCCTGCGGCGGTCGGGCGCGGTTCCCGCGATATAGGCGGGTGAGGCGGAGGCGGCGTCTCCCGCTGCCGGCGCTTCCGTCACGGCATGGGCCATCCCTGTCGCCGCGATGACGCATATACCCAGCGCCAGTCGCATCGTTCGCTGCATTCCCGTCGCGGACGTACAGGCCGCGGTGGCACTTCGTTGAATATCCATGAATAGGATCGCTTTCTCGTGCGTTTTCATCAGCGCAGCTTGCGAAGTGTTTTCGCGATGCTGCTACACGAGTCTCTAAGCAAATCCAGGGCCAGTTTTTCTTGATTGTGTAACTTATTGATATGAATCAAAAAACATTTGGTTTTTGAAGGCGTGCCGATGAAGGCAATCATGCCATTTTGGCAGGTAAAAGGAAGTATTCCTCAGTTTGCCTTGCATCGTCACGGAAGGGGCTCATGCCAAAATGGCATGGAGTGACGATGGCAGGATTGGTGTCCTGACAAAAGCGCACGAAGGCGTGTGGCGAGCGGGCGGGAGTGTTGGTATTTGCCGGCCCGCGATCGGAGGCGCGGTGCACTGTGTTGTCGGCCGCGAAAAACAAAACGGGCGCCTGTGAGAAGGCGCCCGTCGCATGTTCAGGGTGGCGAGCCCGACCCCCGGCACTTGCAGGGAGCGGCTGTGGCTGCTGCCTTCCGGCCCTGACCAGGTTCACCGCGCTGCAATGCGGGGAGACCCGCCACGGCGCGGATTGTATCAGCTAGTCGGCCGTCGTGCTTGGTGGCGTAACGTTTTCCAGCGCCCGCGTTGCCCGTTCCGGGGTCGATCCGCCTGGCGCCAACGGCAGGCGCAGGCGCGTGCCGTTGGCATCGCGCGCATCGATGCCTTCGTCATCCAGGCCGAGCAAATGAAATCCTGCGGGCACCGCAGCGTTCAGCGCGGTGAGCAGGGCAGGTTCTTCCTGCGGCCCCAGGCTTTGCATGCCATGGTCGAGCGCATCGATCCAGCCGGCGCGGGCAAATCCCGACACCAGCCGCACATGCGACGGCTGCAGGCGGAAGAAGCGGAAATCGCCGAAGCCGAGCCAGGTCGACGCCTCCGGGTGATAGCGCAGGTAGCGCTCGACCAGGGCGCGATCCGGCTCGAATGGGCGCAGTTCGCCCATGATCGTCAGGCGTGGCTGGGATTGCTGGTCGGCGTTCGGTTGCGTCGTCATCAGGCTCGCGTGAACGTCGCGTGCGAGATTGCGGCAGTGTTCGGCCAGGTTCGACAGCAGCAGCACCGGCCGGCAAGCGGCGTCGAGCGCGAACGGCACATGGCTGAGAAAGGGAAAGCCCGGCATTTTGGCCGACTGCGTGGCCAGCGCGGCAAAGTCGCATTGGCGCAGCACGGTGCGGGCTTCCTTGGCGTCTAGTTTCATGATCGCAGGGCGTGGTGAATGGGAACGCGCCATTATAGGTTTCCGCCGATGCGCGTTCCGGCTCGTATACTCAGCACCATACCCATCGAAAGGAATTCGCATGACCATCGCCCAGCAACTTATCCAGGCTCGTTATGGCGACGACAGCCTGTCCGCGCCCGCCGCGTGGTCGCCGATCATCGAGCATCTGCTTGCACACCGTTCGGTGCGCAGCTATCTGCCCGATGCGGTGAGCGACGATCAGCTTGCCGCCATCGTCGCCGCGGCGCAGTCCGCTTCCAGTTCGTCCAATCTGCAGGCCTGGAGCGTGGTGGCGGTACGCGATCCGGCGCGGCGCGCGGTGCTGGCCGAGCTGGTCGGCGATCAGGATCACGTGCGCGAGGCGCCGCTGCAGTTGGTATGGCTGGCCGACCTGGCCCGCCTGGAGCATCTGGCCCGGGTGAGCGGGCGGCCGAGCGCGGGGCTGGACTACCTGGAGATGTTTCTCGTCGGCACGATCGATGCGGCGCTGGCGGCGCAGAATGCCGTGGCCGCGGCGGAGTCGCTCGGCTTGGCGACGGTGTATATCGGCGCCATGCGCAACCGTCCGGAAGAGGTTGCGAAGCTGCTGGAACTGCCACCCAAGGTCGTGGCGGTGTTCGGCATGTGCGTGGGTCATGCCGACCCGGCGAAACCGGCCGATATCAAGCCGCGGCCGCCGCAGTCGGTAGTGCTGCACCACGAAACTTATTCGCTTGCCGCCCGGGACGAGGGCATCGCCGCCTACAACGCCGCCATGGCGCGTTTTTACGAAGCACAGAAAATGAACGTCCACGGCACCTGGGCGGTGCATTCGGCCAAGCGCGTGGCCGGGCCGGAGTCGCTCAGTGGCCGCGACCGCTTGGTGGATGCATTGCACAATCGTGGCTTCGATCTCAAGTAATCCGCGCAAGCGCCTGTTTGGCGGCCTGCGGGCTGACTGTAGAGGTGGGCGCCAAAAGAATCACAAGTGAATCACCGATGCAATCCATCCACGAATACTACGAAAGCATTGCAACGACCTATGACGCCTCCCGTTTTGGCAATACCTATGGGCGGTATGTCGATTGGCAGGAGCGGCAGGCGCTGGCTGTGCGGTTGAAGAACATGCCCCCGGAAGAGGTGGTCGATCTGGGGTGCGGAACAGGACGTTTGTTGAACTATGCGATGACCGGGGTGGATGCTTCCGCCGCCATGCTGGACGAGGCACACAAGAAGCACCCCGGCCGCGAACTGATCCTCGCCAGCCTGGACGCGACGGGTCTGCTGTCTGGGCGCTACGGGGCGGCGCTGTGCTTCCACGTTTTCATGCACCTGAACGAGGCTGCGATCGTTTCGGCCTTGCAGGAAGCAGCGCGTATTTTGCGCCCTGGCGGGCGGATGATTTTCGATATCCCCTCGCGTCCGCGCCGTGCGTTACTGCACAGGCAAACTTCCGGTTGGCACGGGGATCAGGCCGCCAGCCTGGCGGATGTTGCCCGCTGGGCCGGCGTGCAATGGCGGCTTGTGAGTTGGCAGGGCATTCTGTTTTTCCCCATCCACCGTTTGCCTGCCGTACTGCGCAGGCCGCTACGGCGTTGCGATGCGTGGATAGGTAGAACCTTGTTGGCGCGATGGAGTTCGTACTACATCTGCGAATTGGAGCGGTTGTAGGATGGGGCCGCGAGGATGCGCTTGCGTTTGCGCCGCTGGCTGCGCGCGAATATTCCGCTGGAAGTACGTCAGCATTATGCGTATGTGCGCCGCCGGTTGCGCGATGCAGTGCGTGGCACGCGACCAATACGGGAGCGCACGGATGCGCGCTGGCCACCGCGCATTACGCTGGAACAGCCCATCATGGCAGGCGAGTTTCTACAGAATAAGCTCGTCAATCTGCGCCGGGGCATTGCGTCGATCGAGCACAGCCTGATCCAGCCCGGCCGCCAGTGGTCTTTCTGGGCTTATGTAGGCAAGCCTTCGGGAAACAACGGGTTTGCGGTGGGGCGCAACATCGTCGACGGACAACTGACGCGGCAAACGGGTGGTGGCCTGTGCCAGCTCAGCGGACTGATTTACCACCTCGCCTTGCTTGCGGGGCTCGAGGTGGTCGAGCGTCATCCGCACAGCGTCGATATTTATCAGGAGCACCAGCGCTTCACGCCGCTGGGGGCCGATGCCACTGTCGTATGGGGGAGCAAGGATTTACGCCTGCAAAACCCCCATCCTTTTCCTGTGTCGATTACCTGCCATATCGATGCCGAGGGCCGTTGTTTGAGTGGGCGGATACATGGCTCGCACAACATGCCTTTGCATCAGGTGAGGTTTGTTCAAAACGCGATGGGCGCCGACCGGATAGACGTTGCCACGCTGATCGACGGATCGACGCATACGGTCACGCAGTACTCCCGCGAGCTACCGCGCTAGATTCACGACGGGTGTGTCGTGTCTTCCCGGTGCGCTTCGGGTCGAGCTGGCGGCGCTGGCGATCTGCACGCGCAGGACGGCGGTGGGGAGATCCCCGCGTGCCGTCCCGGTATTGCCTCGTTTTTCGGGCAGGTGCTTATCTGCGCTGGCGCCGCGCCTCGAACAGGCAGATCCCGCTCGCTACCGAAACGTTGAGGCTGTCTACGCTGCCGTACATCGGAATGTGCGCCAGTTGGTCGCAGGTATCGCGTGTAAGCCGGCGCAGGCCGTCGCCTTCGGCCCCGAGCACCCAGGCGAGCGGCATGCGCTGGTCGATCTGGAACAGATCCTTTTCCGCCTCGGCGGTGGCGCCGACGACCCAGATGCCGGCTTCCTGCATTTCACGCAAGGCGCGGGCG
>JAVBSY010000034.1:0-4654 GCA_031556475.1 Azoarcus sp.
GCAGCGCGCCGATCAGCGTCACCAGGATACGGGCGCCCGAAGCGCCGATCGGGTGGCCGAGCGCGCACGCGCCGCCGTGCACGTTCACCCTGTCGTGCGGCAGCGCCAGTTCCTTGATCGCCGCCATCGTGACAACGGCAATCGCCTCGTTGATCTCCCACAGATCGACGTCGCCGGCCTGCCAGCCGACCTGGGCCAGCACCTTCTGCATCGCCCCCACCGGTGCCGTGGTGAACCACGCCGGCGCCTGCGCGTGGGTCGCGTGGCCGACGATGGTGGCCAGCGGCGTGAGGCCGAGCTTTTCGGCGGTGGAGCGGCGCATCAGCGTGAGCGCGGCGGCGCCGTCGGAAATCGAGCTGGAATTGGCCGCCGTCACCGTGCCGTCCTTGCTGAACGCGGGCTTCAGTGTGGCGATCTTGTCCAGTTGCGCCTTCAGCGGCTGCTCATCCTTGTCCACCACCACGTCGCCCTTGCGGCCGGACACCGTCACCGGCGCGATTTCCCACGTGAAGGAACCGTCGTTGATCGCCTTCTGCGCACGCGTGGTGGAAGTCACGGCGAACTCGTCCTGCGCCGTGCGGGTAAAGCCGAAATGGCTGGCGCACTCCTCGGCGAAGGTGCCCATCAGGCGGCCCCTGCTTTCCTTCGAATAGCTGTCTTCCAGGCCATCGAGGAACATGTGATCGAGCATCTGGCCGTGGCCCAGGCGATAGCCGCTGCGCGCCTTGGGCAGCAGATACGGCGCATTGGTCATCGACTCCATGCCGCCCGAGACCATGATCTCATTCGTGCCGGCAAGCAGCAGATCGTGCGCGAACATCGTCGCCTTCATGCCGGAACCGCAGACCTTGTTCACCGTGGTGCAGCCGGCCGACTGCGGCAGCCCCGCGCCGAGCGCGGCCTGGCGGGCCGGCGCCTGGCCGACCCCGGCCGGCAGCACGCACCCCATGATGACTTCCTGCACCTGCTCGGGCTTGATGCCGGCGCGCTCGACCGCATTGCGGATCGCGATGGCGCCCAGTTGCGGCCCCGTGAGCGAGGCGAGATCGCCCTGGAAGCCGCCCATCGGCGTGCGGGCTACTGAAACGATAACAACAGGGTCTTTCATGGTGAGGCTCCTTCAAGTGATGGAGGGGGTTGTGCCGTTCTCCGCACGATCATGCATGGTCATCATGGTCTGCTGCATCACGGCACATAGGATTTGCTGCGTACCTCTGAGCGAAAACACCTCGGCACGCGTAATCGACAACTGACGGCCCGGCTTGATGACCTCGCCGCGCGCGAGCAGGCGTTCGCCATCGGCCGGCGCGAGCAGGTTCATCTTGTATTCGACGGTGAGCACGCTCGCGCCCGCCGGCGCCAGCGTATTGGCGGCGTAGCCCGCTGCCGAATCGGCGATCATGCCGACGATCCCGCCGTGGATATAGCCGTGCTGCTGGGTCAGCTCGGCCTTGTACGGCAGCGTGATCTCCACGCGGCCCGGTTCGATCGTCTGCAACTGCGCGCCGACCAGCGCCATTGCCTGCTGCAGGGCAAAGCTCGCCCGGATCCGTTCGGCATAGGCCGGATCCCTGGGCTGAAATGGAGAATGGGTTTTTCGCACTGTTCTCTCTCTGTCGTGGGTATTACCGATGTTTGTATTGTTTATATTTATATGTCTATCAGTTAACGTTTACGTTAACGTAAGAACAAGCGGAAAAATATCAAGCCACACTGGCTCTGTCGAGTCGCCTCGCCAATTCGGCGCGTGCACTGGCGGCTGCTTCGGCGTTGCGGCTCAGTATGGCGTGGCATTGCTGCTCGACCATGTCGATTTCGCTCAGCAGGGCTTCGATGTCGAGACGCTGTTGTTCCAGCGCCGCGCGGCGAACCGACAGGGCCTTGAGGAAGTGCTCGATCTGGGCGGCGGAATTTTTGACGCCGCCATCGTACATATCCAGCAATTCCTTGATCTCGGCCAGTGACAGGCCAAGGCGCTTGCCGCGTAATGCAAGTTTCAGGCGGGTGCGGTCGGCCTTCGTATACACCCGCGTGCGGCCGGCGCGCGCGGGCGAAAGCAGGCCCTGGTCCTCGTAGAAGCGGATCGCCCGTGGGGTAATGCCGAACTCCCGTGCGAGGGTCGTAATAGTGTAGGTTTGTTTATGTTCCATGGTCCGTGGCTGTCTGGGAAATCAGTTTTTTATAAGTTATAAGTTTTTGTTTTATTTGTATAAAACAACTCCCTGGAGAAAAGTTAAGCAGATTTCGGGCGTTTCGGCAATGCGCATGCGCCGCATCCGGCCCCGTCCGCAACAAGGAAACACAGCATGAGAGATCCCCAAACCCAAGCATTGCAGTACCCCTTTGGCGATGACATCCCCGCCCCGGGCGAAGTCCGCGAGGTTGCACCCGGCGTCGGCTGGCTGCGCATGCCGCTGCCGTTCGCGCTCGACCACGTCAACCTGTGGCTGCTCGACGATGATCGCGCGCTCGCCGCCGTCGATACCGGCGTCGGCAGCGAGGCCGTCAAGGCCCTGTGGGAGCGCATCCTCGCGGCCGACGAGCGGCCGCTCACGCGTGTCGTCGTCACCCATCACCACCCGGACCACGTGGGGCTTGCCACCTGGCTTGCCGCCCGCAATGGCGCCGACGTGCTCATGACCCAGGGCGAGTACTTCGGAGGCCATGCGCTGTGGCACCAGATTCCCGGCTATTCGGTGGCGGACATGCTCGCGCAGTTCCGCCGCCACGGCCTCGACGAAGCGCGCCTGCAGGCATTGGATGAACGAGGCAACGGCTACCGCCGCGGCGCGCCGGCCATACCGGACCGTTTCCGGCGCATGTTCGACGGCGACGCGATCGACATCGGCGGGCACGCCTGGCGCGTCATCGTCGGCTACGGCCACGCCCCGGAGCATGCCAGCCTGTACTGCGAATCGCTCGGCGTGCTCATCTCCGGCGACATGTTGTTGCCGCGCATCACCACCAACATCAGCGTATACGCGGCAACGCCGCAGGACGACCCGCTCGGCTGGTTCCTCGATTCGCTGCGGCGCATCAGCCGCTTGCCCGACGATACGCTCGTGCTACCATCCCACGGCAAGCCTTTTCGGGGTATCCGCACGCGGGTGGCGCAGCTTGTCGAGCATCACCGCGAGCGTTGCGCCGTGCTTGCCGCCGAATGCGGCCGCGAACGTAGTGCCGGCGAATTGATGGGCGTCTTGTTCATGCGCGAGATGGATACCCACCAGATCATGTTCGCCATGGGCGAAACCATCGCTCACCTGAACCACCTTGTAAAACAAGGCGTGCTGCGGGTGGTCGAAGGAAAAGACGGCATGATCCGCTACGTCACGATTTGAATGAACAGAGCGTTCGCCGCTGACCGCAACAGCCAAGGACAAGGAGCAAGACAACAATGGCCACAGCCACCGAAACAACGAAACCCGAACTACCCGATCCGCAAGAAGTCGCCAAAACCTACGCCGAAGTCGCGCAACGCGCTTCCCACCTGCTCAGCGAACACATCCAGCGCAAACTGAAGAACGGCATTTCCGCGCCGACGGACGAACTGGGCGTCGCCCAGGCCTTCATGGACATGACGGCCAAGCTGCTGACCAACCCCTACCGGCTCGCCCAGACGCAGATGAGCCTGGTGTGGGATTATTTCTCGCTGTGGCAGCACTCCATGCTGCGCTTCGTCGGCATGGGCGGCGCGCCGGTCGCGGCGCCGGAGAAATCCGACAAGCGCTTCCGCGACGATGAATGGCAGGAGCACATGCTGTTCGACTTCATCAAACAGTCCTACCTCATCACCGCGCGCCACATCCACGACACCGTCTGCTGTATCGACGGCCTGGACGAAAAAACGCAGCAGAAGGTCAACTTCTACACCCGCCAGTACATCGACGCGCTGTCGCCGTCGAATTTCGCCGTCACCAATCCGGAAGTGTTCCGCGAAACGGTCAAGAGCAACGGCCAGAACCTGCTCAAGGGCCTCAACAACCTGTTGCGCGACATGGAAGACGGCGGCGGCCAGCTGCGCGTGAAGATGACCGACACCAGCGCCTTCGAGCTGGGCAAGAACATCGCCACCACGCCGGGCAAGGTCGTGTTCCAGACCGACATGATGCAGCTCATCCAGTACCTGCCGAGCACCGACAAGGTCGCCAAGCGGCCGCTGCTGATCGTGCCGCCGTGGATCAACAAGTACTACATCCTCGATCTGCGCGACAAGAACTCCTACATCAAGTGGTGCGTGGACCAGGGCCACACCGTGTTCGTCATCTCGTGGGTCAACCCGGGCGAAAAGCTCGCGCAGAAAACCTTCGAGTCCTACGTCAAGGAAGGCCTGCTCGCCGCGCTCGACGCCATCGAGCAGCAGACCGGCGAAAAAGAAGTCGACGCCGTCGGCTACTGCCTGGGCGGCACGCTGCTCGCCACCACGCTGGCCTACCTCGCGGCGAAGAAGGAAAAGCGCATTGCCTCGGCTACCTTCTTCACCACCATGACCGACTTCACCGACCCTGGCGAACTCGGCGTGTTCATCGACGAAGGCCAGGTCACCAGCCTCGAAAAGAAAATGTTCGAGCGCGGCTACCTCGAAGGCTCCGAAATGGCCGGCACGTTCAACATGCTGCGCGCCAACGACCTCATCTGGTCCTTCGTGGTGAAC
>JAVBSY010000070.1:0-24678 GCA_031556475.1 Azoarcus sp.
TGGATTTCGACCTCGATCTGGCCAAGAGCCAGAGCAACGAAAATCCGGTGTATTACATCCAGTACGGCCATGCCCGCGTATGCTCGGTGCTTGCCCAATGGGGCGGCAGCGTGGCCGATCTGGCGGCGGCCGACGCCGGCCACCTGGAAAGCGAGCGCGAACTCGCGTTGTGCGCGCGCCTTGCCGCTTTCCCCGAAGTCGTGCAAAACGCCGCCGCCGACTACGCGCCGCACCAGATCGCGTTCTACCTCAAGGATCTGGCCGGCGAATTCCACGGCTGGTACAACGCCGAGCGCATGCTGGTCGAGGACGAGGAATTGAAGTTCGCCCGCCTCGCCCTGGCCACCGCGATACGGCAAGTGCTTGCCAGCGGCCTTGCGCTGCTCGGCGTTTCAGCGCCCGTTTCAATGTAATACCCTCCATGTAAAACCCCGGAGTCATCAAAGCTGTGAGTCGAGATCGAAAACCCCGCCGAAAATCCGCCCCTGCACCGTCCAAAAGTGCTGGTGGCACGCTGATCGGCATTTTTGTCGGCCTGATGCTGGGCGCGGTGATCGCTGCCGGCGCGGCGTGGTATTTCACCCGCGCCAACCCTTTTCAGCCCACGCCGGCCATGCCGCACCTTCCCACAGAAGGGCAGCCGCCCGCCGCGCTGCCCGGCAAACCGGGCGACCGCCCGGTGGTCAAGCAGGATTTCGAGTTCTACAAAATCCTGCCGCAAGGCGATAACGTACCGGCGAAAACCACAACGCCGCCTGCCACGACGCCGCCCCCCGTGGCAACAGCCGGGCCCACGACGCCGGTGACGCCGCCGGCAACGATTACGCCCATACCCACTCCTACACCTGAAACCGCGCAAAAGCCCACCGAGCCGATCTACCTGCAAATCGGCGCATTCGAAGATCCTGCCGAGGCCGACAACCTGCGCGCGCGCCTCACGCTGGCCGGTGTCGACGCGCAGATCCAGCGTGGCCGACTGCCCGACGGCCGCACGATGAATCGCGTGCGCGTCGGCCCGTTCACCAAGCCGGAAGACATGAGCGCGGTGCGCTCGCGTCTGGCCGAAGCCGGTTTCAACACCGTCGTGAGTCGCGCGACAACCCCTTGAAACGCAGTTCACCTATCAGTCACTTCATCGTTATTGCTCCGGGAGTCTTCAACAATGAATCGTCGTACCGTCCTGCAACAGCTTGCCGTTCTTGCTTTCGCCGCCAGTCCCGCCGGCCTTGTGCTGGCCGCCGAATTGAAGGACGGGATGTACCGCACCCTGTCCGCGCCGGTGCCGGCCGAAGTCAAAGGCAAGGTCGAAGTCCTCGAATTCTTCTCCTACGGTTGCTCGCACTGCCACGATTTCGACCCCCTGGTCGAAAAATGGATGAAAACCCTGCCGGCCGACGTCAGCTTTGTCCGTGTGCCGATCACCTTCAACCGCGCGCAATGGACCACTTTCGCGCGGATCTATTACACCCTCGATGCGCTTGGCGAACTCGGCAAACAGCACGCTGCGGTATTTACCGCGCTGCATGAGCAGCGCCAACCCCTGCAGGACGAAGGTGTGTTGTTCGAATGGATGGAAAAGCGCGGCGTAGACAAAGCCAAATTCATCGAGGCGTGGAAATCCTTCGGCGTGCAGTCGCATGTGCAACGCTCCAACCAGCTTGCCGCCGCCTACAAGGTGGATGCCGTGCCGTTGATGGCCGTGGGTGGCAAATACCTGGCTTCAGCCAGCGCCAGCGGTGGTTTCGAGGAATTGCTGAAGACGGTCGATCAACTGATCGTCAAGAGCCGCGGCTAAGACCGTCTGCGTACAGGGCGCACGGTGCCTTCGGGCATCGTGCACCGACAGTAAAACGGTGCATGGCAAGAAGAAATACCGATGAACGATACTTCTTCCCGCTTCGCCGGTGCGCGTGTCTTTCTCACCGGTGCTTCCAGCGGGCTGGGCGAGGCCTTGGCCCGCCACTACGCCACGCAAGGGGCCACGCTGGGTCTGGTCGCGCGGCGAGGTGAGCGGCTCGACGCGCTGGCCGCCGACTTGCCCGGCAAGCATTTCGCCTATGTCGCCGACGTCGGGGACTCCGCCGCGATGCAAGCGGCGGCCACGAGCTTCATCGGCGCCGTTGGCGTGCCGGATGTCGTCATCGCCAATGCCGGCGTATCGGTCGGCACGCTGACCGAATACGCCGAGGACATCGACGCCTTCGCCAAAGTCCTGCGCACCAATCTTATCGGCATGGTGGCGAGTTTCCAGCCTTTCATCGAAGCCATGCGCCACCGCGGCCGCGGCAGCCTGGCCGGCATCGCTTCGGTCGCGGGCATACGCGGCCTGCCGGGCGCCAGTGCCTACAGCGCCTCGAAAGCCGGGGCGATCGCCTACCTGGAAAGCCTGCGCGTCGAACTGCGCCGCAGCGGCGTGCGGGTCACGACCATTGCGCCGGGTTATGTCGCCACGCCGATGACTGCGGTCAACACCTATCCGATGCCTTTCATGCTGCCGGCGGACGAAGCCGCGCGGCGCATCGCGCGCGCCATCGCTTCCGGCCGCAGCTACAGCGTGGTGCCCTGGCAGATGGCGATCGTGGCGAAGCTGCTACGCATGATGCCCAATACCGTGTTCGATGCGCTGTTTGCCCGCGCCGGCCGCAAGACGCGCGGTCTGCCGCTATAGCGCAGCGAATGCCTGGGGCAGGGCGCATGGCGGCACGTACGCATGCAAGTGATGCGCGCATGTTGGCGTTTGCCCGTCCGTGTCGTGCGCACGAGGTTTTCCGTGGCAAGTCGTTTTATCATTCCAGCAAATAATGCGGAGAGTAAGCATGAATGCAGCAGCCAACGACCCATCGGAACCACTGGAAACACCGGCACCGCCCAGCGCGCCGGAACCGGTGGATACGCTGGAGCGGCGCAGGTGCCAGCGTTTCATCGCCTTGCGGCGCGGCCAACCGTGTTTCTGGGTCATGTTCGGCGAGCAACGCTGCGGTTTGCTCGATTTGTCGCTGAAAGGCTTCTCCATTCCCGCCGCCCTGGCCTTGCCGATCGGGGAAAACTTCGATTTCGCCCTGGTGCGTGACGGCGTGCCGGATGAAATTCGTGGCCAGGCCAAGGTGGTCAACAACGTTCCCACGTCCGACGGCGGTCTCGCGGGCTGCGAATTTGCGGTGCTCACGGAGGCGGATCAGGCCCGCCTGCAGGAGTGGCTCGTCACCCACGTCATCGTCAGCGCCACGGTACGCATTACCGAGCGCGACGCGCTGCAGATCGTGCTCGGCCGCTCGCTCGTGTAAAAAACGAAGCGGTGCCGCGCAGCGTTCCGTGTCGCACAGCACTCCCGATGGGCATCCCGTTCGAACGGAAAATCCACTTCCGTTGATCGGAGTCAATGCACTCGGCGCACAGGGCCGCTACAGTTATACGATTGTGCTCAACCCCCGTGCCGCGCCATGACTGCTTCCCAGCAATCCAATCAGCGTATCGAACTCGTCTGTCCCGCCGGCTCCCTGCCGGCGCTCAAGGCCGCCGTCGATTGTGGCGCGGACTGCGTCTATCTCGGCTTCAAGGATGCGACCAATGCGCGCAACTTCACCGGCCTCAACTTCGAGCCGGCGCAGATGCGCGAAGGCATCGCCTACGCCCATGCGCGCAAGCGGCGGGTACTGCTGGCGCTCAACACCTACCCGCAAACCGGCAACTGGGCGGGTTGGACGGCGGCCGTCGACCGCGCGGCGGAATTCGGTATCGACGCGCTGATCCTGGCCGATCCGGGCCTCATGGCCTACGCGGCCAAGACCCACCCGCAACTGCGCCTGCACCTCTCGGTGCAAGGCTCCGCCACCAGCTACGAGGCGATCAATTTCTACGCCGAACGCTTCGGCATCCAGCGCGCCGTGCTGCCGCGCGTGCTGTCGCTGGCGCAGGTGGAGCAGGTGATAGGCAGCACCGCGGTGGAAATCGAGATATTCGGCTTTGGTGGCCTGTGCGTCATGGTCGAAGGGCGCTGCGCGCTTTCGGCCTATGCCACCGGCGAATCGCCCAACTGCAACGGCGCCTGCTCGCCGGGTAAATACGTGCGCTGGGAACAGACGCCGGCCGGCATGGAAACGCGGCTCAACGGCATCCTCATCGACCGCTTCGGCGCGGACGAACGCGCCGGCTACCCGACCCTGTGCAAAGGGCGCTTCGAGGTCAACGAGGAAACCTACTACGCCATCGAAGAGCCAACCAGCCTCAACACACTCGAAATGCTGCCGGAACTGGCCCGCATCGGTGTGCGCGCGATCAAGATCGAAGGCCGCCAGCGCAGTCCCGCCTACGTCACGCAGGTCACCAAGGTATGGCGCGCCGCGCTCGACAGCGTGCACGCGGACCCCGCCCGGTTCCAGGTATTGCCGGCGTGGATGGCCGAACTGAACAAAGTCTCCGAAGGCCAGAGCCACACGCTCGGCGCCTACTACCGTCCGTGGAAGTGAATCCGCCCATGAAGCTTTCCGTTGGCCCCATGCTCTACTACTGGTCGCGCCAGAGCACGCTCGACTTCTATGCCGAAATCGCCGCCAGCGCCGCCGACATCGTTCACCTGGGCGAAACCGTCTGCTCGCGCCGCCACGAACTGCGTCTGGAAGACTGGCTCGAGGTCGCCGATACGATGGCCGCTACGGGGAAAGAAGTCGTACTGTCCAGCCAGAGCCTGATCGAATCCGAATCCGACCTCAAAACGCTGCGCCGTATCGTCGACCAGACCCAATACCGCGTCGAAGCCAACGACATGGCCGCGGTGCGCCTGCTGGCCGAAGCCGGCCGCCGCGACTGGATCGCCGGGCCCACGCTCAACATCTTCAACCCCCACACCCTCGGCCTGATGGTCGAAGCCGGCGCCACGCGCTGGGTCGTGCCGCCCGAAATGTCCGGCGCCGTGCTCCAGGAACTGCGCGCCGCGCTGCCGGCGCCGCTCGAAACCGAGGTTTTCGCCTACGGCCGGCTGCCGCTCGCACACTCCGCGCGCTGCTTCACCGCGCGCCACTACAACCTGCAAAAAGACACCTGTGAATTCCGCTGCCTCGGCCTTGCCGACGGCCTGATGCTGCGCACGCGCGAAGGCCAACCCTTCCTCACCCTGAACGGCGTGCAAACCCAGTCGGCGCGCGTACATAACCTGCTCGGCGATCTCCCCGCGCTGCGCTCCAACGCCGAAGTGCTGCGGATCAGCCCCCAGGGCGCGCATACCCGCGAGATCATCGATCTCTTCCGCGCCGCGCTCGACGGCACCAGCACCCCCGCCGAAACCCTTGCCGCCAGCAGAAATCTGATGCCCGAAGAGCCCTGCAACGGCTTCTGGCATGGCCGCGCGGGGGTCGAACAATTTGTTGCCGCCTGATAGGCTTCCCTTTTTCGACGCCCCGACGCTCCGACGTTCCGGCGCCCCAACGTTCCAGCCATAGACGGACTCGCACGATCATGAACCCACCCGCCTTCCCGTCCATCGCCCCGCTTGCCGAACTGCTGCCGGGCAGCCTGCGCCAGCGCATCGCCCGTCGTGCCGCCACGTTGCGCATACCCGCCTTCACCGTGCCCGCGCCGCTTGCGCGCGTGCTCGCGCGGCTGCCGCAGCAACCGCCCACGCTTGCCCTCACCACCGCGCTCAACCTCGCCCTTGGCCGCATCCTGCCGCGCGACCAGCTCGAACCGCTCACCGGCCGGCACCTGCGCATCTGCGTGACCGATGCCGGCATCACGCTTGACTTCGGCCTCACGGCAAACGGCTTCCGCCAGGTTTCGCGGGCGACCAAGCCGGACCTCATCCTGTCCGCCACCACGCGCGACTACATCGCCCTGGCCCTGCGCGAAGAAGACGCTGACACCCTGTTCTTCAGCCGCCGCCTGTTGATGGAGGGCGACACCGAGCTTGGCCTGCTGGTCAAGAACACCCTCGACGCCGTCGACTGGGACGCGCCGTGGCGCGGCCGCGATTCGCACTGAGCAATCCTGTTCTTTAGCGGACAAGCGCACGCCGGTTTGCGTGAGCGCGGCCCACCCGTATTCCCAGGCGAACCCCGATGAAAAAATGCCTCGCGTTCGCCTTGCTCGGGCTACCGCTATGCGCCAGCGCCCAAAGTTTCTGCACGCGCGACGCCGCCATCGACCCCGAATTTCCCGCCGGGCTGCGCGGCGCCTACAGCATCGTCGGCAAAGACCCCGCCGGCAACAGCTACGCCGGCATGCTCACCCTCCGCTACCGCGAACACACCTACGCGCTGACGCGCACCGTCAACGGCACCGCCATCCATGGCGACGCCTGGATCGAACGCTGTGGCCCGGACAAAATCACCACCCTTGTAGCCCGCTACTACGGCAAACCGGCAACCGAGCTTTATTGCGCGCTCGGCATGGATGGCGATAACTACTACCGCATCACCTGCAGAACGCGGCACACCGGCGGCACGAAAAATGGCCTGGAGGCGTGGTTTCAAGGGCAGTGAAGGGGGCCGTAACCTGTGCTTATGCGGCAGCGCGCACCCGATCTTGCTCCGGTTTGCCGTAGAACATCCATTCAAGCAATCAGGGAATGTCTGAATAAAAGGCGAAATAAATAATATTCATTTTTAATCAATTGCTTAAAGTTATTTTTTGTTGAAACCCAGGGCTGTCAGGATATTCCCTATGTGTGCATTTTTTAACGAATGGCGGACGATTCCACGCATAAGATTCGCCCACCCAATCACCCCGCACGCGCCCCGGAACGGAGATTTCAAAATGAAAAATATCATTTTCAGCAAAGCCGCCCCCATACTCACAGCAGCCGCTTTGCTGAGTATCAGCCCTGCCACACAGGCCAATCTGATTACCAATGGCAGCTTTGAAAATCCTGCTGTTGCCCCCGGAACATGGATCACCAGCTTCGGCATTCCCGGCTGGGTCAATGGCCCCTATGGCGTGGAGGTACGCAACAATGTCGCCGGCAGCGCCTACGATGGCAATAACTTCGTGGAACTCGACACGTATGCCAATTCGTGGATCGAACAAACCGTCGCCACCACCATAGGGAAGCAGTACAACCTGCAATTCTGGTATTCACCGCGTCAATATGTCGCGGCCGATTCCAACGGTATCGACGTATTGCTCAACGGCCTGCTGATAAACAGCATTACAGCGGCCAGCAATGCCTGGAGCGATTGGATGTTGAAAGATCTGACCTTTACCGCCACGAGCCTCGCGACCACCATACGCTTTGCCGCGAGCGGAACAAGCGACAGCTTTGGCGGCTCGCTGGATAATGTGTCGCTTACCGAGAACACCGATGCCCGCGCCAACGCTGTACCAGAGCCTGGCACATTCGCGCTGCTGGCCGCGGCCGTTCTGGGATGGGGCCTGATGGCGCGTCGCCGCCGGACGGCGACTTTCTGAAAGCAGCACGGCGGGCAGGGCCCACCTGCCTGCTTTCCCCAGGCCATTTCAATCCGCAGCGGTCAAGCTACCTAGGACAGAAGAGTAATCCCTGTTCGTCTGAAGGTGACCATTCTCGCCCGAATCGCACCGGATCATCGACTACTCGATCGGGCTTGCGTGGAGAACGGCTGAGCGAAGGGGTTGAGTTCTTCGAAGGCGGAGCGGACGGCGCTGCCTTTGCTCCCCGCGCCAGCCTGCACCCGCTTACATACGCGCAGCCGGTTAGCGCTGTGCGCGGGCCATGACCAGCACGCCGCCGATGACCATTACGGTGCCGGCGAGTTGGGCTAGGCCGATGTGTTCGTCCAGGATCAGGAAGCCGAGGAACAGGGTGATGACGCGGCTTGCAGGCTGCCAGTACCGCAAGAAGCAATGGGACAATTCAGGAAATTTTCCTGAACCGCTCGGTCTTCTGCCATTCAATGGTCCGCCCTGATATCTTGTCGACGAAAGCCTCCCAGGCCCCCGCGCTCGTGTACCAGAGGCTGAAGACAAAATAATAGAAGAAGAATGGAAGCAGGCGAATCCGCCGCGTGGACCCATCCAGGATCGAGGCGACCCCGAGTTCGTAGAATGGTGCAAAGTTGCCGATGCAGCCGAGGATCAGCGAAAAGATGACCGGCACGATACCCGTCAACAAGCTGTTCTCGCCGACGAACAACAGCGTAAGCATCGCAAACCAGCTACCCCACCAAAGCAAGGGAAGAAGATAGACGAGAAGCAGCAGCACGCCATCGAATTTTTCCCAGAAATGTAGGTTGCGGGCGCGCAGGAAAGGCCAGAAATAGGCGAACAGCACCTGATTGTGCCCCCTGCTCCAGCGCCGGATCTGCTTCGCTCGAATCTCCCAGGTTTCGGGGGCCTCCTCGTAGCATTCGGCGCGATTGGCATAGGCAACCTTCCAGCCGTGCATCAGCAAGCGGAAGGTCAGCTCGGTGTCCTCGGCGAGCACCGCGCCATTGAAGCCGCCCAGATCGAGCACCGTGCGCTTTCTGAACCCGCCGACGGTACCGCCGTACTGTGCTATCAGGCGCATGTTGTACCTCGCCTGCTGATCGACCTGATAGCCACCCGACCGCTCGATGTCCTCCATGCGCGTCAGCAGGTTGGCCCCGGCATTGAGCGGAACCACGCGCCCCATCACCGCTCCGACATCCGGGTCCTTGAAGCAGGCGACGAGCGACCGGATGATGTCCCGGGGTGGAATGTAATCCGCATCGAAGACGAGAATGACGTCACCCTTGGCGATCTTGAGTGCATCGTTCAGCGCATGCTGCTTTCCACGCGGCCCCGAGTAACGATGCAGTACGGTCAGGATCGGCCAGCCGTCGGGATCGAGGCGTGCTTTTTCCGCATAGCCATCGAGGATTTCCTGGGTACGATCCAGCGAATGATCATTAACCGCAATGACTTCGAGTTTATCCCGCGGGTAATAGCACTCCCGCAACGCATTCATGATGTTGTCGATCACCTTCTCTTCATTGTGCATCGGCACGAAGATGGTGACGTTCAGATAGTCGTCGTCTGAAATGTCGTTGTACGAAACCCGCTGTTCGCCGAACAGGCGGTTCAGTGTGAACAGGTAATGCCTGAAGAAATAAGCGACGATCACAAGCAGTACAACGAAAAGATAACTCTTCAGCAGGAATACGATCACGTCCAGTGCCATAGCTTCGAGTCCCGTGAAATCCGTGCGGACACACCACTGACCGTCATCGAGAACAGGCTGACGAGGTAGAGGATATCCGGCAGCGAACAGATGATCAGGATGACGAGCGGAATCACCAGGTACGTCCCATAGGTACACATGACCATGTAGACCAGATGCTTGAGAACGTAGAGCAATGCCAGCACGCATTCGAAAAGCACGCAGAAAAGGATTCTTCTGGGAAGCCGTATCGGCAAGGGCAGGAGCACCAGCCAAAAAATGAACGGCAGGCCGGTTGCGACCAATACGGACACGGTAGTAAACAGTTCGCTGAGCGATTCGGCCCGGTAAGTGAAATGGTCCGGTATCAGCAGGAACAGCAGTGCGAAGAATCCTGTCGCCGATATCAGCAGATTCGTCAGGATCACCAGTGGAAGCGGGATGGGAAGTCTCTTCAGGAAGAGCAGCGATATCAATGAGACTGAGATGACGACCAGACAGACTGTTGTAGACGGCGCCGAAATGGGCACCACGAGGAAATGAAAGCTGGTCGAACTCCAGAAGTAGATCGGACGGATCGCGGTTTCGCCGAGCGGCGTCTGGAAAAGCCGTACAAGCCATCGGCATAGCTCCAGGGTCAGCGCGGGCAGATAGACGATCTTCGCGGCCAGGATGGCCAGGATCAGGGCGAAGGAAAAAACCGACGAGAGCCTCATTTCGCGCGTCAGCCTGATGCGCCGGTACGAGCGGTGAAGCGCGATGGTTTCCTTCACATTCCGTTCATCGGGAATGTGGCTGCCTGCTGGTGTAACTCCGATTTGCGCATCCATGCTCTTCGTGTTTCAAAAGTAGAAGAACAGGCCCGCGCCCGCGCTCTTCCCGCTGTAGGAGTCGCTGACGTCGAGCACGCCGACCTGAATCCAGAAGCCCCAGTCGTCGCGCACCCAATGCCGGTGGCGATACAGGAAGGAATTCGAGTTGCGGTTTACCGATTCGGGCGAGTCCAGGTAGGTCGCGAGGTAAGCCTGATTCCCCCAGGAAAAGATGAAGGTATTGAGATACCTGTACCAGTAGCCCTGGTCGGCGCTGATCGACTGTGAATGGGAATATAACGACCCGGGGTTGCTGATGTTGTAGAAGAACCGGTAGCTCAGGATCAAGCCATCGCTATAGCGGGTAATACCGCTCGAGAGAATCGTGTCCGAATTCGGCGTGTGATAGTCGATATAGGTCGCGCCCAATGTCCAGACCCAGTTCTTCTCCTGGCCGAGCTTGAAGTTGAAATCCTGATCGATGCGGAATCTCGGCAGGTAGTCGACATTCGTGGCGGTAGACATGCTCGAATAGGTGTACAGGCTATCGCTCCAGTCCTTGTACAGCCCGCCAACGATCTGCCCGCCGCTGCCATCGCCTTTCGATCTGTTGTAGCCATTGAGTTCGAAATACCCCGAGTAACCGTCCTCGGTCCGCGTATAGCGCATGCCGCCGGAATCCCAGTTCCCGTTGCCCGCCGTGATGGCCTCGCGATTACCGTAGAACTCGACCAGGTTGCGTTTCTTCTCGCTCGGCGAATCGGCATTCAGGCGGCGGGCCTCGGTCGCTTCAACCTCGCCCTTGAGTGTCTGTGCCTCACATACCGAACAGAGCAGCGCCAGCGAGAAAGCGCCGATAGACAAGGCCCTTTTCTTCGTTTCCGTGTCGAGTGACATTCCATGCGATCCTCAGGCGACGCGTCCCTGTGCGCAGGAAACCGTTCCGTAAATGCTCGCGTCGTTGTGCAGCACGAGCATCTTCCTGCAGACGACCGAACGGACCGATCCTTCCGCGCCGATCGCACTTCTCGCATATATGACGACTCCGCCCTGAGAAAAGATATTGCCGAGAACCCTGCTCCCGGCGCCCACGATCACGTCGCCCTCGGCCACGATGTTGCCATGCACCGTGACGCCGGCCTCGAGTTCGACGTTGCCGTAACTCTTCACATCCCCCTGCACCTCGCACTCCGCAGACAGCCTGATGTTCTGCCTCGAGACGATATTCGTCTCGATTCGCGCTCGCATGGGCGATGAATCCGGCGAAGCCACCGGGCATCTTTCACCGATGTCGCCGCTCCGTTCTGTGGAAGCCTCTGCCTTTCGGGAATAGGTCTTGATCGGAACCCCATGGAGATTGACGAAACTCGTGCCGATCGCCAGATGCAACAGCCCCTTGCAGGCCGTGCTCCGGCCGAGTCTGCACGAAGCGGCGGTGATGAGCGAGTCACCCCGCACATCCAGCCAGCGCACGACGTGCGAGTCTCTGCCCAGCGACAGGTTTCCATGACACAGGATGGCACGCACGTGGGAACCCTCTCCGATCGTGGCATTGCCCGCCACGAAGACCTCCTTCCCGAAAGCGCTCCTTTCACTCGCCTGCATGTTGCCATCGACATAGAGAATCAGGCCTTTGTCCGACGATGTGCACTGCCAGTCCCGCTCCGAAACCGCATGCACCTCCTCGGGCTTGGACAATGCGATCCGATGGTGGCTGTGGCCCGGCGGCAGCGCCTCTGGCATTCCCTTCTTCAACAACGCATGGAAGCTGTCGCCAAAGAAGAAATGGTTCTTCTGGTAATTGAGGTCGATATGCAATGGTTTATCGTCCCTGGGGCGCCGAAGTTCGAACCATCCCGGGAGGAACGGGATCAGCCCGAACAGCACGGCGCCGCAGACAATCAGCAAAACCGTGGAGGCTGGCACGGGACTATGCCGCTTTCGTCGAAATCAGCGACTGCTGGATGTGGTCGACGATCCGCGCGGACGCCTTGCCGTCGCCGAACGGATTCGGGCTCCTGGTCAGGCACTCGTAGGCAACCGGGTCTTCGATCAGGCGCAGGGTTTCCGCGACAATCCTCTGCGGATCGGTCCCCACAAGCAGATTCACGCCACTTTCGATGCCTTCCGGGCGTTCCGTCGTCTCGCGCATGATCAGGACCGGCTTGTGCAGCGAGGGGGCCTCTTCCTGAATACCGCCGGAATCGCTCAGCACGAGCCTGCACGCCTCCATCAGCCGCACGAAGGGCCTGTGGGAAAGCGGCTCCTCCAGATAGACGTTCGGGATGCCCGCAAGTCGCTCCTGCACCGGCTGGCGGACATTGGGATTCAGATGCACAGGGTAGATGAGGCGCGCATCGGGCAGCCTCCGGGCAATCTCCGCCAGCGCGCTGCAGATATTCTCCAGCCCGGCACCGAAACTCTCGCGTCGGTGGCTGGTAACCAGCACGATCAGCCTGTTTTCGGCTATCGCCTGTTCGACCCTCGGCGGTAGCGGCGGCACGGCCTCGCGGTTGGCATTGCGCACCCAAAACAGCGCATCGATAACCGTGTTGCCCGTCACGAATATCTGTTTGGCATCGACCCTGTCATTCAGCAGATTCTGCCTGGACAATTCGGTCGGCGCGAAATGCCAGCGTGCGACCATGCCGGTGATTCGCCGGTTGAGTTCCTCCGGGAACGGATTCAGAACGTTCCACGTCCGCAACCCGGCTTCGATGTGCGCAACAGGAATGTTCAGGTAGAAAGCGCAGAGCGATACGACCTGCACGCTGGTCGTATCGCCTTGTACCATGATGGCGTCCGGCTGGATCTCCTTCAGGAAATTGCTGGTCGCGGCGAACAGGTTCGCGCTCATGTCGGCCAGGCCCTGATTGTTCGTCATGACATTCAGGTTCAGATCGGGTTCGAGGCCGTAGTCCTTGAGCGCAGCGGCAAGCATTTCCTTGTGCTGGCCAGTCGAGCACAGGAAGGTCTCGAAGAGTTCCGAACGCGAACGGAATTCATGGACGACCGGCGCCACCTTGATGGCCTCCGGGCGGGTTCCGACGAAAACGACGATTTTCCTCGGCGGCGCGGTCGGAACACGCTCGGCAAGACGTCCTCGCACCGGCAGATCGAGCAATCCCCAGTCCTGAATCCCGCTCCTTGAACCGCCTTCAGGGCGCAAAGACGCTTTGAGTCCCATAACAGATCCGTCCTGGTTGGTGTTGTCGTACGCAGCATCGAAAAATCATTTCGCCCGCATTGGGCAGCAGGCGGCAACGATCCGGGCAGAAGCGATGCGATCCGTGGGCGAACAAGAGCGAAGCTCGAATGCCTGCATCATTTACGTCACCTGTCCAAACTTCGTTGGCGCCTGCCCGATCTCGTGTTTGGCAAGTATCGGAAAGCACCCGAAATGGATTTGCGGCTCTACGGGAATCCGAATTCAGGAAACCGGGAAAATCGAAAATCGTTTGTCAGACATGCCGTAGCCAGCACCGTTCAAATCCGTTCCGGCCAGATCTTCCTGCGCGAACGTGGAGACACCTGTCATTCCTGTATAGGCGGTCGGCGTCGTGAAAACGATTGATACTCGACGGTCGATCTGGTCAATACGTCGGAACAGGAGAAGGCAAACGGCAAGGCCGGGCAACGGGCGTAAGTCCGATTCTTGAGCGCCGGTTGTTGTGTCTGCGTCGTATATCTTCCCGCCCAAACTGTGGGGCTTCGGGTGGGGATAGGTGGATTGGGGCTGCCGGCTACCGATGCGTGCGCGCCATGACCAGCACGCCGCCGATGACCATTACGGTGCCGGCGAGTTGGGCTAGGCCGATGTGTTCGTCCAGGATCAGGAAGCCGAGGAACAGGGTGATGACCGGCCCCAGCGTACCGGTGAGCGATACCGGGCCGGCGCCGAGGCGGCGGATGGCTTCGGAGACCATCCATACCGGAGCCACGGTGCTGAAAACCGCCATGGCGAGCGATAGCGCATGGACTTGCCAGGGCTGGGCCAGCGCGGAGAGCGGGCGCATGGCGACGAACTGGGCGATGCTGAAGGCGCAGGCGAAGATGCTGGCGTAGGCGGTGAGGCGCGCGGCACCGACGCGGCCGACCAGTTCGCCGTTGCCCATGAGGTACAGCGCGTAGCTGACCGCGCTGCCGAATACCAGCAGGCAGCCGGTTACGACTTCGCCCGTTTCGCCGGCGATGCGCAGGTCGTGGCCGACGGCGAAGGCGATGCCGACGTAGCACAGTGCCAGCGCCCACAGCATGCGCGGTTTGATCGGCTTGCCGAGGAAAATGGCCGAGAGCACGATGACCAGTGTGGGGTAGAGGAACAGGATGAGCCGTTCCAGCGCGGCGGTGATGTGGTTGAGGCCGAGAAAATCGAGGTAGCTCGACAGGTAGTAGCCGGTGAAGCCCAGGCCCGCCAGCCATGCCCAATCGCGCGCGGATAGTGCGGCGCTGGCGCGGCGGCTGGCCATGATGCCCATGATGGCGAAAAACGGCACCGAGAACGCCATGCGCAGGGCCAGCAGGGTTTCCGCGTCCACGCCGAAGCGGTAGGCGAGCTTGACCAGGATGGCTTTGAAGGAGAAGCCGACCGCGCTCAGTGTGGCAAACGTTAAACCGATCACAGCGCTGCGCCGCTCGATTGCTTCTAATCCCATACAGGCCGCCTTTCAAAACGATGGAAAATCCTGCGCGCGATTAGGCCACCGAAAGGCTCGTCGTACAATGCGCATATACCGCAGAGGGTGTTGTTCGTGCCAAGTGCGGTACGCCATGCCAATGTATTGAATGCTCGCCGATACCATGATGTCCGATTCGCTGCGCGAGAGTACCAAGGAGCCTCAAGCCGCGGCCCTGCTGGCTCGTTTTCGCCGTAAGCTGCTCGAAACGCTGAGGAATTTCGCCCGTAGCCTGGGCTACGACCAGCCTGCCGTGCTCGATGCGCTGCTCCAGGCCGCCGCCGCGTGCCATGACGATATCGCGAGCCCGCGCGAGCAGCGAAAGTTCGCGCAGGCATTCGCTCCCAGCCTGCAGGCGTCGCGCGGCATGGTCAAGCTGGCGTACCGGCTGAACGAGCGCTGCGGGGAGGAGTTGAGTCTGCTCCATGCCGCATACGCGGTTTTGCTCGATCAGGGCGACAGCGTCGCCGAGCAGGTGCCGATCGGCCCGGAAACGGTGTGCTACGGCCTGCATGCGCTGTGCGAGGCGGCGCATCTGAACGCCGACGAGCAGATTTCCCTTATCGCTGCCGCTGCCGGCCGGCTTGCGCGCCATATGCACAAGTTGTACCACGCGTTCAACAATCAGATATTCGCTACGGGATTGATCGCTCCGCCTTCCGCGCTGCCGCCGGTCGCGGATATCGGGGCGGGGCGGGATACCGTTGCCGACGAGGGGGGCGATCCGTTCGCCGCGCTGCGCGATCGTCTTGGCGGGCCAGCTGAATCGGACGAAGCTGCGCCGCCCACGCTCGACCCGAGCCTGTCGGCTGCGTTGCTCGATCAGGTGCGCCGCTGGCTGGCCGAGTACGCCGCCGAGCATGTCGCGCATCCACGCTCCGAGCCGATCCGCCTCGACCGCAGCGAACTCGCGCCGCTGTTGTCTTCCGCCATTGCCAGCACGGCCGGCAGCATCGAGCGGATACTCGACCAGCTTGCCGTGCATTCCGATCTGCCCGCGGCGGCCCGACAGGCTTTCATCAATCTGCACATTCCGCTGCTGCGGATGGCGCTGGACGATGCCGATGTGCTTGCCGACGCCGAGGGACCGGCCCGCCGCCTGCTCGATACCGTTGCCTGTTTCGGTGCCGGCTTTGCCGATGGCGAGCCGTTGCCCACGGGGCTCGTGCGCTTGAATATCGTTCTTGGCCCCTTGCAGCGCGTGGCGTTGCCGGGGCCGGATCATTTCGACGCTGCCGCCGATCAGGTTGCGTTCCTTGCCGAGCAGATCGAGGATACCGCCCGGATGCTCGCCGAGCCCGTGATGCCGGCCGCCGAGCGCCTGGACCGTCAAGCCGATGCCCGCGCCGTGGCGGTGGACGCCGTGGGACGACTCGTCGGCGACCGTACCCCGGAGGCGGTGCGCGCTTTTCTCGCCGAATGGTGGGTGCCGGTGCTCGCCCATGTGCTTGGTGAGCACGGCGGCGAACATCCGGCGTGGTACGACACACTGGATGTGGCGCGCCGGCTGATCGCTTCCGGCCGCCGGCCCGCCAGCGCCGAAGAACGTTCGCAACTGACGAGCGAGCTGCCGGGCTTGATCAGGGCAATCCATGAGGGGCTGTCGGCGATGGGGCTGGACGCTGCCGCGCGCGACCACGTTTTGCAGCCGTGCATGGCAATGCATGCCGCGCGGCTGCAGGGCAAGCGATTGCCGGCGCTCGCGGCCAGGGTAGCGGCGATGCCGCAACTGGCCGCGAGCGAGGAGATCGTGGGCGAGAGCGTGGGCGAGAATGAGCCTTCGCTACCCTATCTCCACTGCCCGCCGCCCTATGCGCTGCAGCGTGCTGCCAACGAACAGCCGGTCCGGCTGAAGACCGGCGACGTGGTGGACATCCGCTTGCCGGACAGCGCGCCGATTCGTGCGCGTGCAATGTGGATCGGACCACTCGGCCGGGTGGCGCTGTTCGTCGATTCCAGCAGCGAGCGGGTATTCGCTGCCGAACTAACGGCACTCGATATGCTGATTCACAGCGGCGAGGCGCGGTTTATCGACGGCAAGGGTGTCGTCACCGCCGCCGCGTGGGCGGCGTTGCGCCAGCTTGATAATTAGCTTTTCAGTGCCGGATCGGGAGCAGGGCTTGTTTCGGACTGGCGCCCGCCTTTCAGGAAAGTTCGGGTGAGCGGTGCGGCGTCGGGCGGACGCTCACAGAGGCAGTCTTGCGGTCAGGATCGGCCGCTCCGCTTGCTCGCGCGTTCTCTCCGCCAGGGGCTCGAATGACAGCGCGTTGTCTGTAATACGCCAATCGAAAGGCCGGCCAGTGTATGGATTGAGGAAAACGGCGGCGGACTGCTGGAGCCGGGCCGGGATATCGTCGGGGGGAAGGTTGTCGATTCTCAGTTGGAGTTGGGCATCGACGAGGTGGGCATAAGTGGCCATGTCATAGATGGCGGCGATGTACTCCACGTAATTCGGCGACGCAACGTTCACGAGCACTTCGCCGAAGTAATTTCTCCAGAACAGCAGCCCGTGTTTTCTGTAGAGCGCGGCGATATCGAACATCATATTTTCCGGTCGCGGAGGGTTTCGCAACGCATCGGGCAAGCTGGTTTCGGTCAAGGCATCGGTGCGCGCGAGGGTTTGTTCCCAAAATGCATTCAGCGTGTTGGCCGACATGTTTTTCTTGAAGACAAACCGCGAGAAAAACGCCTTCCCTGTCTGTGGCATGTCTTGCATGAAGCCCTGTTCGCCGGTCACGCCAAGCGGGTCCATGCGTGTAAACGTTTCGAGGACAAAGCGCCGCTCGAAGGACAGGGCGGCATGCAGGTTTTTGTCTTTCTGCGCGAAGGGTGCGAACAGGGCGCGCAGGCGCACGGCGTGGCGGGCGGCTGGAAACGCGGGATCGGCGATCAAATTGCTCAGCGCATGGTAGTGCGACATCAGGCGATGACGGGCAATCATGGCGGAGATCAGGGTGTTCTCGCCGGCCAGGACGTTGCGGTAGAACGAAATATCGCGCTGGAAGAAATCGAGCCCTTGCTCGACCCGTCCCCGCTGGATATCCAGTATTGCGGCGGCGGAAAGGAGGTTGGATGCGGCGGCGATCTCGCGGTAGGGCGACATGTCTATCGTGGGAGCCGAGGTGTGCGCGAAAACCGGAAGCTGTTGCAGCAGGCGATAGCGTTCCAGCAGGATGGCGTTTTGCTGGAGGGCTTGAGCGATGGCGTCGCTTTGAGCGGCGACGGCTTGAAGACAGTTGTGCGTGGCGGCCAGATCGTTGCAAGGGTTTTTGAACGGCGGTCCGGAGAACAAAAGCGCCTTCGGTGCATTCAGGGTAGCGAAAAACTCCTGGTCCGGACCCTGGGGGATGTTCGTGCGTAGGTTGATCGCTTGCTCGTTGGTTTGTTCGATCGCCGCCTGACCCGCGGCGAAGATGTCGCCGTCGGCCGGGGCGCCGAAGCCCACCAGCGCAACGTAGGCGTTCTGGCGCGGATCGACCTGGGGAAGCGGATATGCCAACTGCTCCTGTGCCGAGGCGGTCAGCGGTTCATCCTGCAGGGACTTCCATAGAACCGCCGTCCAGAAAAGACCAAGGACGATCAGGACAAGGATGAGACGCTTGCTTGTGAAAATCCTCATGGCATTTTTTGGTAACGCGTTTCCGCTTCCCGGCTGGGCGAAACGGAACCCCGGTGTTTTACGCCCGGTGCGGCCGCGATCCGTTCATTGCGGCCGGTCGATGGCCAACTTCCCTGTGTAGTTCTTCTTGCACTCGCCTTTCAGCGCTGAATCTGGCTCACGTCGCGCACCGCGCCGGTGTCGGCCGAGGTAGTCAGCGCGGCGTAGGCCTGCAGCGCGGCGGACACGGTGCGGTCGCGTTGCGCGGGGCGCCAGGCAAGGGCGCCCCTGGCTTCCATAGCGGCGCGGCGGCGGGCGAGTTCCTCGTCGGAAATGGCGAGGTGGATGCGGCGGTTGGGAATGTCGATGTCGATGGTGTCGCCGTCCTCGATCAGCGCGATCGCGCCGCCCATCGCCGCTTCCGGCGAGGCGTGGCCGATGGACAGGCCCGAGGTGCCGCCGGAGAAGCGCCCGTCGGTGAGCAGCGCGCATTCCTTGCCCAGCCCCCGGCTCTTGAGGTAGGAGGTGGGGTAGAGCATTTCCTGCATGCCGGGGCCGCCCTTGGGGCCTTCGTAGCGGATGATGACGACTTCGCCGGCCTGCACTACGGATTCGTCCAGGATGCCGGCCACGGCGTCTTCCTGGCTTTCGAACACGCGCGCGCGGCCGGAGAATTTCCAGATCGATTCATCCACTCCGGCGGTTTTGACGATGCAGCCGCGCTCGGCGATGTTGCCATAGAGCACGGCCAGCCCGCCGTCCTGGCTGAAGGCGTCGTTTCTGTTGCGGATCACGCCCTTGGAGCGGTCCATGTCCAGTTCGGGCCAGATACGGTCCTGGCTGAACGCCGTCTGGGTCGGTACGCCGCCGGGCGCGGCGAAGTAGAGGTCGAACACCGCTTTGTCGTGCGCCTGCATGATGTCCCAGCGCGACAGCGCCTCGCCCAGCGTCTTGCTATGCACGGTGGGCACGTTGCGCTGGATGAGGCCGGCGCGGTCGAGTTCGCCGAGGATGCCCATGATGCCGCCGGCGCGGTGCACGTCCTCGATGTGCACGTCCGCCACGGCCGGGGCCACCTTGCACAGGCAGGGCACGCGGCGCGAGATGCGGTCGATGTCCTTCATGGTGAAGTCGACGCCGGCTTCGCGCGCGGCGGCGAGCAGATGCAGCACGGTGTTGGTCGAGCCGCCCATTGCCACGTCGAGGCTCATGGCGTTCTCGAACGCGGCCTGGGTGGCGATGGAGCGCGGCAGCACGGAGGCGTCGTCGCGCTCGTAGTAGCGGCGGGCGAGGTCGACGATGCGGCGGCCGGCTTCGCGGAACAGTTTTTCGCGCGTGGCGTGGGTGGCGACGAGCGTGCCGTTACCCGGCAGCGCGAGGCCGAGCGCTTCGGTGAGGCAGTTCATCGAGTTGGCGGTGAACATGCCGGAGCAGGAGCCGCAGGTGGGACAGGCGGAGCGTTCGACGGCGTCGACCTCTTCGTCCGAGCAGTTCTTGTCGGCGGCTTTCACCATCGCATCGACGAGGTCGAGCGCGATCACCTTGGCGCCCCACTGTACCTTGCCGGCTTCCATCGGCCCGCCGGAGATGAAGATGGCGGGGATGTTCAGGCGCAGTGCCGCCATGAGCATGCCCGGGGTGATCTTGTCGCAGTTCGAGATGCACACCAGCGCGTCGGCGGTGTGGGCGTTGGCCATGTATTCCACGCTGTCGGCGATGAGATCGCGCGAGGGCAGCGAGTACAGCATGCCGCCGTGGCCCATGGCGATGCCGTCGTCCACCGCGATGGTGTTGAATTCCTTGGCGACGCCGCCGGCGGCTTCGATTTCACGCGCCACCAGTTGGCCGAGGTCCTTCAGGTGCACATGGCCGGGCACGAACTGGGTGAAGCTGTTGACGACGGCGATGATGGGTTTTTCGAAATCGCCGTCCTTCATCCCGGTGGCGCGCCACAGCGCGCGGGCGCCCGCCATGTTGCGGCCGGCGGTGGAGGTACGGGAACGGTATTGGGGCATGGCGGCACTCCGGTGAATCTGTGTGAGTCGAAACAGGAATTCTACTCTGCGCTTCGCGCGAGCGTCGCCGCGTGCGCGAGGAGCGTGCGAGAAATGACGCCCGCGGCCGGGCATGGCCTAACCAAGGTATGCGGCCATATCCACCTCGTCGATCTGTTCCGGTGCGAGAAAGCGCTCGGCGTAGCGCAGGTAGACGCCCGAGCTCAGGAAGAGGTCGAACAGGTCGGCGTCGATATGCTTGCGCTGCTTGAAGCCGGACAGCAATCGGATTGCTTCGGACAAGGGTTTGGCGCCTTTGTACGGGCGGTCGGATGCGGTGAGCGCTTCGAAAATGTCGGCAATGGCCATGATGCGGGCCGGTATCGAGAGTTCGTCCGCCCCGAGCCGGCGCGGGTAGCCGCTGCCGATGAGGGTTTCGTGGTGAGTGCCGGCGTATTCGGGCACCCGTTTCAGGTGCGCCGGCAGCGGCAGGCGGTCGAGCATGATGATGGTCTGGATGATGTGCTCATTGATCTTGAAGCGTTCTTCTTCGGTCAGCGTGCCGCGGCTGACGAGCAGGTTGTGCTCTTCGCCGAAGTCGTACAACAGTTCAGGTATGTCCATCTTGAAGCCGAAGCGTTCGTCGAAGCGTTGCTCGATGGTGCGCGGCACGCGGTGGCGGAGCTTGTCCGCCAGCAGCGTTTCCACCACGGGCAGCGCGGCGGCCGGTTCATTGCGTGCGCGGTGCAGTTCTTCGTGCGACAGGCCGATGCGGTCGTCGAAATGGCGCAGCCAGGTTTGCGCGCCGATGCGGCGGATGCGTTCGGCGCGTTCCGGTGTGATGGATTCGGCGCCGATGTTGCTGTCGGCGATAAAAGCGAAATCTTCGATGAGTTGCGCCCGGCGCGTCTCGAACGCCGTATGCGCCGCATCCGGCGCCATGCCGCCGAGCACGTTTTGCAGCCGTTCTATTTCGGCGTCGCGCAGCAGCACTTCGAAACGGGTGCGGATTTCGTGGATGCGGTTGTAGATGGTTTCGAGCTTGGTCGCCTTGTCCACAACGTATTCCGGCGTCGTTACCTTGCCGCAGTCGTGCAGCCATGCGCCGATGCGGAATTCGCGCCATTCGTCGTCGGTTTTGAAGCTGAAATCGGCCAGCGCGCCTTCGTTTACGTCGCACGCCTCCTCGGCCAGCATCACCGCCAGTTCCGGCACCCGTTCGCAATGGCCGCCGGTGTAGGCGCTCTTGGCGTCGATGGCGCCGGCGATGATGCGCACCAGCGAATCCATCGTTGCCTTCTGTGCGTCGAGCAGCTTGTGGTTGTCCAGCGCCACTGCCGATTGCGATGCGAGCGCCTTGATGTACGGCACGATCGTGGCGGGAAACGGCCCGACCGCGCCGCTGTCCGGATCGAGCGCGTTGAGAAACTGCAGGGCACCCATGACCTCGCCGCTGTTTGTCACCAGCGGCACGGTAAGCATCGAGGTCGTACGGTAGGCGCTACCGTTGTCGATGTCGGCGAGGCTGAAACGGGTATCGGTGCGGATGTCGTCGATCATCACCGTTTCGGGTTTCGCCGCCGCCCAGGCGGCGATCTGGCGCAGGCTTTCGGGAAGGGGCTCTTCCGCAGGAGGTTCGTCCTGTGCAGCGGCTATTTCGTTCGACGGTGCAGGTGTTTCCTGTCTTTCCGTCGTCGTTTCCATGGCCAGCCGCAGCGTGCCGTTCTCGCCGCTCAGATAGAGCTGCGCGGCGTCGGCGTGGCATAGCCGCCGCCCGCCTTCCAGAACATGCTGCAGCAAGGTGTCGCGGTTGCGCTCGGACGACAGCAGCAGGCCGTTGTCGACCAGGCCTTCGAGTTTTTCGAGCGTTTCCTTGAGCGCCTGCGTGCGCTCGCGCAACGAGGTCTTCATCGTCTGGTGCGCCTGGCTCAGCGTATCGAGTTCGTAAAACGTCGAGTGCACCTCGATCTGCCCGGAGAAATCCAGTTGTTTTATCCGCTCGGAATCGGCTGCGAGCAGGCCGAGCGTTTTCGACGAGCGGCGTGCGACGAAAAATGCCAGTGGCAGCGAGATCGCCAGTACAAGGGCGGAAATCGCAAAAGTCTCGTCGCGGGCGCGGTCGATCGGGCCGGAAAACGCGGTCATCGGCGCGAACGCGGCGGCATGGAAAATCACGTCCGGCGCTATTTCCACGGCGCGTTCGGCATAGACGAAGCGGGCGCCGTCGACGCTCAGGATTTCGCTGTCGTCAGCGCCGGCGGTCAAGCCGCGCAGTGCGATCAGGTATGGGTTGGCGCTTTCGTGCAGTGCCTGCAAGGGCTGTGGCGCGGGGGTATCCAGGCCCTGGCTGGCATGAAACGCCAGTACGCGCCCGGTGTTGTCGAACACCGCTGTGCCGCCCACGTGATTCGCGAGCGGTTCGGCGAGGAATCGGCTCAACTGCCCCAGCGCCAGATCGGCGCCGATCACGCCGCCGCCGGCCCGCGCGTGCGACAGGGTGAGGCCGAGTTCGCCCGAGGATTGGAACAGGTAGGGCGCCGTTACGCGCAAGCCGTCGTGCGCGCGGGCCGTTTCAAACCACGGCCGGTCGCGCGGCGAATAGTCCGTGGCCTGCCGCAGCCGACCCAGTTCGCGGCCATCTTCGGCAAGAAAGCGCCAGGTCGCCATCCGCTCGCCCGCAGGGCCGCCATTGTTCGCGGGGATGGTACGCACGGCGAAAAAGGTATCCGCCGGCGCGCCGAGCGCGGCCGCTACCCGCGCGTTGCGCCGTACGCCGATCACTTGCACGAACGCGCCGTCGTCCGCGCCGGCGTAAAAGCTGTACAGGTTCGGCATTTCGCGCAGCGTGGCGATCAGCAGCGGCACCGCGCTCTGGCCGTCGAACAGGCGCGTGTCGTTCAGGCTCGCCTGCGCCCGCACGACGCGTCCCACGTCGGTCACCATCTCTTGCAAGCGCAACGCGTTGGCATCGGCGATGCGGGTAAAGATGCCGCGTGCGCTGCTTTGCGCCATGTCGCCGAAGCGCTTGTTGGCGGAAAGCAGGAAAAAGCTCATCAGGGAAATGACGAAGACCGCGAGCAAGGCCGTCGTCAAATAGTGGAAGCGGATCTTCAGCCCGGCGGGAATTGCCATGTCGACCCTCACATTCAGCGCGTTTGTCGGTGGTTTGCTTCACCGGCTTGTTCGGTGCCTCCGTGGGTGAGAGAAGGCACGGGGCATGGTAAGACCCGAGCATAACCACGAGGGCGGCTGTTGAGAATGGACGTAAACGCGGATTGGTTTACGGGGCCCTGATCGATTGTGCTAGTTGTTGGACCGGGTGTGCTTGGGGGGCCGTACGCGGGGAATTCAGCAACGCTTATCGCGCAGCGCCCAGGCAGGCGCCTTGCGCGCAGCCATGTTTCGTCGAAGTATCGTAGTCGATACCGCGCTGCCGTGCTGTGTCGAGGAGTTGCCTGCCGGTGTGATTGGCCTCGTTTTCGAGGGTTTGGCAGCTCGTCTTCGGAGGCAGGCGCGCGATGGCCTGGTCGATTTCATGCGCGGCTTTCCGCGCGATGGTGGCGTGTCCATCCTCGTGAGCGCGCAGTGCCGGGAGATATCGGGCGAATTCCGCGGCGCCTTCCGGTGTGCCCGACGTCAGTCGGGGGAGCGTCATCCTGATAGATAGCGTGGTCGTGACCGACGTGATCGCGCACAGCCCGGAGGCGGATTCGTTCCGGCGGAAATTCCAGCGTATTTCCCAGGCTGTGTTTCCGTGAAATGTCCGTCCGTGCCGGCGGACCGGAGAAGCGCTGTTGAGGGCGTGAAGAAGGGAAGTGCCAGACGCTTGCCGGACTTCATACAGTTGTTGCGCTTCGCTCTCCACGACCTCCGCGAAACAGGGCGATGTGGGCATGAAGATGAGCGCGATACAGACGATGAGCGCGGCAAGAGGGGGGGTGTCACCGAATGGTTGCCAGGTGGCGCGGCAGGATGGGCCAAGGGCGGCGAGAAAGCGGAATTCCGCTATACGCTGCCGGAATGCGCCGACAGCCCGGCGAGCGGGCTGTCGGTGGTGGTTCAGGGAGTGGGTGCGCTGCATGGGGCTTGCCACATGGGCGTCCGCCCATTATCCGGGTTTGTCCGCTACTTCACCCGCATGCCCGGCATCGCGCCGCTGTCGGGCGACAGGAGGTAGATGCCGCCGCCCTTGTCGTCCGGGCCGGAGGCGGCCAGTACCATGCCTTCGCTCATGCCGAATTTCATTTTGCGCGGGGCCAGGTTAGCGACCATGACGGTGAGACGGCCGACGAGCGTTGCAGGATCGTAGGCCGACTTGATTCCGGCAAAGACCTGGCGCGGCTTCGGCTGGCCGTTCTCGGTTTCGCCGATGTCCAGCAGCAGGCGGATGAGCTTTTCCGCGCCTTCGACGTGCTGGGCGTCGACGATGCGCGCGATGCGCAACTCGATCCTGGTGAAGTCGTCGATGGAGATGTGCGGCGACGCGGTTTCGGCGGCCTGCGCCGCGTGT
>JAVBSY010000032.1:0-55424 GCA_031556475.1 Azoarcus sp.
TTCCATCAATACGCTGACGCTGCTCGCGCTCGTGCTCGCCATCGGATTGGTCGTCGACGACGCCATCGTCGTACTGGAAAACATCTACCGTCATATCGAGGAAGGCATGGAACCGGTCGCCGCGGCGTTTCGCGGTGCGAAGGAGATCGGCTTCGCCGTGGTGGCGATGACGATCACGCTTGCCGCCGTGTATGCCCCGGTGGCGTTCATGACCGGGCGGGTGGGCAAGCTGTTCACCGAATTCGCGCTGACGCTTGCCGGTGCCGTCATCGTTTCCGGCTTCGTCGCCCTGTCGCTGTCGCCGATGATGTGCTCCAAACTGCTGCGACACGAGAAAAAACACGGGCGTGTTTATAACGCCATCGAAGGCTTCTTCGACTGGCTTACCAACGGCTACCGCCGGATGTTGCTGCGCGCCCTGGGTTTGCGCTGGGTGGTCATGCTCGGTTTCGCCGTGCTCGCCGGCAGTGCGGCGTGGCTGCTCGGGCAACTCAAATCCGAACTTTCGCCGGTGGAAGATCGCGGCCGCATCATCGTCATCTTCAGCGGCCCGGAAGGCGCCACCATCGACTACATGAGCCGCTATGCCGCGCAGATCGAGCGCATCTACGCCGAAACCGCCGACGTGGCCAACTTCATGGTCATCACCGGCAGCCCCACGGTGTCGCAGGGCTTCTCCTACGCCGGCTTTACCGATTGGAGCATGCGTCCCCACCGCAGCACCTCGATCATCGCCAACGAAATCGGCCCGAAACTGCGTGCCATTCCCGGTGTGCAGGCCTTCCCCGTGCTGCCGGCCGCATTCGGCCAAAGTCCCCGCGTACGTCCGATCAGCTTCGTCATCTCCACGTCCGCTTCCTACGAGGAGTTGAACGATTATACCGAGGCGATTCTGGACGAGATGCACAAGAACCCCGGCTTCGTCTCACCGGATACCGATCTGCGCCTGACCAAGCCCGAACTGTCGGTGGAGGTCGACCGCGACAAGGCCGCCGACCTTGGCGTGTCGGTCGATGTCATCGGTCGCACGCTGGAAACCATGCTCGGCGGACGGCAGGTGACGCGCTACAAGCGGGAGGCCGATCAATACGACGTCATCATCCAGCTCGGCGCCGGCAGCCGCACCGATCCGGCCGACATCAGCGACATCTTTGCGCGTGGCAAGAGCGGCGACATGGTGCCGCTCTCCAATCTCGTGCGCGTGAACGAAACCGTCAGCCCGCGCGAACTCAACCACTTCGGCCAGCGCCGCGCGGTCACGATTTCCGCCAACCTTGCACCGGGTTTCGCCATGGGCGAAGCGCTGAGCTTCATGGAAAACGCCGCCGAGCGCATCCTGCCGCCGGGCTACGCCACCGATTACGCTGGCCAGTCGCGCGAATTCAAGACCAGTTCCTCGAGCCTCGCGCTGGCTTTCGTACTCGCGCTGGCTTTCATCTACCTCGTGCTGGCGGCGCAGTTCGAAAGCTTCCGCGATCCGTTCATCATCATGCTCACCGTGCCGCTGTCGATGGCCGGCGCGCTCGGCGCGCTCTACCTCACCGGTGGCACGCTCAATGTGTACAGCCAGATCGGCCTCGTTACCCTCGTCGGCCTCATCACCAAGCACGGCATCCTCATCGTCGAGTTCGCCAACCAATTGCGCGAGCACGGCCAGGCCGTGCGCGAAGCCGTCGTCGACGCCTCGGTACTGCGCCTGCGCCCGATCCTGATGACTACCGGCGCAATGGTGCTCGGTGCCATTCCCCTCGCGTTCGCTGCCGGCGCCGGCGCGGAAAGCCGCCAGCAGATCGGCTGGGTCATCGTCGGCGGTCTGCTGCTGGGTACTTTCTTCACGCTGTTCGTGGTGCCGACGGTCTATACCCTGCTCGCGCGTCGGGAGCGTAATCTGGCGGCATTGGAGGGAGAAACGCCGGTTTCCGCGTAGGGAGCAGGGCATATCCGGAGAAAGCGGAGAGCGAAAAAGCGTCTCTGCCGCATGCATGGCCTGGCAATTTGCCGACCGCCAGACTTTTCCTGTTGCCGCAGGAGCGCCGGACGGCCTCTACCTGCCGCCTCCGGCGCTTCCCAGCCACTTCACATCAGATCGTTTTGCTCCGCCTTCAGGTATTCCGCCGCGTAGCGCCGGGGGATGTCGGCCGAGAGAAAAAGCTCGAACAGGTGCGGGTCGATGTGATTGTTCTTCTTGAAAGACTCCATGATCTCCAGGGCTTCGCGGAGCGTCTTGGAGGTCTTGTACGGTCGGTCACTGGCGGTGAGGGCCTCGAAGATGTCGGCAATGGCCATCATGCGCGCGCTCCAGCTCATCTCTTCGCGCTTCAGCCGCCGGGGGTAGCCCCGGCCGTCCATGGTTTCGTGATGTGCGCCGGCTCTTTCCGGAACCCCGCGCAGATGCTTCGGCAGGGGTAGTTCCTCCAGCATCATGATGGTGCGGGTGATGTGGTCGTTGATTTTGTAGCGTTCCTCGGTGGTCAGCGTCCCCCGGTACACGCTGAGGTTATACAGTTCCCCCCGGTTGTACAGCACGTCAGGGATATCCAGCCGGAAACCCCAGGGATTGTCGGCAGGCAACCGGTCCTTCTCGCCCCGGGGAATGATGTGTTCGGGGCTGTCCATGAGCAGCGTTTCCAAGGCCGGCGGACCAGATACGCCTGCATTTTCCATGCGGGCCAGTTCGTCGCGGGAAACCCCCAGCCGCTTGTCCAGGGTCCGCCGCCAGGCGCGTCGGCCAATGGCCGCCAGACGCTCCACGTTCGCGTCGTCCACATGTTCGCCGCCGAGGTTGTGGGCGGCCACAAAAGCGAACTCATCGTCCAGTTCCATCAGGGCTTGGGCCAGTTTCCGCTGTTCCTCCTCGGGATCTGCCCCGTCCAGCCGGGCCTTGAGGCTGGCGATTTCAGCGTCGCGCTTGAGCACTTCGAAACGGGTGCGGATCTCGTGGATACGGTCGTAGAGGGTCTCCAGCTTGGTGGCCTTGTCCATCACGTATTCGGGCGTGGTGATCTTGCCGCAGTCGTGGAGCCAGGCGGCCAGCCGGGCCTCCTCCCGAGCGGCGTCGTTCAGGCGGAAATCCTTGAGCGGGCCGTCTTCGGTTTCGTGGGCCGCCTCCAGCAGCATCTGGAAGATCACCGGCACTCGGGAGCAGTGCCCGCCGGTGTGGGGCGACTTGGTGTCGATGGCCCCGGCCAGAATGTGGATGAGCGCGTCCCGCAGGTCATTTTGGCTTTTGATCAGGGCCTGGGTTTCCAGCACCACGGCGGCGGCGGCCACGATGGTTTCTACGAAGCTGATTTGCTCGGCAGTGAGGCTGGGTTCTCCCGGCTCCCCGCGCTTCATGAGGGTCATGCTACCCAGGGGCTCACCAGCGCGGTCGTGCAAGGGCAGGCTGATCAGCGTCAGCCAGTTCACATCGGGATGACCGGCAAAGCCCGGCGCCACCGGCGCCACGCCGGCCCGGGGATCGTTACGCTCGATGCGGTCCTGCACGCTGCGCCCTTCGTCGAGGGCGCGGGATGTCGCGTAAGCTGTTCGGGGAAGCAGGCCAGGCATGACCGTGTCCCGGACAGCACCGTTATCCCAGCAGAACCAGCCCTTCTCAAGGAAGGTTTTCGATTCGTCCATGATCATCAGAGCCCCGCCGTCGGCCTCGACTATGGTCATGATTTCCTTCAGCACCCGGCCGGGCAGGGTCCCAAAGTCGCGGTCACCGCCGATCAGGCCGATGATGGAGAGAATTTTCCTCTGATCTTCCCGTATGAACTCCATGTTCAACATCAGGCGGTTGATTTCCGGCATCAGCGACGGCGGGCTCTTCGTTCCTTCAGCGCTCAATCTGAGTGGATTCCGCATCCGCTCGGTCATGAGCCGCAGAGGCGCTGACACGTGCCGGGCCACCAGCCAGACCACCGGCCCGATCAACAGCAACAGACCGAACATGCCCAGCATGGCGTAGCGCAGAAACAAGCCGACCCTGACAAACATTTCATCCCGGGGAATGGCCAGGACCATGAAGTTGCCGATCTGGTCCGGGGCATCGTCCAGTTCCTCCAGGAACAGGAGCCAGTCCCGCCCTCCATAGGGAACCCGCAGGCCCGAGCTTTCGGCCCCGGCGTCCACGCGCAGATCCGTGGTACGCAAACCCCGATGGAATTTTTCCACTCCCTGTCGAATGATCGGAGCCAGATCGTCCAGTGCGCGCAAGGTCAACTGGCCGTTCTCCTGAATAATGAGGCCCTGATCCACGGCCATGACATGCTTATCGGGTTGGAACAGCGCCAGGCGTGATCCCGGCGTCGGGCGCTCACTGTCCAGCAGGCTGGACAGGTGATCAAGGCGGATGCCCAGCGCAACCACGGCACGGCCGTCGAAGCTCTTCTGGGCCACGACCATGCTCACGGTCTGGCGGCTGAAGATGATCTGCGGGTCGGTTTCAACCATTCCATCGGTTTGCATTGCGGCCCGGTACCAGGCTCGCTCATGGACAAGGTAGTCCGGGCCATTGCCATCCTCCCGGCTGGACAGCAACTGCAACTGGGGATCATAGAAAGAATACTCACTGGTAGGGTAGGGGCCGGACGTCTGGACCTCCATGACCAGCAGGGTGGTCTCCGGTGGTCCGCCGAAAAAAAGGCGTTCCCGCTCGGTCTCCAGCAGCTTGGCCATGAAGATGTCGCCGTTGTCATAGCTGATGACCATGGCCCCGAAGACGCTGTTGGACCGCAGAATCTCCTGGACCAGGGGCAGGAGCCGGATTCGTTCCTCCGGGGTGCGGGCCATTGGCAGTTGGCCTTTGGCGGAGGCAGCCAGAACGGTCTGAGCCGGCCGGCGTATCCTGTTGGTGATGTCCCGCTTGATGCCACGGCCGATGGCATCGACCCGCCTTTCCACGGCGGCCTCTATCATTTGGGTCATCATGTGGTACCCCAGCCCGGCCAGAAGCACACCGGCGCTCAGCAGCAGAGCGGCGGCGATCAGGCCGAAGTAGCTCCGCAGGCCGAACAAAAAACCCGGACTAGAATGGCGAATGCCACCATTATTCATGCGTATGTCATTCATGATCCACTTCGCGAGCTGTCATGCGCGCTTCGGCGGAGAACATTTCCACCAACGGTTGGTTACTGTTCGCGTTGCGGCTTTTTTGTTTCATTATTCCATAAGGCTCTGGAAAAACGAGCGGCAACGCAAACCTGGACAGGTAACACTGCACGTAGCGGGGCCATTACTCTTGTCGTTCATTGAATGCGTTCCGCCACGGACTTCGATGGCCAACGGACACCCCGACTGTCGCGGCCTCGGCAAAAGCGCCATCATGGATTCCCTTGGGCTCCCCCCTTTTTTCGACGATAAGTCTCTGTGCCATAAAAATCAGCTACTTATGGCGTTATGGAGAAAAAGGGTCAAATCCATTTTGTGGTCGGTTTTGCTTGCCAGGGCAAGAACTTATGAATAATCTGCTCTTGTTCACTGCCGTGTAGGCAGCTCAGAAATTGCTGCCCTGCCGAGTTGCCGCGACCACTTCGTTCACTGCCGTGTAGGCAGCTCAGAAATGAGCAGTCTCACGGTGTTCTTTGCGACGCGGGTTCACTGCCGTGTAGGCAGCTCAGAAAACGCACACCAGCACTCCGGCCGGCAGCCGCCAGTTCACTGCCGTGTAGGCAGCTCAGAAAGATGATGATGGTGGCGATAGCGGTGGCGATGGGTTCACTGCCGTGTAGGCAGCTCAGAAAGGCCGGCATGATCCTGAGCAGTCTCACGGTGTGTTCACTGCCGTGTAGGCAGCTCAGAAAAGAACGGCGCCCGAATGAGGTTGAGTGCTCATGTTCACTGCCGTGTAGGCAGCTCAGAAATTTCTGGTACATCGAATGCGACATATCCGAGAGTTCACTGCCGTGTAGGCAGCTCAGAAAGCCGGGGCCGGTGTAGCCGCCGGAAGCAAAACGTTCACTGCCGTGTAGGCAGCTCAGAAAACAAGATTAAGCATCTCCCTTTCCCTTTTGAAGTTCACTGCCGTGTAGGCAGCTCAGAAATGGGGCTTTGGACTGAGTGGAGCGGCGCGGTTGTTCACTGCCGTGTAGGCAGCTCAGAAAGCTTGGCACTTCGCTTCGCTGCGCACTCCGTTGTTCACTGCCGTGTAGGCAGCTCAGAAAGCCTAGGGCAGCGGCTTCCGCAGCTTGGTAGAGTTCACTGCCGTATAGTCCGCTCAGCCAGCGTCTCAAGTCATCTCACTGAGTTTCAAAACTCTTGAAAAACGTGGGATTGCGATCGGGCGTCGTCTCATGTCGTTTCCTGACCACCCACGAAATTCCCATCTTGGATGTGGGTCGGGATGTGGGTCGACATTCTTGGTGGAAGCGTCCAGATGAAGGCTCACTCTCAGCGAACAAGACGTGGGTCAACTGGCTTCGTGATACCTAGGGCGTCGTTCAGAATCAATCGCCACGACCAAACCGAATTTCCGCGAAGGGAAGTCAGCAAACGGTGGTGCCAATCGTACAAGTACAGCAATGCATCCGCGATAGCGCGGAAAATTCGCATCGATTCGGTCGCACCGATGAGAGCATGCTCCGAGCGCCCGAGGCTGTTTGCGTCACCCTGGAAGTCTGGCCAATGCCTCGCGTTTGCCCATCTTCAGCACCGCCTGGATTCGCTCAAGATAAGCTGGACGTGGTGTCACTTGCCCAGTCTCCCACTTGTAAACGGAAAGCGTCGATGCTTGCAGCAATATCGCCATCGTCTGCTGCGAGAAGCCCAGTTGTTGTCGCTTGGCGGCCAGTGCTTCTGCTTTGAACTGGAAACGGCGTGTGCGGCATGCCGGTGCCCTGACATCTTGCTCCACAGCTTGGCGGGCGTCGGTTTGACGGGCTATCGCCTTGGATAGTGCCTTCGCTTGGGACACCAGATCCTTGACGTTTCGCTTGAGCGTCGCGATTTCGGAGCGCTGAGTTGTGACGGCTTTGCGTAAAGACCCCAGCTCTCCCTTCATCTCCTTGCGCGCCATGCGCATCACCTCGGTCCTGAATGCGTCGATGAAGGCTGTCATCGTTTCGGTCCAGTCTGATTCTGTGTGGATGGGGTGAGTGAGGTCTGACAGGCTCCCAAGCAAGGTGGCTCGAGATGATTGATCTCGAGCCTCTCGCAGATGGGCTTGGCGATCTACTTGCTAGCCTTTGCGGCTTTGCGCTTCGCAGCCTTCGGGTCGACCGCGGCCTTGAATTTCCCACCAGGTACGAACTTGGGCACGGTCGATGCGGGGATCTTCAGGGCAGCGCCCGTGGCGGGATTCTTTCCAGTGCGCGCAGCGCGCTTGACGGACTTGAAGGTGCCAAAACCGACCAGTTGCACTGTGTCGCCTTTCTTCACAGCGGCCTGCACCGTCTCGATAAACGTTTCGAGCATGGCATTGGCGGCTGTCTTGGTGAGTTCGTTCTTCGAGGCGAGGATTTCAACGAGTTCAGCGCGATTCATATCTGCAGACTTTGAGGATGAAAGACTCAGTGTATATCGACTGCCAGCTCTGCGGCATGAAGTCGTTATTGCTTCAGCGTGACAGGAACGAGGACATTCCATTCCGATTTTGAATGGTTATCGGCGACTGTCTTTTCGCAAATGACCATGACACTGGGGCTTGATAGGCCGCGATCCTTGGAGGCCCACTTCGTCTTGAGCGGAAGCGCACATCTCGGAACGAAGATTTTCAGATTGGGCTCAAGCGCTTCCCACTTCGTGCCTTTCGCTGCGTTCTCGCGAGCGACGAAGGCGCGCGCTTCCTCGCGGATTTCAAACAGGCCGTGCTTGAAATCGGCTGATCGATCGTCGTCGATGCTCCAACGCTTGGAAGGAGAAGCCACGTTTTGTCCTGCCGCTGGAGCCTGCGCGAACGCGGCGTACGGCGAAACGATGCATGCAAGGAATGCGAGCGGCAGGACGCGGACAGCGAAAAATTTCATTGGACGCTCTCTGGGCAACTGAAATGGCGACCAGTGCCAACGCATGCCGCATGTCACTGCATGCCTGATCGGCCAACGCCGTATTGGAGCATGGTCGCGCTCCTTTTCGACTGGCACTCATCTTCCTGTTCTCCGAGGCTATCGAGCTATCTCAGATGCCTTTCGCATGCTGTGAGCAGTGCTGCAGATCGAGCCATGCATGTCCGTATGGTGCGAATTTCACGGGGTTGAAGTCGCGGTTCCGGCTGTTTTCATAGGTCAGCGGGTGAGGTGTGTGAGCGCTGAATTCGCTGAACTTAGGAACACACAGATGGCTGGGGTTGAGAAGCTGACCGCGCTGAAGGTCAAAAAAATTGCCAAGACTGGCAAGTACTCGGATGGCAAGGGGCTGTATCTGCAGGTCACCAGGCAACTGGTGAAGAGCTGGATCTTTCGGTACGAGCGGGGGGGATCCGAGCACTACATGGGCCTCGGTCCCGTCCATTCGGTCGGTCTTCTCGAAGCACGTGAAGAAGCCCGAAAGGCTCGTCTTTTGCTGCAACGAGGCATTGATCCTCTGGGGCACAAGACGGAAGCCTTGGCGAAGAACAAGGCGCACAAGGTCAGCAACAAGGTCTTCCGTGACTGCATGGTTGAGTACATCGACAGCCACAAGTCGTCCTGGCGTAGCGAGAAACACAAGAAGCAATGGGAGGCGACCTTGCTCAAGTACGCCTGCCCCCAGTTTGGAGCAATGAATGTTCGCCTGATCGACACCCCGCTCGTGCTGAAGGCCCTTGAGCCTATCTGGAACAAGAAGACGGAAACCGCGACCAGACTGCGCGAGCGAATCGAGCGAATCCTGTCGTGGGCAGCGACGAAGGGCTACCGTGAGGGTGAGAACCCGGCCCGCTGGCGTGGGCATCTGGAGGAGCTTCTTCCCAAACCGGCCAAGGTCAAGAAGGTCAAGCACCACCCCTCACTTCCCTACATGCAGTTGGGCAAATTCTGGTGCGGTCTCCAACTGGAAAAAGGAATCCCTGCCCGGGCGCTGGCGTTCACTATCCTGACCGCCTGCCGGACCGGGGAAGTGATCTATGCGAAGTGGGAGGAGTTTGACTTCGCTGCTAAAGTGTGGGCGATCCCACCTGAAAGGATGAAAGCAGGCAGGGAGCATCGGGTTCCGCTGGTCGACGAGACCCTGGCAATCCTCAATGGCATGAAAGGGCTCGATCCTGTTTGGGTTTTCCCCGGAAAGAAGGTGGGGAAACCTGTGTCCAACATGGCGATGCTGGACGTGCTTGAGCGGATGCGGCGCACGGACATCACCGTGCATGGTTTCCGCTCGACGTTCCGCGTGTGGTTGGCGGAACAGACTGATCATCCGCGTGAGTTGGGGGAGCTAGCCTTGGCGCACACGGTAGGAAACGCTGTTGAAGCGGCCTACCAGCGGTCGGATTTGTTCGAGCGTCGCAGGGCTGTAATGAAAGACTGGGCGGATTGGTGCAAGGTCGTTGAGCCGGCTCAGCAACTCGGAGGGAGTGTTGACGAGGCATCTCTGTCAATTATGTTGACCACCCTCTTGCACTCAGAATCTGTACCCACCTCGACGGTGGATGAGGCTTTTCCGCCCAAACCAGCAACCCCCGTCTCGACCCCCGTTCGACACTGAAATGTCAGGGTTTGTTAGGGAACGACTTGAGACGGCAGCCGCTCCTAACTGTATGTCATGACTAGAGATTTGAGCCTCAGTGGGACGGATTGAGTTTCTATCCGGGCGGGCTCCCTCTCCGCCAGATCAAATCTTCTAAGATGTTGATATTGAAGAAAAAAAGAGCCACCTTCGGGTGGCTCTTTTGTTTTCGACCCCCGTCCTGATCCCCGGCTGTGATTGGGATTACCTGGCATCGAGTGAGATCATCCGTGTCGAATCGATGACCACTCAGGGTCCCAAGCCAATGGGAAAGACGTCCGTCCCATCCGATGAAACTCATCGTGGCGGTCACGTCGTCGTGAGTGTCAACATGGTCGCGTGATCGGGCTAGTCGCTGAACTGTTGTCGCTATTGCAAGTCAGTTCCTGGCGCCGAATACCATGTCGATGGCACCAATCCTTTGCCACGCCATTCCTCAACGAGATGAACGTTTTCCAGCTCCCCCCAAACCTCTTCATCCGCATGATCCAGGACAATTAGCTGCATGCGCCCCTGCGCACGGCCAACCACATAGTCAAATAGTGAAAAGACCTTTCGTACAGCGACGACGTCTTCATGCCTCCACTGAGGATCAAGCTCATCCGCCGATGCGCTGCCCGCTCGGCGCGCAGGAAAATACACCTGGCTGGGCTGATCGTAGATCAGCAACGCAGGCACCGGGTGATGAGGAAGCCGCAGGAAGTACCCCTGCAATGCAAGAGTTAGGGCAACGTGATATGCCAACCAGTTGGCGCCGCTGCCAATCTCCCAGAGGTAGTCGTCCCGCGTCCCTCTGATGACTTTTACTGTGAGATCCTGAATGGATAGGCGAATTGGCGCGTCTCGCCATTCGCCGTCAAGTTGTGGAATGAGGCGACTGGAAATGTTCTGAATCGAGTTCAGAGCGTTTTCCAGCTTTCGATCCATCTCGTGCTCAGCGACCAATTTCACAAGGTGCTCAACCTGAGCCCGCAATGCCGCAATCTCTTCGCTAGACGCTGTCGTCATGAGCTTGCGCTATTATAGCCATTTCCATGACTATCGTCCGCTCACATGCCTCCAGCTCATCGCCGCCACGATCTTCCAGACCAAGCCTGGTCCTTGCTCGAACCGCACCTACCAGGTCAAGTTGGTCAGTGGGGGCGTGTAGCCAAAGACAATCGGAGCTTCATCAATGCGGTGTTCTGGATTTTGCGCACGGGCGCGCCTTGGCGCGATCTGCCGCCCGACTACGGCGATTGGAAAAACACCCATCGGCGCTTTTGTCGCTGGCGCGATAAAGGGGTCTGGGAAGTCTTGCTGGAGCGGCTGATCGACGATCCAGACTACGAGTGGCTCATGATCGATGCCAGTCACTGTAAGGTTCACCCGCATGCCGCTGGTGCGCGAGGAGGCAATCAAGGGATGGGACGCACAAAAGGGGGCTCAACACCAAGATACATCTGGCCGTGGATGCGCATGGTCTGCCGCTCCGAGTTCTTGCTACAGCAGCTACCCAAGCGGATTGCACAGAGGCACCACCCCTGATCGAAGGCATGGTCGCCGAGCATCTGATCGGCGACAAAGGTTACGACAGCGATGCTCTGATCACACAAGCCCGCGCTCAAGGGATGCAAGCACACATCCCGCCACGCAAGAACCGCAAAGTGCAGCGCGAATACGACCGGCATCTATACCGACAGCGTCATCTTGTTGAAAACGCCTTCCTGCACCTCAAGCAATGGCGTGGTATCGCCACTCGCTATGCCAAGAATCTCTCCTCGTTTCTCGCCGCCGTGAAAATCCGGTGTTTGGTCTTGTGGATGGCTATCTTATGACGACACCGTCTACGGCAGATCGGCGTTGATGCCCGATGGTGGCAGCGCAGGGCGGAAATTTTCAGAAGAAAATTTCTTAAAAAATTTCCTCCCCATTCCCCACATGGCACAGAAAACCGCGGGAATGCCTATCGCAGGCAAGGAAACAGCCAGTGCCGTGCATCCACAAGACAGGTACCGGATGCCACAACCTGGAGCGTATCGGCGCAAAGCCATTACGGCTGAACATCCCACTCCCCGGGTATCTGGCGGCGGGATCGACACCCACACTCAGCAGGCGCCAAATCAGGCGGTAAACGCAAAAGGGGCGCGCATTCCATGCACGCCCCCGGCAACTTCCATGTATCGCGGAACTACTCCGCGCATTCACCCTTGGACGACTCGTATTCCGCGAAAAGCCTTTCGACCCCCTCAAAAGACGCGCGGTCAGGGGTCGCCGCCCCGTCCCCTTCGCTCTGCATGAAGGTAACAAAGCCATCCACCTCGATCCTCATCCCCCCGACAAGCGCCGCCTTGGCCTTGTCGAGGCATGGCGGAACCTCCATCGCCTCGGTTGCACCGAGCAGTTCCTGCAGCTTGCCCACCGGCTCCACCAGCGCGGTCTTCGCGGTGCCTTCCGCCAACCGCGCGGCGTCCTTCCAGGACTGATACTGCGCCTCGATTGCGGCAACGGCGCCCTCGACCTCAGCCTGCTGCTCCTCTTCCTTCTGCCGCAGTGCTAGTTCCGCCGCTTCCGCCGCACGCTTGGCCTCCCTCGCCTCCCGCTCGGCCTTTTGCCGGGCCTCCATTTCCATGGCGGCCTCCCTTTCAGCCCTGGCGACGCTCTCGTTCCACTGCCACATACCTACCGCGAGGGCAACGACGACTATCGCCGCCACAACCATTTTCAACGGCGATCTCGCCGAAGACTCATCCTGCACGGACGAACCTCGCACGAACTGCGCCTGGGCGCCACGCTTGTATTTCGCGTACACGATGCCGCATTTCGGGCATTCGTAATCGGGTGCGGTATCTGAGGCCTTGCGCGTATAGGCGCACTTTGGGCATGTCGTCACGAATCTACTCCCCCCGGAATCACATCTATGCAGTGTGGATTCTACCCACCCTTGCCCCCACTTTGAATCTTTTCAGCCGCCCCCGACGATCTGCCCGATCCGCCGTTGCGTAAGGCCGAACTGCTTTGCCAGCTCGCGCTTGTTGCAGCCGTTGAAAAGCCGGCGGATCTCCGCGCAGCGCTGCCTGGCGCTCATCTGGTTCTTACGCACGTACTGCACCGTTCCGGCAATGCGGAAGCGCAGCCGCTCGGCCACGTAGGCCGCCTGCTCCTGCGGCGGAATGCCCGCCCGCTGCGCGGCGCCGATCTCCTCGGCGACGATGCTCGGAATATCCTCGTCGATATCCTCATACATTGCAGTCGCGTTCATTCGCGGCCTCCCTGATTCTCCGTATGGATCGGCGCAATCGATGCAATCCGCGCGGCTGACGCGGCCAGCGGCTCCACCCGCACCTCCGCCCGCTGCTTGGCCGGCACGATCACCACCTGGGCCTCGATCGGCGCGCCGCTCTTGCCCGCGTGCTCGACCTCCTGCTTGTCGCGCCACTTCCGGGGCTGCCGGTTGCGCAGCCACAGCGATGCAGCCTGGGTATCCGGCGGGTAATGCTCGGTGTACTCCTCGCTCAGAATCGTCCCGCTGGACTGAAACATCTTCGTCGCCTTGTGCGAATAACCCATCGCGCGCTGGTACAGCTTCTCCGCCACCTCGGCATCGGCCAGCATCTTTCCCCGCGTGATGGATTGAAAAAATCCGGGCTGCTCCTTCTTCCACGCATTCAGCGTCGAAACGGCCACACCGAAAAAATCCGCCATTTCCGCATCGGTCGCCCCGAGCAGGCACAGCTTCCTCGCCTGCTCGGCAAACTCCTCGCGGTACTTCGAAGGGCGCCCGCCCTTGTTCTTTCCACCAGCACTACTCATGGCCCCGCCCCTCCTCAACCTCTCATGTCCCGGCCGCGCACCCTGCGTGCCACCCCCGGCGGAATCGGCTGCACGGTCGGAAACAGGCCCATCGCAGGCTGCGCCTGCGCCGCTTGCGCCTGCACCGCCTGTGGCCGTGCCCCTTGCGCCCGCGTCGTCCGTGCCTGCGCCGTCTGCGCCTTCAGCAGCCGGTACTCGCGCCGCTCCTCCTTCGAGCGATGCTTGCCGCGATAGGTCGTGATGCGCTCCTGCACCAACCCGGCCTTGACCAGGCGGCGCAGCGCGAACGCCACCGGGCGGTAGCTCCACGGCCAAACCGCGCCGCACACAGTTAGCAAGCTGCGCTCCAGCAAATCGGTCGCCTCCACCGCGCTCACCCAATCGCTGTCCGTGTTCAACAGCACCGCATAAGTCGCCACATTGATCTGTGCCTTCGGGTGCGGCAAACGTTGCGTCGTCATACAAAAATCTCCTCTGCCAGAATGCCGCCCCGGCCGGAAAGCACTCGCGCTTTCCCCACCGAGCCGGCTTGCCACCTGTCCTGCCGTCCCTCTTCTCGTCCCATTCCTGCCGCCACTTTTCTGCCCCTCTCTCCCGCCGTTCCCTTCCGGGCCAGGGGAAGTAACCCGTGTTACCTCACGCAACCCCTGCCCCCTTGGCCCTCCCCTCCTACCGCCAACGTGTACACACACGTAAGAGGCGGAAAGAAAGGGGTTACACGGGTTACAGGGGTTCATTCCCAACAACCGCAAGGGTTTGCGCCGCTACCCCTGCGGCCTCGGCAGCCGTTTCACGGGGTAACGCCGCAGCGCCTTCCACCCCCTCGGCCACCTCTCCAACCTTCCCCGCCCCCTCGGCCTCCCCCGCCCCCACACGGGTAACAGGGGTAACACCCGCGCATACCTCATCGGCGCGATCGGCTTCGGCGACGAGTTCGGCGACAATTTCGGCACCCCCTTCGCAAGCGCGTTTTCCTGGCCCCTCACGGGTAACAGCCGTAACAACGGGTTCCCAAACCCGCGCGGGCTTGCCCCCAACGCGCCGCACCTTGTCCGTATAGCCGCACTCCCTCAGCGCCTTCCCGATCCGCCGCTGCTCGATCATCCCGATCTGCCGGGCCTCCAGCCGCAGCGCCTCGCGCGCCACCTCATTCACCCGCAGAAACGCCCGCGCACGCGGCGTCTCGCCCGTCAGCGAATCCGGCTCATCCAGCCAGCGCATCACCTCCTCCGCCCAGGGCTCCACCATCGCGTGCTCCCTATGGACCGGCGCCGCCAGCGCCTCGGCGGCCTGATACGCCACCCCGACCAGCTCGAACAACTCCCGCGCCTCCGCCCACAACTGCTCGCGGTCGCGCCGCACCGCCTCCACGTCCGCCATGCCCGTGCGCACCGGCAACCAACGCCGGTTACCTGTTTCGTCGGCGAGGAAATTCGCCTGATTCGTCGTACCGACAAACGCCAGCCGGCGCGGAAAGGTCGTGGCGAACTCGCGGTACTTGGGCACCCAGTTCTCGTGCGTGCGGGTAATGAACGCCTTGATGCTCTCCAACTCGCGGGTATGCAGCCCGCGCAACTCCCCGATCTCGGCCAGCAAGCGGCCGCGCATCTTGCGCGCCAGATCGTCGTCCTTCTCGTGGAAACTGATCTCGGTAAAAAAATCCGCGCCGGGCACCATCGCGGCCACGCTCGAACTCTTGGCCGAACCTTGGTCGCCCACCAGAATCGGCACCATGTCCGCCTTGATCCCCGGCACCCGCACACGCCCGGCCATCGCGGTCCACAGATAAGTGCTCACGGCGCGGACATAAGCGCTATCCTCCGCGCCGAAATGGGTGTGCAAAAAAGCCTCCACCCGCGGCACCCCGTCCCACCTCAAACCATCCAGCCACGTCAGCGCCGAGTCGAACGAATACTCCCCGGCCACCATCGGCACCACCTCGCGGATCAGCTCCCGGCTCACCGGCTTGAACCCACCGCCTTCCAGCGTGAAGCGCAAATGGCCGTAATCGGTATCCTGAAAAGGCCGCCACGCCCCACCGGGCGGCGCGCATACGATCTCGTCGCGGAAGCGGTCGTAACGAATCCGCAAACCGCACACATCCTCACGCCGCACCGCCAGCACCACATTCCCGATGCACGCCTCGATGCGCCCGTTGCCATCCCGCCGAAAAGCCGGCAGCGCGGCACGCTCGCCCGCCTCGGGGCCTACCGGCTCGAAATCCGCCGACACATCCTCGGCATAGCCGACAGCCTGGAAAAACCCGGCATCGCCCCGCCCCTCGCAATGCCCGTGCAGGCACTTGAAATGGCCCCTGGCATAACCGTTCGTACCGGCGGGAAACCACACCGTCGAACCGTCACCGGGCGTGCCGGTACTGTGTTCGTGATCCCATGGGCACTCGACCAGCAACGCGCCATCGCGATCCTCGCCCAACACACGGCCCTGCCCGTGCAGCCACTCCGCCACCGGATCGGGCAGCGCCACACGGCCGCCTTTCCGGCGTACCGACACCGCGCCCGCGCCTGATTCGCCGATACCGAACCGCTCCCCCAGCGCCGCCCACAAAGCCTCGAACGCATCCAGGCTCAGCAGCGGAAACCCGCACGGCAAACCGCCGGCCCACTCATAACGCGCCCCGCTGGGGTGCGTGCCCGCGGCCACGAACTGCTGCCCGGTGGCAAGCAACTCCACAATCCCGCCCTCCACCGTCATCCTGCGCTTGCCCATCTCACCGGGCAGCGCGAACGCCAGCAGCGCCTTGCCCGAATTGGCCCGCCACCGCATCGGCAGCGGCGCGCCCAGGTGCCCGGCCACAAAATCGAGGATCGCCCGCGCGCGCGGCAAATCGGGCACATCAATATCCAGCGCGCGCACCGTCCGCGTCTGCACACAGATGCCGTAATCCGGCTCCACCGCCCAGCGCGCCAACTCGGCGCGGCCCGCCCGGTGCGCCGTCCAACCCGCAATACCGGCCACCTTGCGCGCGGCGTTGTAGCGGCTCGGCGTCTTACCGATCTCCTTGATCTTCGAATCGGGCGAAAGTACAGCCGCGCGGTTCGACACCACCGGCAACAGATCCTCGCCCAGCCCGAGCAGCAGATCGAAATGCAACCAGTCTTCGGGCGTGGCGCCCCAATGCGTTTGCGGATCCGCCACGGTCATGTCGCGCTGAACTCATCGAGGCTCGATACCAGTTGGCGCAGCCGCTCGACCGCGCTGTAGCGCGGATCCTTGTGCCGCCCGCTCAGGATGCGGCTCACCGTCGGCTGCGTAACGTCGATCGCATCGGCGATCTCGCCCTGCGACCAGCCGGCCCGGATCAACGCGCGCACAAGCTCGTCCGGCTTGCAGGCGCTGGGGTGCGAATCTGGAAGGATGGCGATGGAGAGAGAAGGAACGGTCGACGGCATCAAATACACTCCCGCATTAATGCAATACAGTCTATGCGATATCGCATCGACGAGCAACTTGCTCACTGCACTATTGCATTAAATTATGCGCAGTCGTATATTCTGGTCATGAGCCAGCTACGTCGCAATCTTTCTTATCTGATCGCCAGGCACGGAACGAACCCGACCGTGCTGGCGCGGGCAACGGGTGTACCGCAGCCGACGATCCACCGCATATTGAAAGGAGAGAGCGACGACCCGCGCACGGCGACGCTGGAACCGCTTGCAAGCCATTTCAATATCACCGTGGAATTCCTGCGCTCGGCCAATATCGAAGGGCGCGACGCCGGGGCCGATGACGGCGCCAGGGCCGTGGCCGAACCCGTCGCAAGGTACGAAACAGGAACCGGAGAGGAAACCCGCTTCACGCAGTCGGAAGTGCGGGCGCTGCACCCCGAAAGCCCCCCGCCGGAAGACAGCGTGCAGGTAAAGGAGTACCGGGTAAGTTTCAGCGCCGGCAGAGGGCGTCAGGCCGCCTACGACATCATCGAAGAGAGCGAGCCGGCCACTTACCGCCTGTCGTGGTTCCAGAAAATAGGCATCAGCCCCAAGAACGCACGCCGCTTCAAGGTCACCGGCGACAGCATGGAACCCTTCCTGTACGCGGGCGATTCCGTCCTGATCGATCTGGCCGAAAACGACCCGACGCACATCATCGACGGCAAAGTGTACGCAATCCGCTACGGCAACGATCTACGCATCAAGCGCCTCACCCGGCGCATCGACGGCACGCTGATCCTGCGCAGCGACAACCCCGCCTACCGCGACGAAGAAGTCCCCCCCGAGCTTGCCGACGAACACATCATCATCGGGCGGGTGCGCGAAAAAAGCGGGGCGGGAGGGCTTTGAGCCTGCCGATAAGGAATCAAACCGGAAACCACCCCCACGCGGGGCGATTCATTTAGTCTTTTAAAGCGGCTTAAAGGTCCGTTTGTTTCAGTTCGCATCGCTGGGAAACCGTTCTTTTTGGCTACGCTCTTGCTCTCGCTGACGCATGGCTTTCACGATCTTGTAGACCCACTGGAGTGAAACGCCATACTTACGGGCCAACTCGCTGTGGTTCCTGCCGTTGAATTCGTGCCATACAGAAAGGTCGCGGGCTGAGAGCTTGCTCGCCATGCCGACGGGGAAGTAGACGAGTTGCCCGCCCCAATGCGAGGCCATGCGGTTGGCAAGCGCGTTGCCGACGTGGTCGGCCTTCGGTTTGTCCAGTTCGATCAGTTCCTGAAGTGCCGCGGATGTGTGCTGTGCCAAGTCGTGTAGCAGTTCCGGCCCCTTGCTTTTGTATTGTTCGCTCATATCGTGCTCCGTATGCTCGTGAGTGCCGTGGCCAAGTGCTTCACCACGGCTCGCATGGAATGAAGGATGGGCCGCGCGCATCAAAGGATGGCACGGACAGTGGAGACAAGCGGCGCCGTTTTCGCCGCCGCTGCGTTCGGGCGCATTAGTGCCCGCCCTGGGCCTTGCCGCCGCTCATGGTGCGGGAAGGTGGCGATAGCGTTCAGTTCGCGTGCCACGTAGTCATGCTGACCGTCCACGCACGGTGCGACCAAAACACGCAAGCGAATGCGCCCTCCACACTTGGCCGAACAACCGATTGATCGGATCGCGCTCCCCAGCGTAGCCGGCCTGCACAACGGCCAACTGTTGGTCTCATCGATCCGATGTCGGACCGCATCGAGGGTGCGCAATAGTCCGGCACCGTGCACATGGTATAAACGATCGGGAATCAGAGGAGGTACGCTCATCGTTTCGTCCTTTCAAAGCGTAATGCTTAAACGCATTATCGCCACCAAAACCGACGCAGTCAATACGAAAACGCATAATTTAAAGTAGAATAAAAACCCGCTTAAGGCATTCGTCGGTACTTATCGTGGTCATAGTCCCAGTCGGCCTGCACCGCCGTGGCTATGACAGCGGACAGCCAGGTTTGCTACGGATCGAGGGAATCGCTTCGACCAGCGGCAGAAATTGGGTCATACCGTTGCCCAATCAAGGCCACCGTGAGTGGAATGCCTTGCGCGTCGGCAGTGAGATGGGGTTTGGAGCCAGGATAACGAAACTGGCGCGCTTTTCCGATGAATCACCGCCGAGCAGTTTTTAAACCCGGTTAAAAGACCCACGCTCTACCGCCGCCCAACATGGCGGCATGAAAGCGAACCCCAATCGTGTCTGCAGGTTTGGCCGTCTTCGGCTTCATGCCCTGCGATTGCAAGGCAAAAAAGTTCGGGCGTCGGTCATTATGCGAACGCATGACGCTACGCTGAACGTTCCGCAGTACTCGTTCGCGCTCGGTGACGCCTTTGCTCGGGCGATCTGGTTCGCACCGGCAATACTATCCATCGAGCATAGCAACGTTCTTCGCGATGCCTCGTTCTCGGGCAGGTATTGACATGCCCGCGATTCCAAATACCTGCGAAGCGATGGAATTGGCCGCGTTCGAACGGCTGACGGCCCGTTTCCCCAATCTAGCGATCGAGCGTTACTTCAACGCACCGGAGAGCTATCTGCTCGACCACCCGGTCGGCGCGCTCCTGGTGCGCTACACCGGCTCCAAGTACGGCCCGAGCGCCGACACGCATTCTCTTGTCCAGGAGCGCCGCCTAGGGCTGCAAGTCACGCTGGTCATGCGCACCCTGCATGGTGACAACGGCATAACCAGGACACTCGATCACGTGCGCCGGGCCCTTGCCGGCTTCGCGCCCCCGGCCTTCGGCAAGCTCGTTCCGAACAGTGACGAATTCTTGGGAGGGTGCGACGACGAGTGGCGGCACGCCATTGATTTTGTCACCACTACCACCGTGGTCGAGGACGAAGAGCCCGATTTTTCACCTCGATCCACCCGTCTCACTTTCCTAGGAGAAAACCCGGATGACCCGCAAGTTCAAGTACCAAGGCCCGACTGACACGAGCGCCACGCTCAAGCTCGATGGTCATGACATCGATGTGATCCTGTTCCGTGGCTCGATTTACACGCTGCCGCAGGACCACGAATACATCAAAACCCTGATCGCCCTGGGCTATCTGGCGCCGGAGGGCGATACACCCGCCGCAGCCAAGACCCAGAAAACCCAGGCTACCGCAACCCCCTCCAATAAAGGAGTCAAGTAATGCCAGCAAACTTCCTGCACGGTGTCGAAACAATCGTCATCAAGGACGGCCCACGTCCGGTCAAACTCGTCAAATCGGCGGTCACCGGCCTGATCGGCACCGCACCGGTCGGTCCGGTGAACGTACCGACCTTGGTGTTGGCCGATAAGGACGCGGCGCAGTTCGGCGCGCAACTGCCCGGCTTCACCATCGCCCAGGCGCTCGACGCCAACTTCGATCAAGGTCGCCCGACCTCCGGCGTGGTGATCGTGATCAACGTGCTCGATCCCACCATCCACAAAACGGTGGCGAGCAACGAGTCGGTCGCATTCGACGCGGCCAACGACCGCGCCAAGCTAGCCCACCCCGGCGTGGCCAATCTGTCGTTGCAAAGCTCCGATGGCGCCACGTCCTACGTCGAGGGCACCGACTACACGCTGGATGCCGCCACCGGCACGCTGATGCGGGTCGCTGGGGGCGCGATCGCGGTGGGCGCCACTGTCAAGGCCGCAAGCTACGACTATGCCGACCCGACCAAAGTCACGCCCGCCGACATCATCGGCGCCATCGACGCAGCCGGTAATCGCACCGGCATGCAAGCCCTGCTCGACTGCTTTACCCTGTTCGGCTTCTTCCCCAAGCGCTTGATCGCGCCGGTGTATTGCACGCTAAACGGCGTGTCGACCGAAATGATCGCCATGGCGAACCGGCTGCGGGCGCGGGCCTACATCGATGCTCCCATCGGCATCACACCGGCCCAGGCGATCGCGGGGCGCGGCCCGGCAGGCAGTATCAACTTCAATACGTCGAACAGCCGTGCGCGGCTTTTCTATCCCCACGTCAAAGTCTATGACGCCGCGACCAACGCCGACCGCCTGGAGCCGCTTTCCCAGCGCGCCGCCGGCCTGGGCAATGCCGTCGACATCGAAAAAGGTTACTGGTGGTCGATGTCCAACCAGGAAATCGCCGGCATCACCGGTGTCGAACGCACCATCAGCGCCATGATCAACGAGCCAAACTGCGAGGCCAACCTGCTCAACGAGGCCGGTATCACCACGGTGTTCAACTCGTTCGGCACCGGCCTGCGCCTGTGGGGCAACCGCACGGCGGCGTGGCCGACCGACACGCATCCCTCGAACTTCGAGAACGTGCTGGCCGTGGGTGACATCATCGACGAGTCGATCGAGTACTTCTGCCTGCAGTTCATCGACCAGCCGATCACCAACGCCTGGATCGACGCCGTGGCCGAAAGCGTCAACGGCTTCCTGCGCAAGCTGGTGGCCGACGGAGCCATCCTCGATGGCCGCTGCTGGTACGACCCGTCGGACAACGAGCCGACCGAGTTGGCCGCGGGCCACGTCACCTTCCGGCGCGATTACATGCCCCCGACCCCGGCCGAACGGATCACCCACAAAACGCGGGTGAACATCGATTACCTCAAGAATCTCGGCAAGAAATGATTAACCCGCTCGCGCCATTCGCGGCCCCCCGAGGCGGGACACGGTCCCGCCTCAAGGCGGCCCGGCGGCGTGTTTAAAAGGAGTTCCCATGAGCGTCAGCATCAATCGCATCACCAACGCCAACATCTACCTGGATGGCGGCACCCTGCTCGGCAAGGCCGAGGAGATCAAGCTTCCCGACGTCGTCACCAAAATGAGCGAGCACAAGGCGCTCGGCATGGTCGGCACCATCGAAATGCCGGCCGGGTTCGACAAGATGGAAGGCGAAATCAAATGGTCGTCTTTCTACCAGGAAGTCATGACCAAGGTCGCCAACCCGTTCAAGTTCGTCTCGCTCCAGGTGCGCAGCAACATCGAGACCTACACGAGCCAGGGGCGCACCGAGGAGAAGTCGATGGTCACCTTCCTCACCGTCGCCTTCAAGAAAAACCCCGGCGGCACGTTCAAGCAGCATGAGAACGCCGAGGTTTCGACCGGCTTCGCCTGCTACTACATCAAGCAAGTGGTCGACGGCCAGGACATCCTGGAATTCGACCCGCTGTCGAACATCTACAAGGTCGCCGGCGAGGATCAGCTCGCCACTTACCGTATCAACGTCGGGTAAAACGCGAGGCGGGATCCACGTCACGCGGCCTAGCCTGACGTCATCATTTCCCGCCGCTCGTCCGGCGGGATTTTTTCGCCGGCTTTAAAGGACGCCGATACGGCCGTGCGCAAGAATGAACCATCTTTTTCATCACTGGAGCCATCCATGAGCAGTCAAGAGATGCAAACGCAGACCTCTACCGTTCCAAACCAGGTGAAGCTGCAACACCCGATCACCAGCGGTTTGGGCGAGAAGGTGGAAACCATCACCCTGCGTCGCGGGGTTTTGAAGGATCTGAAACTCGCCCAACGCAACGCAGCGGGCGTGGCGACGGATGTGGATACCTGGCTGGTATCCATTCTGGCAACCGAAAAATTGGTATTTGAAGATGTGGAGCGCCTGGACTTGGCCGATTGGGCCGAAGTCCAGGCCTGCCTTCAAGGACTCATTTGAGGTTACCGTCGATGAGCAGGCTCTGTGGGATGCCAAGGGTCTGCTGGCCAGATGGTTCCGAATGCAGCCGTCGGAGATGGATGCAATGGAGCCATGGGAGTTTGTGCAGTGGGTCGAATTGGCCGTGAAACAGATCAAGCAGCAGCATCCAGACGACTATTGACGATCTGGTGTAACCCCCTGTTTGTCCGGCATTTGATCGGAGGCCATTTGCATGGAGGGCGGGCTGGCGGTGCTGAAAACCAGCCCGCCCGGCAAGCGTAAAGCGGTGATATCCAACGCGTCGTGCCGGGTGAAACGTTCAACGCTCTTCGAAGAATTCGAATCGCCGAGGAACTGCGCCATCCTGGAACGCGGGAAATGTTGGCGATTCGTACGACATCGAAATAAGCAACTCATGGAAATCGACTTATGTCCAGCGGTGTGATCGACCTCGACCAGATTAATGGCAAGCTGGCGGTTGTCATCGGCAATCTGGAGGACCGCCTGGGTGCGCTGTCCAAAACCCTCGCCGACACGACGCAACGTATTCAGGAAGTGAATTTGTCATTCACGGACAAGTTCGCCGAGCAGTCGGGTCGGATCCTGGATCGTCTTTCCGAGCGATACAAGAACTTGCTGGCTGTGGGGCAGCACCAAGCCGCGGCACCTCCCAAAGGTGCGTTTGAAACCATAAAAAAAGTGGCTGGAGGAAGCATCCTCCTTGAGGATCGGATCAAGCAACTCAGCATCGCGCATGGGTGGTACGAGAAACCAGGGGTGGAAGAAGCCTTCACCGCCAAGGTGCGCGCGGCAGCCGTGAACAGCGGCATGAATCATGACGATGTTGCCAGCGGGGCGGGGCAACTGGTCGATAAAGGCATGGATCCCGAAAAGGCCGGTAACTACGCAGGGATAATCGCCAAAACGGCCATATCCCAGCGCACCGATGCCGGTAGCGTGGCCGACCTGATCCATTCCCTGCAGACCGACTTCAAGCTGAACACCGAAGCGGAAATGCTCGCGGCCATCGACGTTCTGGCCAAAGCGGGCAAGCAGAAGGGGCTCAGGTTCCAGGAAATGAGCAAGATGCTGCCGGAACTCGGTGTGGCCGCCACTGCTTTTGGTTCCACGGGCGTGCAAGGTGTCCAGGATGTCGGCGCCTTCATGCAAACCATGCAGGTTGGCGCGGGCGACGCGGGCGAGGCGAAAGGCTACGTGCGTAGCTGGTTCGAGCACATCAACGCTTCTTCCACGCAAGCCCGTTTCAAGAATGTCGGCATCGACTTCGAGCAGGCGAAGCTGGAGAAGATCGCCACCGGCAAGGGCCAAGTTTCCAATATCGAAGCCGGCTTCATGGTCTTCGGCGACTATATCGACAAGATCGCGGAAGCCAGCAAATTCAAAAACGGCGCCAACCTCGAAGCCAATCTGGCGGCGGCACTGGAGCAGGGTAAGCGTGTCGGCCTGCAAGGCACGGCACTGGAGCAGCATATGCGTTCCGCCGTCCAGCAAGCCGGAGTGGCATCGGCGTTGCCGGACATGCAGGCAACCCAGGCGTATCTGGCGTGGACGACGAATAAGGGCCAGTTCCACGAAAACCGCCAGGCGTTGGGTTCGGCCACAGGCACGGTCGACAAGGACTGGGCCGAACAAAGCCGACTCACCACCGTGCAGTGGGAACGCCTGAAAACCTCTGTGACGGAGCTGGGCATCAACATCGCCACGGCGGTCTTGCCCGCCGTGAACAGTTTTCTGGGGGGCTTGATCGGGGTTGTGAATTGGGCCAACCAATTTCCCAACGTAACGGGTTGGGTGGGCGCGGCCGTGGTCGGGCTTACCCTCTTCGGCACCGCGGCGGTGTGGATCGGGGGGAAAATCAAATCGATCGGGGAAAATCTCGACGCACTAAGGTCGTTCGGCCGGTCGGGCTCCAAGCCGGGCGGGGGCGCATCGGGCGGATCCGGCAAGGGCGGAAGCGGGTCGCGTGGATCTGGTGGATCCGGCAAGAGCGGAGGCGCACCGCGTGGATCTGGCAAGGGCGGACGCGCGTTGGCCTACCTACTGGGCGGATCGGGTCGATCAGGTGAAGCGGGCAAGGGCGGGTTTAGCAGCGTTTTGTCCAAATTAGGGAACGTCACCAAAACCGCAGCCCGCTTCGGTAGCCGGCTGCCCCGTGTGGGGCCGTTGGCGATGATTGGAACGGTGCTTGGGACGCTAGCAATGGCAGGCGATGCCATGGCGTCGGATTCCACCGGCGGGGCCCAAAAAGGCGTGGCCGAAAAAAGCACGGCCGAAAAAGGCTCGGCTATCGGTGATGCGGTCGGGGGGCTCGCGGGCGGGATGGCCGGGGGCAAGCTTGGCGCCATGATCGGCACCGCGATCCTTCCCGGTGTCGGCACGGTTGTCGGCGGTCTGCTCGGCAGTGTCGTGGGAGGCATCGCGGGGCAGTGGTTGGGTAGCAAGGCGGGGGAGACCGTCGCTGGCGACGGGAAGCCGAATGGGCCGACACATCTGCTCACGCGCGTACCCGCCATGGCGGGCGCGGCGTTGCCGCCGCCCGAGAACAGTGCCGCTAAACCGGGCATGTCGTTACCGCCGCTACCCAATCATGGCGCCGCCGCAACCGGGGTTGGAAACCGGACCGCTCCGGTGGAAATCAAGCTGGACTACAACCCCCAGGTAGCGATCCACGGTGACCCGACGCCGCAAACCTTGCAAAAATTCGGCGACATGCTGCGAGCACATCAACATACCTTGGAACAGATGCTGCGCCGGGCGATGGCAGACCAACAGCGCCGCGCATATTGAGGGAGAAACAACAATGTTGTTCGCGTTACTGGGCCCGATCCAGTTCGAATTGATTACTTATTTCGATGGTTTCGACGGGCATTTTGGCGCCAACTATGCCGAGCATGCCCTCATCGAAGGCAAGCCGCGCATCCAGTGGGTCGGAGATAAGCTGGACGAATGGACGATCAAGCTGAAGTTCCACCGCCTTTACTGCGAGCCCGAATGGGAGCTCGCCCGTTTGCGCGAGGCGATGCAGGCGCACACGCCGTTGCCGTTTGTGTTGGCAACAGGAGAATACAAGGGGCAATTCGTCATCACCAGCTTGTCGACCACTCCCGAGCAAACCGATTTGCTCGGTGCGCTGGTGTCGGTGGGAGCGAGCCTTACCTTGAAAGAGCATGTGCCACCACCGGGGATGGAGCGCGTCCGCCACGAGGCGCCCGCTGTACGGGCACCGGGCAAGCCGCCCGCGCCGCAAGTGGAAAAGGTCGTGCCCGGAATGGAAAATGCCACAGCGCCGCTGGAGCGGTCCCGCCAGGCGCTGGGCCAAGCCGTGGGCGTGGCCCGGTCCGCAATGACGGCTCATGCCGAGGCAGCCAAGGCACTCGCGGCCGCGCGAGGTGAGAACGCCTCCCCAGCGGCGCTTGCCGGCCTCGACACAATCGCGCCGCATTTGACCGCGTTGGAAGCGCAAGCGAACGCCTTGGGTGAGTTATTGGACCCGATGCGCACGACCGTGGCCGGCACGGCGTCCGTGGTGGCCATGGCCCGGCGGATCGCGGACGAGGCGAGTAATGCCCAAGCCGCGCTCGCCAGTTTGTCGCCCGCAAACCTGCAAACACGGCTTGATGCGCTAACGCACGGACTGACCACCGCCGGGAATGATCTCGAACGGGTCGGCCCGGCGGTCGCGCGCTTGGCGGCCAGAACGGCCGTAAGGGGCGAGCCGCAAGGCGAACTGAACGTATCGAACACCATGGAGGGCGTCGCCGCATGAACGTGATCCGACATCTCACCCGCGACGGGGAACGCTGGGATTTGCTTTCCTGGCGCTACTACGGCTCGGCCACCGATTATGAACGTATCATCGTCGCGAATCCCGGCGTGCCCCGTTCGCCTGTGCTGCGCGGTGGCATCGCGCTGTTGATTCCGGTGATCGAGAAGAATGACGTCATCGCCGCCGAGGAGTTGCCGCCATGGCGGCGCTGATCGCCAGCCCGAGCGCCAATCTGCCGGGGGTCGCGCAGCCGATTGTCCGTTTGATCATGGCCGGCCGCGAGGTGACGGCGGATTTGTCGCCCTACCTGCTTTCTGTCAACTATACCGATTTCGCCGAGGGCGAGGCCGATACGCTGGAGATCGGCCTGGAGGACGCGGAAGGCAAGTTTCGCGGCGCCTGGTATCCGGTCAAGGGCGACGTGATGCATTTCCACTTCGGCTACGCCGGGGCGGAACTGAAATACCCCGGCGCGTTCGAGATCGACGAAATCAGCGGCTCTGGCCCACCTGACGTGGTCACGATCCGCGCAATCGCCGCCGGCGTGAATAAGACCTATCGCACCAACGAGGACAAAGCCTACGAGAACACCACGCTGGCCGCCATCGCCCAGCGCGTGGCGCGGCGGCACCAGCTCGAACTGCTCGGCACGATCGAGCCGATCCCGATCCGCCGGACGACGCAAATCCACGAACACGACCTGAGCTTTCTGCACCGCCTGGCCGGAGAGTACGGCTATGCCTTCAAAATCAAGGATGGCAGGATGATCTTCCACAAACGCGCCGAGGCACACCGGCGCGAACCGATCCTGGCGCTCGCGCGCGGCGAATTGGTCCGATACAGCATCAAGGACAAGATCATGGGCGTGGTGAACGAGGCGCGCGTGTCGTACCACGACGCCAAAACGAAAGAACTCAAACACCATACCGCGCAGGACGTCGACCGGACCGACCGCCCCGACGCCGCCAGCGAGGATGTGCTCAAGCTCAACGTGCGAGCCGAATCCGGAGAGCAGGCCAGGGTCAAGGCCGAAGCTGCCCTGGAAAGCGCCAACATCGAGGCGACCCAACTGGAACTCACCCTGTTCGGCAACCCCAGGCTGGTCGCGGGCATCAATTTTTATTTGGAAGACATGGGCCGATTCGGCGGCACCTACCACGTGGTACGCAGTGCTCATGTCATTGAATGCAGCGGCGGCTACCGCACCGATATTTCGGCGAAGCGGGTAGCCGAGCAGCGCGGGGAGAACGGTCATGGCTAGAAACACCGGCGGCGTTTCGTACAAAGAAGGTATCGTCAAGGTAACCAAGCCCGGCTTCGCCCGCGTGCAGTTTCCCGACCTGGACGGCTTGCTCACCGACTGGCTGCCGCTGGTGGTAAAGAAGTCGCTCAAGGACAAGGCTTGCCTGACGCTCGACGTGGGCGAACATGTCGCCTGCGTGCTGGACGAGTATTTCGAGGCCGGGTGTGTGCTCGGCGCCGTTTATTCGGACGCCGACCGACCCCCGGTGCAAAGCCCGGACAAAGCGCATTTCAGCTTCTTCGACGGCGGCCGCTTCGAGTACGACCGAGCCAGCGGCACCTTGACCATCGTCACCACCGGGCCGGTCAACGTCACCGCCGAGGGGCCGGTGACGATCAAGGCGCCGCGGGTCGTCATCGACGCCGAGCAAACCACCTGCACCGGCGACCTGAAGGTGGAAGGCAGCATCGACGCCACCGGCAGCGTCATCGACGGCGGTGGCAACACCAACCACCATTCCCATTGAATCAGGGCCACCCGGGCCGTCGGGTCCGGGCTGGCAAGTTTTAACCTCCTTTAATATTTTCGCGGTTCGACGGTCGGCATCATGACCGTATGAGAACCGACCGCATCCCCTACCTCGATTGGCAACCGGCGCTGGGCGTAAACGGCATCGTCGGTGGGCTGGACGACATCGACCAGTGCATTCGCACGATCCTGCTCACTCCCAAGGGCAGCGACCCGCACAACCCGCCCTTCGGCTCCGACATCCCCCTGTACCTCGACTGGCCGCAAAACCGCGTCACGCCCCATCTGGTGCGCGAAGCCGTGCTCGCCATCCGGGCGTGGGAACCCCGGGTCGGCGACATCCAAGTCAAGGTCTCTCACACCCTCGGGGCCGTCGAGCTGGCCGTCGAATGGACGCCGGCCAGCGGCGGCGCCTACAGGGCCACCACCGTAAGGTTCGATCAATGAGCGATTTATCCTCCCCCGATTTCATCGACCGCGATCCCCAGGCGGTCATCACCGAAATGGTCGCGCAGTTTGAGGCCATGACCGGCAAGACGCTGTATCCGGCGCAAGTGGATCGGCTACTGGTCGATCTCGTATCTTACCGCGAGAGCCTGGTGCGCATCGGCATCCAGGAAGCGGCCGAGCAAAATCTGGTCGCTTTCGCCCGCGCGCCGATGCTGGATTACCTCGGCGAGCTACTGGGCGTTTTTCGCCTGCCCACGCAGCCGGCGCGGACCACAATGCGCCTGACGTTCATGGACCCCGTCGCGGCCGCGTTCCAGATCGCGGAGGGGGTGCGCGTTGAAACCACCGGCGGCATTCGGTTCCAGAGCGAAAAGGCGGTCAATGTAGCCGCCGGCGCCACCTCGGCCGAATTTCCGGTGGTGGCGCTTGAGCCCGCCGCCGCCGCCAACGGCTACCTGCCCGGCCAGCTTTCCGTGCTGGTCGATGAACTGCCGGTAACGGTCGACCGGGTCGAGAACCTGACGGTGACCCGTGGCGGCGCGGACGCCGAAGACGACGAACGCCTGCGCGCCCGCATCAAACTGGCGCCGGAGGCGTTCTCCTGGGGCTCGGTCAACCGCTACCGCCTGGCCGCAATGACGGCCGCGGCCGACACCGTCGACGTCCAGGTGCTATCCCCGCGTCCCGACGGTACCGTGCATGTGGTGCTACTCGGGCGGGATGGGCCGCCCTCGGCCGAAACCGTCGCGCGCGTGCAAGAAGCGCTGACCGACGGCAAGACCCGGATGCTGAACGACCGGATCGAGGTGATGCCGGCATGCGCGGTCGATTACGCCATCGAGCTCGAAATCGACGTGCTTTCCTCCCGCGTGCCCGATCGCGTACTGCAGATCGCCCGCGAACGCTGCCAGTCCTTCGCCGCGAATCTCTCGCGGCGCCTGGGTGGCGACATCGTGCCGACGCAACTCAAAACCGCGCTGCACGACATCGACGGCCTGTACGACGCGCGCGTGCTCGCACCGGCGACAAAGCGCGTGCTGGCCTTACCGGAATGGCCGCGCTGCACCAGCGTGACAGTGCGCCTAGGCAGGATGGTGGACGATGTCTGAATTGCTGATTCCACCACTCGCACCGGACCCCCGCAGCCGGGCAATCGACGCCCTGGCCGCGCGGATGAGTGGCCTCGATCTGAGTCCAATTCTGGTCTACCTGATCGATCTCGTCCCGGCCGACGCGCTGCCGCTACTCGCCGAGCAGTTCAACGTGGTCGGCCCGCTATGGGCTCATTTGCCCAACGAGGCGGCCAGACGCCGTGCGATCAAGGAATCCGTGGCATGGCATCAGGCCAAGGGCACGCCGTGGTCGGTCGAAACCGCGTTGTCCTGGGCGGGCATCGCTGCCAAGGTCGAGGACACCACCGGCTCCGAAAACCGCTGGGCTGAATACCAACTCGAACTGGCCGCGCCCATCACCACCGACGCACTACCCGATCTGCTTGAACTGGCCCGCTTCGCCGCGCCTGCGCGCTCGCACCTGGTACGCCTGTACGGCACCCACGATCTGCGCCATTTCCGGCTGGACGCCTCGCGCCTTGACGACGGCATTCTCGACGATGACTCCGGCATCTCCGTCGACGGCGTCAAGCTCAGCTTCGGCACCCGCACCGCCTTCGCTTTCGACGAGTCGGACGAACTACCGACCGTCAGCGCCGCCGGATCGACCTACTCGGTGCTGATCTGGGACGACGATTCCTGGCGCCTGGACGTCTGGCGACTCGACAGCGACGTCGTCATCGATGCCGCCGGCGGCGTGGTCTCGCAAGCCAGCATTCTAGTGCCCGACATCGACGACCCGGGAGCCGTGCTGGTGAGCCGCTCGTCGGTCATCGCACTGGCCATCGACCCCGGCGCGGACCCCGATCCGATCGCCACACGCGCCGACGCCGCCGCTGCCGCGCTTACCGACGTTTGGCAACGCCGCCACTGGACCGGCCCCTGGGTTGATCCGTGGCGCGAAACCATCCCTCACACCCTCACACAACTGGAGTCTTGATCCATGCCCGCGAAACAAACCGACGGCCGCATCGCGCAAGCCGAACTTATCGCCGCTCAACCGCTTTACCTCGCCTGGGGCACGGGCGATCCCGCCTGGGATGACGTGCCGGAAACCGAGCCGGTGGACGCCACCGCGCTGGTCACCGAAATCGGCCGGCGCCTGGCCACCCAGGTCGGCTTCGTACTGCCGGATACCGGCGGCGCCATCGAAACCCCGCAGGGCAACTTCGCCCTCGCCGCCACACCCACGCGCTATCTGTACGTACGCACCGTGTTCGGCTTTGCCGACGCGGAAAGCGCACACATCCGCGAACTCGGCCTGTTTATCGGCTCGGCTCCGGTCGCCAGCCTGCCAGCCGGACAACGCTACTTCACCCCGGAGCAGATCGCCACGCCGGGCCGGCTGTTGTTACTCGACCGTTCGCAAAACTTCCAGCGCAACGGATCGGTACGCCCCGCCTTCGAGTACGTGATGCCGTTCTGAGCAAGAGACCGATATGAGCCAATACTACAACCGCTTCAACCCCACCGCACCCTTCGATACGATCCGCTTTCGCGCGGACAAAGTCTTGCAAAGCGCGGAACTGAACGAACTGCAAAGTGCTGCCGACCACCGCCTGCGCGGCATTGCCGACGCACTGTTCAAGGACGGAGACGTGATCCGCGACGCGCGCATCATCGTCGATCCCGATTCCGGCACCACCCACTGCGAGTCCGGCGCGATCTACCTGGCCGGCTGCATGCGTGGCGTACCGGAGGCCAATCTCGTCATTCCGGCGGTCGGCATCGTCAATGTCGGTATTTACCTGAACGGCTCGATCCTGAGCGAACTCGACGATCCCGCGCTGCTCAACCCTGCCGTCGGCACGCGCGGCTACATGGAGCCGGGTGCGGAGCGCCTGCTCATCACGCCCACATGGGGATTTTCCGGCGACGGCCAGAGCGGCGACTTCTACCCTGTTTGGGTGGTCGAGGACGGCTACGTGCGCGCCAAGGAGCCGCCACCGAATCTGGACGCAGTCACCCAGGCGCTCGCTCGCTACGACCGCGACAGCGCGGGCGGAACCTACGTCGTCTCCGGCCTGCAGGTCGCACAAGCAGCCGATCTGTCCACGGGCGAGCAGGTCTATACCATTTCCGAAGGCCGCGCGCGCGTCGTCGGCTATGCCATCGAGCAAGCGGCAGGGCGGCGCGTGGTGTACAACGCCCAGCCCGAACTGCGCTACATCGACGCCGAACCGCATGCGAGCGCAAGCGTCGAACTGCAACGCATCAACCTGGGCCGCCACCCCGCGCAATCGATCACGCAAGTGCGCATCACCGCACGCAAGACCGTCACCCTGACCCACGGCGGCTTCGCCGGCGCTGCCGACCCGCTGCCCGACACCAGCGTGATCATGGTGGAAAGCATCAAACAAGGCGGCACCAGCTATACCAGCGGTACAAGCTGGGTGCTCACCGCCGGGCAGATCGACTGGAGCCCCACCGGGCCGGAACCGGCGCCGGGCAGCTCCTACCAAGTAACCTATCAGCACATCGCCAACATCGAGCCAGTCGAGCCCGACAGCACCGGCTTCAGCGTCGCCGGCGCCTTGCCCGGCACCCTGGTGCTGGTGAGCTACACGCAGATGCTGCGCCGGATCGACCGCCTGTGCCTGGGCGCGGACGGTACCTATCAATGGATCAAGGGCGTGCCGGCGGAGTGGTCGCCACATCCGCCCGCCGTGCCCGCCGACGTGCTGCCGCTGGCTAGCGTCTATCAAAGCTGGGACGACGAACGCCGCCTGATTGCCGACGGCGTGCGCATGGTCAGCATGGCGGCGATTGCCGGTTATGAGAACCGCATGGACCGCATCACCGAGGATCTGGCCGAACTGCGTTTGTCGGTCGACGTGTCGGGGCGGATGTCCGGGATCAAGAAAGGACTGTTCGCCGATCCGTTTCTGTCCGATGCGGGGCGCGATGCCGGCATCGCACAAACGGGCGTCGTCAGCGGTGGAGGGTTGGGCCTGCCGATCGCAGTCATGGTGCATCAACTCGGTCTGGACATCACCAGTCCGCTCGCGCCGACACACGGCTATAGCGCCGTGCTGGAACAGACCATGCGCACAGGGACAATGCTGATCAACCCCTACATGGCGTTTCGGCCGTTGCCCGCGCGCACCACACTGAGCCCGGCCATCGACCGTTGGACGGTGTATCAATATCTGCCGAATCAGACCCTTCGCCAGATTTCCGTGCAATTCAACCTGCAAGGCTTCGTGCCCAACGAAACCTTGTCAAGTGTGAGCTTCGACGGCATTTCCGTCACGCCAGCACCGTTGTCCGGCGGCACGCTCGTAGCCAACGCCAGCGGCGCCTTGAACGGCAAATTCACGATTCCGGCCGGCGTTCCGCTCGGCACCAAGGAGGTTGTCTTCGTCGGCACGGGCGGCAGCCATGGCGAAGCCTTCTTCACCGGCGAATCCATCCTGTACGTGCCGCCACCGCCGCCACCCACACCACCGTCGAATGGCGATAATGATAATAATATCGTTTTCGGGCCATCCGATAGCGGATCGTCGAACAACAAGTCATCGCCATGCGCCGGGAAATTCGTGATCGGCCCTTCCACCGATCCGCTGGCGCAAACCTTCACCTTGCCGTCCACCTGCCAACTCGCGGGCGTGGACTTGTGGTTTACCGCCAAATCCACCGAGGTGGTGGTGCAAATCCGCGAAGCGCAACTCGGCATGCCGACCAACAATATCTTGATCGAGCGCCGTGTACGCCCAGCCGAGATTGTCACCACCGGCCCCACGCGTATCACCTGGGCGCCGACCGCGTTCACCGCCGGACGCGAATATGCGCTGGTAGTGTTGTGCGACGACGCCGTCACAGCGCTCGCGATCGCCGAGCTGGGCAAGACCGACGCCAACTCCGGACGCTGGGTCACCAGCCAGCCTTACCAGGTCGGCGTACTGCTGTCCTCGAGTAACGCCAATACCTGGACCGCGCATCAGGACCGCGATCTGGCCTTCCGTCTGCTCGCCGCCGACTACAGCGCTACCGAGCGCATTGTCGATCTGGGCACGGTGGATCTCACCGGCGCCACCGACCTGATGGTCCTCGGCTATGCAGAACGGCCTTCCGCTGCGGCGGAGGTCAGCTACGAAATCACTGTCGGCGAGCATTCCGTCACCTTGGCCGACGGCCAGCAAGTCTGGCTGGCGGCTCCGGTGGTCGGTTCCGCGCACATCCGCGCCCGCCTGCGCGGTAACGCGAAGGCGGCGGCGGTACTCTATCCCGGCGTGCAATTGGTTGAAGGACATATCGCGCACGAGGGCACCTACATCAGCCCGACGGTCAATGCAGGTGCCGACAGCACGGTGAGGGTGATCTACGAAGCGGGGTTATCCGGCGGCGCGGCGGTGAGAGTGCATTACCAGGAAGACGCCTCCGGCGCACCCTGGGTGGAAGTGCCTTATCTGTCGGCCTCCGCGCCCACGGCCGGAATACGTGAAATCACTCATGAACTAGCTCACATCAACGCCGAGCGCCTGCGCGTGCGTCTGACCCTGGTCGGACATACCACCGCGCGCCCATACGTGACCAACCTGCGCGTCGTGGTGCTGTAAGGAGAGCCTGACAATGAAAAACGATCGAACCCCGACGCTCGACTTGCCGCTGCCACACCCGGACAACGACCTCGAACAAGACGTCGTCCGCCTGCGCGACGCGTTCGCCGTACTCGACGAACGCGCGGCAGCAGACAGTGCGGCCTACTCCGCGTTATCCCATGCGCAAGACCTGCTCGCCGAAGCCTTGGCCGCAAACATGGCGCAAACCACGCATCAAATCGCCACACTGATCTCACCCGCTGTCGCGCCCGACAAAACTTGGTCGAGCGAACGTATCGCCGCTGAAATTGGATACGGGTCGGAAACATCCTACCACTACAACAGCGTCGGCGAACTCGTCGGCATGGTCGAAACGCTACCCGGCGGGTTGCGAACAACCGCATTCACGTATTCAACCGAGCGCAACTTGTCGTCGATGGTGGAAACCTATGCCGGCGTGACCCGCACAACAACTTATCACTACGCCGGCAGTGTATTGACCGGTATCACGACAGAGGAGATTTGATCATGTCCGATCCATTGGTTGCCGCGATGTTCGGCGCGATCCAGCGCAGTGGCCGAAAAGTACGGACATTTACGGCAAGCGGCGTATGGGTGCGCCCACCCAATGTGGATGCCGTCAAAGTACTTGTTGCTGGATCCGGCGGGGGCGGCGGAAAAGGGGCGAGTCCCACCTATCCTCAGGGCGGCGGCGGTGGCGGCGGCGAGGTCATCGTGCGCGATGTTCTTGTTGCAGGCGACATGCAAGTCGTGGTCGGCCTTGGTGGCATGCCTGGGGCAAACGGGGGCGATTCCTCCTTTGGCAATGTCGTTGCCAAAGGAGGGGGTTATGGCGCCCCCTCCTTCGGCGGTAGTGGCGGCGGGCTATTTGGCGGCAATGGATCGCCAGGTCATGGTGCAAACGGTGCAGGCAGCGCTTATGCCATAGGAGGTGGGCAAGGAGGTGTAAGTGGCAATGGCGGGGCATGCCCCGGGTTCGGCAACGGCGGCAAAGTAAGCTACGGCGGCGGCGGCGGCGGCGGATACAACCGTGGCGGCGATGGCGCATCGTCCCCGACAGCGAAGGGAGCCGATGGCGAGTGCGGCGGCGGCGGCGGCGGCGCATATTACGCAGCGCCCGTCGGAGTCAACGGCGGCAACGGCGGTAACGGCCTTGTCATCGTAATGTGGGAGGAGTAATCCGTGAAATACGCACTCATCAAGGGCACTACGGTGGAAAACTGCATCGTTGCGGATGCCGCGTTCGCTGCGGCACTGACTGGCTACGATACGGTTATCGCCATCCCGGAGAATCGGTCCGTGGGGCCTGGCTGGCGGTGGAGTACAGCCGCCGGATTCACCGCGCCCGACTCGGCCGCGCCATCGCGCCGCATCTTGACGCACAAACAATTTCGCGACCTGCTGAACATCGATGAACAACTGCTGCTGGACAACTTCACCGTGCAGGAGTACGCCGACGCGGAGCCGAGGATTCAGGCACTGACGCTGATGCAACGCGCGATGGTGCGCACCGCGTTGGCCACATACCGCGAGGCGCAGGAAGTCGACCTGGACGACCCGGCCACCGTGCAGTTGGTGACGTTGTTCGGCGCGTTCAGCCTGTGGGACGGGCCGCGGCGTACAGCGGAAATCCTCGCCGGTGACGGCGCGCAATAAGGCCCCCTATCCGTGGGCGGGCACGCTCAAAGCGTACTCGCCCACGTTCCCGCACTGCCGCCAGAAAACCGAATGGCATGAAATGGGCATTGAAACGCTCGCGCTTTGCGCGGAGTGGCTTTGCGGACGGTTGATTCCACGTGTGATGTGCAAACCGAGATGGGAAAGGTTCGCGCGCAATGCCTCTTCGCACTCGGCCGTCTATCCCACAACGAGGCAATGCCCGCTTCCCGTCACTTGGCCAAACGCCCTGCGCAAATACGCACAACCCGGCGCTTCCTGCTTATAATCCGAAGCCTCTTCCCCGACGCTGCTGCGCGAAGGTACCGAAAGCCCCCGATTTGCTCGGAGGCATCGTCGTACCCTTTCTGTTCCCGGCAGCCATGTCCTCCTTTCCCAGATTGAAAAAAGCCTTGCACCGGCAAGGCATCGATGTCGACTACAACGCCGGCATCTACCACCTGCGCAACGAACACTCGCAGGCCTCCATCCTCCTGCCTGAATCCCTTCCCCTGGAAGAAAAGGCCGTGCGGCAGCTATTGTCCTTCGCGGCGGTACGTTCGCCCGACTGCCATCACAACGTATGCAAGGCATGCGCAACACCGGACTTCCACCCGGGAAGCATCGCCCCCGTCGGCACCATCGTCGCCACCGACAGCGACTTCGTCATCCCCGCCGCCATCGGAACGGACATCAACTGCGGCATGCGCATGCTCACCACCGGCCTCTCCCGCGCCCAACTGGAACCGCTCAAGCCCAGACTCATCGAACGGCTCACCCGCGTACTCCTTGCCGACAGCCGCGACGTTCCCGTCAACACCGCCGCATTCCGCGCCCTCTTCGACGCCGGCCCCGCGGCATTCATCGACCGCGTCGCGCAGCAAGGCCTGTGGCAACACGCCGACCGCCACCGCCTCGAACGGGAACTCGGCCAATGCATCGGCCTGCACCGATTCGGCGGCAGTTCCAGACACGCGCCGGACGCACACGTCGGATCGCGGGAAGTCTTCAGGGATCCCTCCCTGGGCACGCCGGGCGCCGGCAACCACTTCATCGAACTGCAGATCGTCGACGAAGCGTTCGACCGGCACGCCGCCTACCGCGCGGGGCTCGCACCCGGCGACATCGTCGTCATGATCCACAGCGGCTCGCGCGACGTCGGCTTCCACGTCGGGCAGCGCTGGATGGACCGCGCGCGGGCATCCTGGCCGCGCGGCCTCAAACACCCCGAAAGCGGCCTGTACGGACTCACCGGAGAACTTGCCGGCGAATACCTCACCGCCATGGGCACCGCCGCCCGCTACGCCTGGCTCAACCGCGTCGTGCTCGCCGAAATGGTACGCAAGGAACTGGCCGAACTCACCGGAGAAACCCGCTCCAGCCTCGTCGTGGACGTCCCCCACAACGTCGTGCTGACGGAAGACGGACTCAACATCCACCGCAAAGGCGCCACCCCGGCCCGCGCGGGCGATTTCGCCCTGATCCCCGGATCGATGGGCGACGCCTCCTACCTCGTAACCGGCCTCGGACACCCGGACTGGCTATGGTCCTGCAGCCACGGCGCCGGAAGAAGCATGCGCCGGCAAACCGTGCGACGCCTCCACACCGGACAGGATTCAGGCACATGGACCTGCGTCACCCTCCGGGAAGAACGCCGCATCGAAGAAGCCCCGCAAGCCTACAAACCCATCGGCCCGGTCATCCAGGCACAGGAAGAAGCCGGCCTCATCCAGGCAGCGGTAAGGCTCAAACCGTGGATCACCTTCAAGGCCTGAACCATCCACACGGCAATCAAATGGAATTGAAATACCTTCGGCATCCAGCGTGCCTCATGAACACAATGGATGGCGAAGGCATTCCCATTTTTGTGATTGCTTACACCTATTCGATTGCCGGCTCGATCGCCATGGAGAAAAATAGCCGTGGCGGCACTGTTTCTCGTCAGCGCGGATCGTTTCATCGGCATCGAAGGATTGCCCGCTTCGGAACCTGTGTTTCCCATGAATAGAACCAGACCGGAAAGGAGGCGTGACAACCATGATTGCCAAATCGATTGCAGTGGCGCTCACCGTCTCGCTACTGGCCATTCCACCGATGGCGCTGGCGGACAAAGAGGGCAACCCGGGCAAGGGTAAAAACGGCAACCCAGGCAAAGGGAAGCACGAAATCTCGCAGGATTACCGCCACGACGGCAATCAGGGTGGAAAGAACAAGGGCGGCAAGGGCTACGACGACCGCCATGACCGGGACGAAAGACGGCACGACGGCGGACGGGTCGAATTCCACTTTGGCGACCGGGACCGCACGATCGTTCACGACTATTACGTCGGCGAAATACGTGGCGGCCATTGCCCCCCCGGCCTGGCAAAAAAGGGAAATGGCTGTATGCCGCCGGGGCAGGCAAAGAAATGGGTTCGCGGACGGCCACTGCCGCACGACGTCATCTTCTACGACCTGCCTCACGACCTGATCATCCGCCTTCCGCCCCCGCCCACCGGGCACCGCTACGTACGCGTGGCGGGGGATATATTGCTGATTGCCATCGGCAGCGCGATGGTCGTCGATGCCGTCCAGGATATTTTTCGGTAATGGATAAAGCCGGCTGCCGGGCCCTTGATCCTCAGTCGGCGCATCATCGCCCTATCGACATGACATAAGCGTACGCCGGCAAACTGTGCAGCACCTTCGCACCGGGCGGAATTCAGGCACATGGATCTGCCTCCCCCAGGGAAAAGCACCGTATCGAAGAAACCCCGCAAGCCTACAAGCCTATCGGCCCGATCATCCAGGCACAGGAAGAAGCCGGCCTCATCCAGGCAGCGGCACGGCTCAAACCGTGGATTACATTCAAGGCCTGAGCCATTGCCACACGATCGTGCCCATGATAGAAGGGGCGAACAAGAACTGCTCAGTCGTTATGAATCGCTCATAGGGTGCGGAAAAACGCTTCGGAGCGTCTCTGAATAAGCCTCGCCAAGCGAAATGGATGAAAAGTTTGGGAAATACTCATGAATAAAGTCAAAGATCATTTAGACATATTGGGATTGACCCTTGCTTTATTGAGCATGATTTCCATTAGATATTTTGATTCAAACGACAACATATACGTTGATATTGTTTCTTATAGTATATTTGTTGCCGGGGCAGCATTATTCTTTTCCTTCAAGCCCTTTGAAAGACTGGGGGAGCTTTTCATTATTGGCGCCCCCTTCATGTATTACAGACTGACAGAAGCAGGCCATGGTATTGGTCTTGCTGTGTTCTTCCCTCTGGCTCTACTCTGCATGGGGTGCTACCTGACAAGAAATAATTTTATAAAAGGCCACCGCAGTAATGACACACATAAATAAGAAAATATGGCCTATACATCCCTTTCTCTGGCAGCGGAGCCAGCGTTGCTGTTTCTTTTTATGCGTACCGCCGCCATGATTTCTTCGACGGCATCCTCACCCGGGGGCGACGCGAAGGGGTCGCCTTTAGCCAGCGTGCAGACAACACTGCCATCGGTCAGCGTAATTTCAAGAAAGGCCGAATGGTAGGACCATGTAGGATAGCCACGCGCCGCGAATAACATAAGGTAGGACTTGGCTCCCCTGATGCGTTCGAGCGGTATTTTGTGCCAGCCGCCATCCGCATTGCACAGATTCAATGTCTCCCCGGTCAGGGTAGCAGGCTGGCTTTTCCTGACTCTGCGCCATTCGACGGCATAGCGTGTACCAAGCGCCAGCAGAAGCAAGGCCAAAAGCATGAAAAGCATTTCACCATGCACGATCGCAACGCAGCAAAGCAATGCGGCAACGACAAGGACGCAAGCTCTGAGGCCCATGTGAAACCTGGCCTTTCCGTACTCTTCCCGGTTCAATAGATAGTTGCTGTACATGGCTTTCCTGTTGCGGACTGATGACATTCGCAACCACTCCCCGCGCTTTCGGAGGATGGTCAGGGATTCTCATGTTTCGTTGGTTCTTGCAACGAATACTCTCCAAGGCGGCGTTCACGAAGGCACCCAAACCCTGCGAAAGAACACGATGCGTGCCATTTCCCTTTCGAGAACCGCCGTAGCAAAACACCTCAGGCGCAACGCGCCTGCACGGCAAGGCCGCGCAGTTCATCGACCGTGGGGTGCATACGCCCCAGGTAAAGCATTCCCAATGCGGTGGATGTCTTCGTCTGCGGCACAAACTTGATATTCGTCCCGAGCGCTGTCGGCTCGTGCAGATCGATGCTGATGACCGCGCTGAACGCATGCATATACCGCTGCTCCACGCTTCCGATATTCCGGAACGGCACGAGCACCGAAGTCTCCCCCAGCGTCGCGAGAAGCATTTCCTCGCCCAGGCTCACTGTCGCAAGCACCCGGGCAGTACGCCACATGACATAGCTCATCACCGCCCACATGGCCGGTGCGATACATTTAAAAAACACCGAAACGCCCGGCATCCACGCAATGGCGATCATGGCAGCCCCGAGCAGAAAGAGCATCAGCGGCATGATTCTGAAGTACAAAACATGGGTATATTTCGACGAAATCATTCGCATGGCACCACCCCGAAAACAACGCGGACAAGCCACAGCCCTCACCCACGAACCATATCACTATGTCCGCCACAACCAGAGCGGCCGACTTTATCAAACAAAAATGCAGCACCCCAGGAAAAACCCTTTATATGAGCCAAAATCAGGCATTGGCTGCAGCGAGAGAACATTTCCTATTGTGAATTGCGATCTTGATTTCTTCTATTGCTCTCTTACCAGGAGGAAATTCAAAGGTAGCCTGTTCAGCCAGTGTATAGAGAACGCTGCCATCGGCCAGGGTGACTTTGATAAAGGCAGCACCCCGCGACAATGAGCCGAAAAAACGGCGTACCACAAATATAGCGGAGCAAGAGCCCACATCCCTGATGCACTCAAGCGGTATTTTCTGTACGCCGGAATTGGCATCATAAAAATTTAACCTATCCTCAAGCAGGGCAGCTTGCCGGCTTTTCCTGAATCTGTTCCATTCAACCAAGAAGCGAGCATTCGCCACCAACAAGGTCAAGCTCAGGGGAACAGCCGAGCGCTCGCCTCGTCCAAGACTCACAGCACAAATCAGCAAAAAAACGAAAAAACCGAGCCATCCCAGATACATGCAAATCGTGGCGATACCGTAATCTTCCTGCTTCAACAAATAGCTGTTATTCATGATTTTCCTGCTGTTTATTGATGACATTCGCGACCACTCCCTGCGCTTTCGAGGAAAGGTCAGGGATTTTCATGCTTCATTGGTTCTCGCAACGAATACTCTCCAAAGCGGCGTTCACGAAGATACCCGAGCCCTGCGAAAGAACACGATGCGATGCCGTTTCCTTATCGGAAACCACCGTGGCGAAACACCTCAGCTGCAACGCGCCCGCAGGGCAAGGCCGCGCAACTCGTCGACCATGGGATGTATATGCCCCAGGTAATTCAACCCCCATTCGGTCGTTATCTTCGTCGGCGGCATGAACTTGATATTCGTTCCGAGCGTCGTCGGTTCGAGCAAATCGATGCTGATGACCGCGCCGAGCAATCGCGTATACCGCAATTGCTCCACACTCAGGATGTTCCGGAACGGCACGAACACCGAAGTCTCCCCAAGCGTCACGAGGAAATAGTCCTCGCCCACGCTCACGGTCGCCAGAACCCGGATGATGCGCCAGCAATAGTGGCACACCCACACCCACAGGGCCGCCACGGCACATTTGAACCCCAACGAAACGTCCGGCATCCTCGCGATGATGATCACGGCAACCCCGAACAGGAAGAGCGTCAGCGGCACGCTGACGAAGCGCATGAAATTGGTATATTTCGACGAGATCATCTGCATGACACCACCCCGAAAACAATACGAACAGGCCACAACCCTCGCCTGCGGACCATCCAAACCGGCCGATCCGGGCTCGCTTCATATCTTATGACATAACATGTCAAAAAGGGAAACAGATTATTTGCGATTGACATCGACGGCCGCTCCCGAACAGACAAAAGCGGTGCCACCTTCACCACAGCCGACACCTCCCACCCTGGAATCTTGGCTCATCAAACAGTCAACCAGTCGGTCAGGTTCCCGAGGTCTGCTCAATCCATGCCGTCTACACCGCATGCTCACAAGAGTGCGGCATCAACACCTGGAGCGCACCAACTTCCTGCGCCACCTGGATTTACATCAACGATGCATGACAAACAGCGGTCGCATTCGAATGGTTCGCCTCAATGTCGCGTTCAACAACCCGGACGACAACGTCAATCGGCTTCGGTAGAGTTCGAAAAGCGGCGCTTCAACCGGATGGGGTATGTTTACCGAAGCGGTGCAGTTCATCCATATTGAATGGGGAAAACATGGCCAGGAAGAAAAAGCAGACTTTTGGCGCCGGCGACTACTTTACGATTCCATTGGCCGACGGGAGTTTTTCCATCGGCCAAGTTGTAGGGAAAGAAGCTGAAGCCCTTAATAGCGTGGTTTGTGCCATTTTCTCGCGGCAGTATCGCTCCCTGCCGGCCACCATTGACCAAGCCCCGGCGGATGGCGACTTGATCGCCGTATTGTTTGTGACGCCGGACTTGCTTGAGTCCGGCGATTGGCGCGTCGTGTCGCGTAGCGAACCGTTCGATGTGGCTCCCTATGTCAACATTGATGCCTTGAGGAGAAAAGGATTCGTTGGGGTCAGAGTCATTGGCTCTGGAATCGTCATAACGCTGATGGATGCCTACTTTGGCTTGTATCCTTGGAATGGCTTTGCCAAGCCAGACTACCTGGATAAATTATTGGTTTCTGATGACAGGAAGCCGAAGCACGTCAGATTGAAGTAACCCGGGAAAATGGCATCGGTGGATACCATTCAATGATCGGGCTGAATCCGTTTTACGACGAATGGCTCATAAGTATCCGCCCCACAGCCAATCGTGACCTCCTGTTTGCCTCCGTAGTGCAGCCGAGCGAGGCTACGGCCATGGCAAGTACCGGCGCATGCTCCACCAGGGCGGTATCCCAAATTTGATCGCCCCCGCGCGGCAAACCGCGCAGTTCCGCTCCGATCCGGGCAAAGCCCGCTGAATCGTCGAGCGCGCGACTGGTTATACGACTTTCAACGCCTGTACATACGCTTCGAACGGCCTGTGCACATTCACGAGGCTGTCCACAAACTCGCCTTCCGCCCCATCTTTCTGAATACATTACGGAAAGCACAAAACCCATCTCGTTCCGGGTTCCTGTAACCCGACAGCTGGGCCACGCGGGTTTTCGTCCCTCGTCAAATTATGCGTTTTCGAATTGACCATCGCGATACCGATGCGCATAATACGTTTAAGCATTACAAAAGGACGAAACGATGAGTGCGACTCCCCTGATTCCTGGCCGTTTGTACCGCGTGCGTGGTGCCGGGCTTGATCTCGACATCATCGCGGCGCATCCCTGCGAGGCCCTGTGCATCGCCATCGACCTGCTGGAGCGTGCGCCATGCTGAGCGCAGCCTTTCTACGCCAGATAGACGACAGCCATCTGATCGCCGCCGCCAGTGCCGGGCTTGGTCCGGCGGACGGGACCGCGCTGGAACGCGAGCTTCTGCGCCGCATGGAAGCGCTACTCGACGAACAGCGCAGAAACCGGCCGGCCGCCGATCTGCTCGACGAGTTCGACACCAGCGCCGGCGACATCCGGGCCGTTCTCGGATCGCACCCGGCTCGGCCCGCCGAGCAGGCTGCGCTACTGGCACTGCTCAACAGCCAGGACATCCACCGCCCCGAGCAGCTTGTGGAACTGTTCGAGTGCGCCGCCAGATTCTGCGCCCTGGCAAGCGACGCCGGAGACTTCTTCGCGCGCCTGAACGAGCTCGTCGCGGCTTACCAGGAGTAACTTCATGTTCCCGATCACCGTCACGATCAATACCGCTGCGCAACTCAATGCGGTCATGGCCGTGCTCAACATCGCCGGCATCGGCTCGCCCGGAAGCGCATCGTGCGCCGGCCACGCAGCCGAAAGCGCGAAGGAAGAAACCAGGGGCAGGAACGCCACCGCACGCAAGACCGAGGTGAAAAAGCCGGAAGCCGGCACAACAACCTCCCCCACTATTGAACAGCAGCCGGAAGCTCCTGCAGGAACGAACGCAGCCGAAACCCGCAACACACCGCACAGCCACACCGGCAATCAGGCGGATGCGGCCACCTACCAGGATGCCGCCCACGCCATCACCCGGCTCGCCCGCGCCAAGGGGCGCGATGCCGCCGTGGCGGTGCTGGCGCAATTCGGCGCCGCCCGGCTGCCCGACGTCGAACCCGAACAGTTCGCCGGCATCGTCGCCGCGTGCGAAGCGGCCGGAGCCTGACGCCATGCGCACGCACGCCCTTCTCGCCCCCTCTACAGCCCACCGCTGGCTGCGCTGCCCCGGCAGCGTCGCCCTCGAAGCCGCATGCCCGGCCATACCCGCCGAATACGCTAACGAATTCCTTGATGGAAACGCCGACGAAAGCGCCGCCGCGCATGAACTGGCCGCCACCGCGCTGCTCTTCTGCACCGATGCCGCCATCTGCGTGGGCGAACGCATCCAGATCGCCGGCCAGGAAGGCGGCCGCAGGGGCGACCGGGAATGGGAAGTCACCGCCGGCATGGCCGGCCACGTACAGACCTATATCGATTACATGCGCGGCATCGGCGGCGGGCTGCTGGTCGAGCAGCGCCTGAACCTCGAACCCATTACCGGCGAGGCGGACGCCACGGCCACTGCGGACGCAGTGATCCTGACCGAGCACGAACTCATCGTCGCCGACCTCGACTACGGCCGCGACGCCAAGGCCCAGGCCGAAGCCAACGCGCGGCTGCAAATCCACGCGCTCGCCGCGCTAGACGAATTCGCCTTCCTGGGCGACTTCCAGCGCGTGCGCCTCATCGTCGTACAGCCGCGCCTGGACCACATCGACGAATGGGCCTGCTCCGTGGCCGAACTGCATGACTTCGGCCAACGGGCCAAACGCGCCGCCGCACACAGCCTCGCCGCTGCCGCATACCACCACGAACACCGCGCACTGCGCGAAAACGATCTTACCCCCGACGCCACCCAATGCCGGTCCTGCAAAGCCCAGGCAAGCTGCCCGGCGCTGACCGCGCACGTACTCTCGACAGTCGCCGGCGACCTCGTCGACATCCGCGAACCACTGGCGCCGCAGATCGCCCACACCACCATGCGCACCTTCGACAACGCCACGCTGGGCAAGCTGCTCGGCACGGTCGAGCTGATCGAAGGCTGGTGCAAAGCCATCCGCGCCAAGGCCGAAAGCGGGGCCGGCGAGCGCCCCACGGCCACCACAGCCCCCCGCACGAGCGAATCCGAGCGGGCCGATGAACCAGTGGAGGGGCTGCCGGCATGAACACAAACGCCTTTATTCCGCCCTCGCAGGCAAACGCGCTCTCCATCCACGCCCTGCCCCTCTCTACCCAGAAGCGAACACCATGAAAATCAAACTCAGCAACGTCCGCCTCGCCTTCCCCGCGCTGTTCGAACCCAAAACCGTCAATGGCGACGGCAAACCGGCGTATTCCGCCGTCTTCCTGCTCGAAGCGGCCGACCCGCAAGTCGAGGAAATCAACACCGCCCTCGAACGGATCGCCGCCGAAAAATGGGGCGCCAAGGCCGGCGTCATCCTCCGGCAGATGCGCACGCAGGACAAAGTCGCCCTGCGCAACGGCAACCTCAAAACCCACTACGACAGCTTCGCCGGCAAGCACTACATCTCCGCGCGCAGCCTCACCCGCCCGCTCGTCATCGACGCGGACAAAAGCCCGCTCGCCGCGCACCACGGCAGGCCCTACGCCGGCTGTCACGTCAACGCCAGCATCGAACTCTGGCCGCAGGACAACAGCTACGGCAAACGCATCAACGCCTTCCTGCGCGGCGTCCAGTTCCTGCGTGATGGCGACGCCTTCGCCAGCGGCAGCGCCACCGCGAGCGGAGACGACTTCGACGACCTCTGCGAAGGCGCAACCGCCGTCGCCGACCTTATCTGAACCCTGCCCCCAATCCACCCAATCCACCCAATCCACCCAACCGATCCACTCCAACCAACCCACTCACCTCACCAAATCCATGTGCCCTGGCCCCAGGCCGGGCGCTTCGATGAAAGCGGCAACGCCGGGCGAACCGCACCTGCACCCAGGGCGCGAACGAAACACCGGCAGCGCCAGAAGCACGGAATACCGGCAAGCAGAAACAGCGCCGCCCGCCGGGTCGAGAAGACCATGCCGCTTTCATCCAAGCGAACAGGAACAACAGAGGCCACCTACATGAACACCAGACCCGCCACATCCATCGAAAACCACAGCCCCACCTACCTCGGCCCCACCCGGCACGGCATGCGCCTGTTCTACGAAAGCCAGCACTACACCGGCGGCGGCCTCGCCTTCGGGCTGCGCAACGACATCTACCAGGACATCCTCCTGGGGATGGCCTGCGAATACAACGCCGTCATCGGCTGCCTGGACGCCCGCGAAACCCTGCCGGGCGGCACCATCAAAGTCGCCAACTACCCCGACGCCCGCCTTCGCATCGTCGGCTCCGCCTACGTACCCCGCGGCGCAACGGCGGCGGCAGCGTAGGCAGCGGCATGAACACCCTCTGGATCGACCTCGAAACCTACAGCGACGTACCGATCGCCCACGGCACCCACGCCTACGCCGAGCACGCCGAAATCCTGCTCATCGCCTGGGCGCTGGACAACGGCCCGGTCGCGGTGTGGGACTGCACCGCGCAGCCGGCCATGCCCACCGGGCTTGCCGCCGCGCTGCGCGACCCCGCCATACACGTGTGTGCGCACAACTCGCATTTCGACCGCACCATCCTGCGCCACGCCCTGCCCCAGCACTGCCCGCCGCTGGGCCGCTGGCGCGACACCATGGTCCAGGCCCTCGCGCACGCCCTGCCGGGCGCGCTCGGCGAACTGTGCGACATCCTCCAGATCCCCACCGACCAGGCCAAGGACAAAGCCGGCAAACAACTCATCCAGCTCCTGTGCAAACCGCGCCCGGCCGCCAGCAAAATCCGCCGCGCCACGCGCCACACCCACCCCGCCGAATGGGCACGGTTCATCGAATACGCCGGGCTGGATATCCAGGCCATGCGCGAAGTGCACAAAAAACTCCCCGCCTGGAACAACCAGCGCCAGGAACTCGCCCTGTGGCACCTCGACCAGACCATCAACGACCGCGGCATCCTCATCGACACCGGCCTCGCGCACGCCGCCATCCGCGCCGTGGAACGCGCGCAAGATAGTCTCGCCGCCCGCACCCAGGCGCTCACCGGCGGCGCCGTGCAAGCCGCTACCCAACGCGACGCCCTGCTGCACCACCTCGCCTGCGCCTGCGGCGTCACCCTGCCGGACATGCGGCAAAACACCCTCGAACGGCGCATCGACGACCCCGAACTCCCCCCCGCGCTGCGCGAACTGCTCGCCATCCGCCTGCAAGCCAGCAGCACCAGCACCGCCAAATACAAAACCCTCGCCCGCGCCGTAAGCCGCGACGGCCGGCTGCGCGGCACCCTGCAATTCAACGGCGCAAGCCGCACCGGCCGCTGGGCCGGGCGGCTGTTCCAACCGCAGAACCTGCCGCGCCCGAGCCTCGGGCAAAGCGCCATCGACCACGGCATCGACGCCCTCAAGGCGGACTGCGAAGACCTGCTCTGCGACAACGTCATGGAACTCACCAGCAGCGCCGTGCGCGGCTGCATCGTCGCCCCCGAAAGCAAAAAACTCGTCGCCGCCGACCTCTCCAACATCGAAGGCCGCATGCTCGCCTGGCTCGCCGGCGAAACCTGGAAACTGCAAGCCTTCCGCGACTTCGACGCCGGCTTGGGTGCCGACCTCTACAAACTCGCCTACGCACGCGCCTTCAACATCGCCCCCGAAGCGGTCACCAAAGACCAACGGCAAATCGGCAAAGTCATGGAACTCGCCCTGGGCTACCAGGGCGGCGTCGGCGCCTTCCTCACCTTCGCCGCCGTCTATGGGCTCGACATCGACGCCCTGGCCCAAGCCGCATGGCCGGCCCTGCCCCCCGCCATCGTCGAAGAAGCCCGGAATGCGCTGGACTGGACGCAACGCAACAAACGCCCCACCTTCGGCCTCGCCACCCGCCCCTGGCTCGTGTGCGACGCCCTCAAACGCATGTGGCGCCACGCCCACCCGGCCATCGCCTCCTACTGGAAAGAACTCGAAGAAACCGCCCGCACCGCCCTGTCGCAACCCGGCACCACCCACCCCTGCCGCACCCTCGAACTGCGCCGCGACGGCGCCTGGCTGCGCATCCGCCTGCCCTCCGGCCGCTTCCTGTGCTACCCCGGCGCGCGCATCGACGAAACCGGCAAGCTCACCTACATGGGCCTCAACCCCTACAACCGCAAATGGACCCGCCTCAAAACCTACGGCGGCAAACTGGCCGAAAACATCACCCAGGCCGCCAGCCGCGACATCCTCGCCGCCAACATGCCCGCCATCGAAGCGGCCGGCTACCCCATCGTCCTCTCCGTACACGACGAACTGCTCACCGAAACGCCCGACACCCCCGGCTACAACCCCGGCCACCTCTCCGCCCTCATGGCCGCCACCCCGCCCTGGGCCGAAGGGCTGCCGCTTGCCGCGGCCGGCTTCGAAGCCACGCGCTACCGCAAGGATTAAGGATCGCCCCATGAAACTGTTGCGCTTCTACCGCATGTACCGCCGCAGCGGCTACGGCCCCCTCGCCGCCTGGAAAATCGCCCGAAGCAAATGCTGCGCGTGAATACCGCGTGCGAATGCCACGCCTGAATCGCGAGCCGGAAACAACCCCGATCCGCTTTGCTTCATCTCCGTTTCCCCCGATAGTGTCGAAAAATGCCACTGGCCCAAAGCCGCCGGCAGCGAACATCGATTACCGGGCATACGCATCCCCATGAACGAACCACCACCAGTTCGGGATGCTTGGCAGGTAGCCTGTTGCCGCTCTTTTGAACTCAGGCTTTACGGAAACTTGCGAATGGAACTATACGAACCAAGCGACGCGAACATCTGGACGACCCCCTACATCCGCGAACAGCTACTGAAGGCCCACCTCGACCCCGGCTCCGACGCCGCCAGCCGAAAACCCGAAACCATCGCGGCCACCGTGGAATGGACCCTCAAGAACCACCCACGCCCCGGCTCCCTCATCGACCTGGGCTGCGGCCCCGGCCTCTACAGCCAGGCGTTCGCCAGTCGCGGCTGGCAGGTGCTTGGCATCGACATCAACAAATCGTCGATTGAACACGCGGCAAGAGAAACTGCCGCCAAAGGGCTGTCAGCGCGTTACCTGGAACAATCCTATCTCACCGAAATCGACGCCGGCCCCTTCGATCTGGCCATCTGCATCTATTGCGACTTCGGCGCGCTCACCCGGAACAATCAAACCCTGTTCCTCCAGAATGCCCGGAAACTCCTCGCTCCTGGCGGAAGCCTCGTAATGGACGTCTTCGGCGAAGGCATCTCGCGGAGCAAAACCGAAGGCCGTAGCTGGAAAAGGGAAGAGGCCAACAACTTCTGGTCCGAACAACCCTGCCATGTTCTATCGGAGTGCCAGCACTTCGCCGATGAGCGGGTCTGGGGAGAAAAGTACATCGTGATCCCGGACTCGGGCCCCCCACTCACCTTCGTTCTCTGGACGCATTACTTCACACCCGAAAGCATCGCCGCCCAACTGGCCGAATCAGGGTTCGAAGTAACGGAAAGCAACGCCGGGATAATCAGGGAAAGCGACTTCGTATCCACGGACGTCCTGTTTATCCGCGCCAAAAAAGCCTGACGATCCGTCCAAGCCACTTTCACCTCGCAGGGCGGCACGCGATGCCCTGAAACCGGGGGCCATCGCCGCACGAATCGAGCAATGCGGACGGACCAGATCGGATAGGGCCCGCCACAAGGCGTGGGGAAAACTAGCGCCTCGCCTTGTCGGCCCCATTATTCGAAGAAGACGAAGGTTCAAGCAGCGCCGACCGAGGATGCGTAGCATCCCTGAGGATATTCAACTCGGGCTTATAGACCTCGCTCTCGATCTCGAGAAACCCCAGTACCGTGTGAAAAATATTGTCGTGGCTTCGTGCCTTGTGGGAATCGCGGCGCAGCGCTTCGGTATCGATGCGCTTCGCCGCACTGCCAAACCACAGGATACCCGGCACGTGCGTCTGCGCCTTTGGCGCGATGGATTTCGGCATGCCGTGCAAGTAGATGCCACCCTCGCCAAGCGATTCGCCATGATCGCTGAAATAAAAAAGAGCGGTTTCGAACTCATCGTCGTTGTCACGCAATACCTCGATCACCTTGCCCAGAAAATGATCCGTATAGGCGATTGCATTGTCATAGGCATTGACGATTTCCTCGCGGCTGCACTGCCCAAGATCCTTGTTGTGGCACGCAGGAGAAAAATTTTCAAAGGCAGGCGGATAGCGCTTGTAATAGGCCGGGCCGTGGTTTCCCATCTGGTGAAGGACGATGACGATATCGCCTTCCCGGTAGCGATTGATGATGCGCTGCAACGCGAGAACCATGCCTTCGTCCCTGCACTCCTCATCGCATAAATGGTTATTCGCGGACGTACGGAAATCGATGAACTCGGCACGCTCGGCAACGCCAAGCGAACTGGAATTGTTGTCCAGCCACACCACATGCACACCCGCGTGAAGCAACACATCCAGCAGATTCTCTTCCCTGGTGGCGCTTTCAGGCGTATAGCGCGCCGCGCCGGCGCTCGAGAACATGCACGGAACGGAATAGGCCGTCGAGGTTCCACACGCCTCGAAATCAGTCAGGCTGATCGCATTCGCCTTGCGCAACTCGGGTGTCGTGTCGCGCTCATAACCGTTGATACCGAAATGGTCGGCACGCGCGGTTTCCCCGACAACGAGAACAAGCAAATCACGCGTCTTGTCCTCCGGCGCGATCTGGGCATCCTCCCCGATCAAGCGCAGGGACCCCGCCTCGGCACCCGCCCCCCGCATTTGGCGGGAAAACTTGATTGTCGAATAGATCGGGTACATCGGATTCATATACTTCCTGATCTTCTTGTCGTTGCGGGCGAACGAAATCAGAAAACCGCTCGAAACAGCGCCCAATGCAACGATCAGCGCCAAAAGCGAGGCCATCAGAACAACGCGATGCAGCAGCACCTTGCGCCAACCAAGCTGGACGGTCTTCCACCTCCAGACAACCGTCGCGGGAAGAACCGCCAATACGACGAAATAAATGGCGAATCGCCAATTCAACAAATCGAATGCCTCGGCAACATTGGTGTGGACCACGTTGCGCATCATCTCGGTGTTCAGAACGACCCCATAGCTATCCATGAAGGCCGCGGAAACAGCGGAAAGCACCAGGAAAAACACCAGCACCGGCTTGGTCAGGCGCCCCCACGCCAACAACCCGAGCAAGAGGGAAGAAACCGCCACATACAGCACCACCACAACGAACCAGGAAAATGCATACCCGTCCTGCCACGGATAGGCTCGCTCAAAGAGGGAAAAGAACGTCAGATTGCTTGTCGAAACGATCCAGATCGAAGTCAGGACAATCAAGAAACTGTCGCTTCTCAACCAGAATGGAAACGATTCGAAAATACCTGTCTTATTGCGCATCCGTTCCCTGCTCGATGTATCGGCAAATATTGATTTGCGGGAATCCATATACGGCTCGTCAGGCTGGCAGATAAGCCGCACGCCAGGCCAACCCCAACTTTTCTAGCTGCTCCATGGGGCCAACCTCGGCTGCCACAAGAACCAACTTGCCATGCGGGTAGTACAGCAGGTTGACGATTGCGCCATTCACCGCCAAAACAAACTGCTCGGATACAGGCTCATGACAGCCGGACTCCGACAAAGCCAAAATCTCGCCACGTGTGAGACCAAACAGGGACTGAAACTCCCACTCAGGAAACAGCGGGCCCGTTGCCGTGAAACGCAGCGCCTTTCTTATCAATGCGTGCTCAGACTCGGTAAACATAAAAGCCTAGTGTAGGAATGGGCAGCGATCGGCGGAACGATGCTGTGTACCCATCGTGCCGCGGATTCCTGGAACAGCCGGTAGATCACGCGACTTCAAATTGCCTGGCGTAGATTCGTACGACGCTGGACGTCGAAGACGTCTCCAGCCGATAGCAGCGCAGCGTTTCCAGCGATCCCGAATCGAGGTCAAGCCCGGATCATCCTCAATCAGCGAGGCACTGGCGATTCGCTCTTCGGCGATGACGCCGAAGTTCATCTCGGCTGTCATGGCATAGCAGTCACGAAACAGCAACGTCGCCTCGTCACCTCGAGGCCAGGCGACCCGAAGCCGAACCTCGTCGCACGCTCCCGCATTACGCCGGTCGACCGACAGTTCCAGCAACTCGGCGTCGTGCCAAGGCAAAGAATCAAAGATGTCGTTCATGGCCCGCACCTCGGGTTCCTGTCACCTGGCCGAAAGCTGTAGTGCGTGGCTTGCGCGGCCTGATGTTCGGCTTCGCTCATGGGATCTGGCTTGGCTTCGTCCGCAGGGCACGGATGTCGTGCATGGACATCCGGCCATTCTAGCTTCTTCGAGCCCGGGCCCAGGGGCGGCCAATAAACAGCAGCCGACAAAACTGTTACCTAACTCGACAGCGTGCTCAACAGCTTCCGCAGGCGATCGACAACCGTTGATCGCCCTCTGTCCAGTGCTCAGCGCAGCACTTGCTCAATGCTGACGGCAAGCGGTGTTGTCGGACGACCGATGATTTTCGAGAGCTGGCGGCTGTCGTCATATAACGCGCCTTGCCTGGCTCCCACGTCCCACGAAGCAATCGCGGCCGCGAAGTCCGCCGGCACCCCGGCGCCTTCGAGAGCGGCCGCATAGTCTGCTTCGGGAACGTCCGCATATGGAATCTGCCGCCCAGTCAGCGTCGACACCGTGGCAGCGAGTTCGGACAACGTATAGGCTGAATCGCCCGCCAACTCATAGGCCTTTCCCTCGTGGCCCTGAGTCGTCAAGACCACGGCAGCCGCTTCGGCGTAGTCGGCACGCGCAGCCGATGCAATCCTGCCATCTCCAGCGCTGCCGTAGAAGGCCCCGCTGGTTAATGCCGGCCCGATCGATCCGGTGTAATTCTCGGAGTACCAGCCATTGCGCAGAATCGTATACGCCATGCCAGACGCCTTGATGTTGGCTTCGGTCTCCAAATGCTCGGGGGCAAGATTCAGTGGCGAACTGTCAGCACGGAGCAGGCTCGTATAAACAATGTGTTTTACGCCCGCAGCCTTTGCCGCGGTGACTACATTGGCGTGCTGGCCTGCACGGCGCCCTATTTCGTTCCCCGAAATCAGCAACAGCGTATCGACTCCCCGCAAAGCGACATGAAGCTTCTCCGGCTCACCGTAGTCGGCCACACGGGCCTCTACATTCAAATCCTTGGCCTTCTCCGGCGACCGCACCAAGGCGACAATGTTGCTGGTCGGCGATCTCTTCTTGAGCTGAGCGATAACGAGGCGACCGAGTTGGCCTGTGGCTCCGGTAACGGCAATGGTCATGATCAGTCCTTTCAGTGCTGCGTGTCAGATGGAAAATCCAGTATAAACTTCACACTAACGAATAGTAAGTACGCACAAAAAGGTAAGTATGGTGTTAAACGCTCCCGGGAACGATGCGGACAACCGATCGGAGATGGCGCTGCATGAACGGCTGCTACGCGGCAATGTGATGGCCGCGGCATGCCCGTCTCGCCAGGTACTCCAGCACCTGACCAGTCGCTGGGGAGTACTTGTGCTCATCACCCTGCTGTCCGGAACAAAGCGTTTCAGCGAGCTGAGACGTGGAATTGGAGGCGTGAGCGAAAGGATGCTTGCGCAAACGCTCCAGTGGCTCGAAGCGGACGGCATGGTGGACCGCCGCGCCTTCAACCAGGTACCGCCGCACGTGGACTACACACTCACCCCTCTCGGGCGGGAAGCGGCCGAAAAGATCCACAACCTGGTGGACTGGCTCGAGGGCAATCTGCCGGTCATTCTGGAGACACGCAAGACACCTGACGGACCACAAGGCTGATCCTGCCCCGGTTTCACGGGCGGCTAAGCGCCACGGACAGCGGACCCGAGGCATCGTCAATCGGCACCGTATGAAGCCGTGTCAACATCGCTGCATCAAAGAACCTGTGCGCCACCATCGCCGGATTCCCCCAGGAACTGCCGAAAAAATGCCGCCCATCAGTCTATTGCCAATAACAGCGGCGAAAAACCAAACTCACGATCCGTTCTGATTTACAAAAAAACCGTATAAAAGAGCCAGTCGAATATCTATTCGAAGGCGCTCAATATCTGGTCGCTCCACGCAAAGCTATTGAGTACCCAACCGTTCGGCGCCTTGTAGAAAACAAACATCCACGGCAGGGCATGCCTATCCGTTTTCTCGACATAGGTCAGGCGCAGGATGGACTCCCCGGCCTTCTTCTCCCTGATGAACTCGAAACCGACCGTTTTCCCATAGCGGGCGCCAAATTGATCGCGCTGCGACTTTGTCTGGAACACCTTCTCCTGCAGTTCCGAATCCGGGAAAACCACATACGGCTTCATCACCGCGAATGCTTCGGCAAGATCGCCCTTCCCGACCTTCTCCATTATTTTCCCGGCAAGCTGCTTCGCCTCGGCCTCCGACTTCAACGTGTCGGCTTGCGCGCCAACAGACATCAACGCGAGAGAAAGAAGAAGCACGAAATATCGAATCATGGTGATCCCCATGGAATGGCTAACGGCCAGGATCGGCGGCAGGCGAACAGCATAAGCCGGCCGACTGCTCGCCGGACCGGATTGTCAGCCCTCGACCACATCGTCGTCCAGCGACAGATAGGGGCGATTCAGGCTTCCCGACTCAGTCGACAAACGCTTTTGCCTTACGGCAAGGCTCGACCTCAGCAGGGTTGTCAGCAGCCTGGCGCTCAATAGTAATTTTCAAGCTCACGCTCCAACAACGCTTTGAAGACGCCGGGCTCCATAACGACACCGCCTGACGAAGGGGTTGGAAATACCGCGACGCTTACACCGTCTATCGTGAGCCCAGCCATCCAAGCGGACATAAAATGCGCCAGAGGGATGGATTCGGCACTACTGCCGGCCCATTCATCCGTTGCGCATGCCTGCGCGTAGTCTGCATGAGGCCACACGGGAAACGCATCTCCATTTGCTTCAGTCCTCGCCGTTACCCAACCGCTGGCCGACTTGAGCCCCCAGATCTCCTCCCAGTCTGCAACTCGCTTCACCAAGTGCTCGGTACGTCGCTCGGGACGGAGGGCAGAAATAGCTGCATGTTCTTTTTCACCGAGCCGGTATGACATCAGAACAATCTCTCCAGCAGGTATCAAGCCGGCGGCACTGCCGGCCTATTGGCAACGACAAAGTGTCAAAAATACATAATATATTGATTTATATCGACTTTAATCTTTTACCAGTAATTCTATCTTTGTACCATACGGCAGGTCATGTGTCTGCCGGGCAATATCGCCGGCGCGCTCTAACCTGAAGTGCAACACCTGAATTTTGATAGGGTGTTTGCATGGGAATGAACTATAGGCATTTGAGCCTGGATGATCGTAACGTGATTCATCGATGCTGCAACGAAGGCTTGAGCAGTCGTGCCATTGCC